>QZKK01000055.1 GCA_003599475.1 Desulfobacteraceae bacterium
ATTCTTTTTCAATTCGTCGATGAGATCTTCGATCACCGCCGTAGCGATCGGGTCGAGTGCAGAGCAGGGTTCGTCCATGAGAATGATTTCCGGATCGACCGCAATGGTTCGGGCGATGCAGAGCCGCTGCTGCTGGCCTCCAGAAAGGCTGGTTCCGGGCTGATGGAGCCAGTCTTTGACCTCGTCCCACAGGCCGGCCCGTCTGAGGCTGATTTCGACCGCTTCGTCGGTTTCGGATTTGTTTCGTACCAGCCCGTGGATCCTGGGCCCGTAGGCGACATTGTCGTAGATCGATTTCGGAAACGGGTTCGGTTTCTGAAACACCATCCCGACCTGAGCCCGCAGAAGAACGACATCCACATCTTCAGAATAGATATTTAGTCCGTCCAGCGTGATTTCTCCGGTCACCCGGCATCCCTCGATCGTGTCGTTCATCCGATTCAGGCATCGAATGAAGGTGGATTTGCCGCATCCGGAAGGGCCGATCAGCGCAATTACCTCGTTACGGCCGATATCCAATGAGACGTTTTTGATGGCGTGCTTGGCCCCGTAGTAAACATCGAGGCTGCGGCAGCTCATGCGCGGGTTTTCGACGAAGGGCCTGCCGACGGTCTCCCGCCTTTCCCGGCTGATGAGGCCTCTTCCTTTTTCCTTCTTCGCCGTTTTAGAGCCCTCTAATTGCACGGTTCCCCCTGGAGCCTCTCTTTTTATTACCGGAGCAGCTTCCATCTGCAGCATCGCTAAGACCTTTTAAAGATGAAACTCTATATCGGTTTGTTTTCGAATGCAAATTTTACAAACATGCTGGATGCATACCTGCGAAAAGGTACAGACCGGCGCGAAAGAACCGGTCTGTATCTTTATTTCCATCCGAATTGCGCGTTACAGTCCGTCGCAGGAGATCGCTTCCATGTTTTTGACGGCTTCCTGGTACTGTTTGATTTCCTTGTCCGGCATCGGGATCATCCCTTTCTCCGACAAGTATCCATCCTGGCCGAATGCTTTCGTACTGGTAAATTCATTGACATATTCCATCATTCCGGGGATTTTGCCGACATGGGCTTTTTTCACATAGAAAAACAGCGGGCGCGACAGGGGGTATTTGCCTTCTGCGATGTTTTCAAAGGTCGGTTGCACCCCTTGCACATATGCCCCCTGAATTCTATCGGTGTTCTGATCCAGGAAGCTGAATCCGAAGATGCCGACAGCATCCGGATTGGCGACGAGTTTCTGAACGATCAGGTTGTCGTTTTCACCCGCTTCGACGTAGGCGCCGTCCTCACGAACGGTTTGGGCGACGGAGGTGAATTTTTTCTTGTCCAAAGATTTTATGAATTTGATCTCACCGGCCCCTTCTTCCATGGCCAGCTCAACGAAAGCATCGCGGGTGCCCGAGGTCGGCGGCGGCCCCAGCACCTCGATCTTTTTATTGGGGAGCGAGGAGTTGATCTCGTTCCAGGTTTTGTATGGATTGGGAACGAGCTTGTCTCCACCCTTGGGATCCGGAACCTCCTTGGCCAATGCCAGGAAAATTTCCTTGCGGGTCAGCTTGAGCGGTTCAGTTTTCTTTGAATTCGCTAACGTAATGCCGTCATAGCCGATTTTTACCTCCACGACCTCTTTGACCCCGTTTTTGGCGCAGGTTTCGCACTCGGATTTCTTCATGCGCCTGGATGCGTTGGTGATATCCGGATGCTCGACCCCGACTCCCGCGCAAAACAGCTTGTAGCCGCCGCCCGAACCTGTGGACTCGATTTTGGGGGTCTTGAACTTGGTGGTTTTACCGAACTGTTCGGCGACAACCGTTGCAAACGGATAGACGGTCGAGGATCCGACGATGCTGATGTAATCTCTTGCCGACTGGGCGTGTACACCACCGGCAAACGCAGAGAGAAACAGAACTGCAGATACGACAATAATTCCTTTTTTCATTTTCCCTTTACCTCCTGATGGTTTGAAATCCGAAAGAACAGATGCTTTCAAGAAACGTTCAACTCCCGCTCATGAGCAGACTGAAACATAAGGAAGAAAGATTAGCAGAATGTTAGAAAATCGTGTGTATTCGGTTTTTTCTCCGATCATGTGTCATCGGGTCTACCAACGGCGTTCAAATTTTCTTCGCAGGATGACAGCCGCTGCATTCATGGTGATGAGGAAAACCAGAAGAACCAGAATGGCTGCAGAGGTCCGTTCCATAAATGCCCGTTCCGGGCTGTCGGCCCAAAGAAAAATCTGAACCGGAAGAGCCGTGGCAGGATCGGTAAAGCCCCTCGGAATGTCGACAATGAAGGCGACCATTCCGATCATCAGCAAGGGGGCGGTCTCTCCCAGTGCCCGTGCCATACCGATGATGGCGCCGGTCAACATGCCCGGCAGGGCCAGAGGCACTACGTGGTGGAGCACCATTTGCATCTGCGAGGCGCCCACCCCGAGAGCGGCTTCCCGGATGGAGGGGGGTACGGATTTCAGCGATGCCCGGCTCGCGATGATGATGACCGGAAGGGTCATCAGAGTCAGTACCAGGCCGCCGACCAGCGGAGACGACCGAGGCAGATAGAAGAAATTCAGAAAAACCGCAAGCCCCAGAAGACCGAATACGATCGAAGGGACCGCCGCAAGATTGTTGATGTTGACCTCGATCAGATCGGTCAGTCGATTCTTGGCCGCGAACTCCTCCAGATAAATCGCCGACGCAACCCCGATGGGAAACGATAAGAGCAGCGTCACCGCCAGCATATAGAAGGAGCCGAAGACAGCCCCTCGAATCCCGGCCAGTTCAGGTTCCCGGGAATCACCGGCCGTAAAAAAGACGGTATTGAACTGCTTTCGAATTTTACCTTCCTTTTCCAGGGAGGCGATCCATTCCAGTTGTCGATTGCTAAGGCGGCGGCCGCTTTCAGGGCCATCGACTGCGATGCGGCCCTTTTTCAGCATATCCACATCGTCATCGGCCGGCACCCAGACTTGTACCGTTTTCCCGATGATGCTCGGATTTTCCATCAGCATTTTGCGGATTTGAAAAGAAGCCCCGGAGCTTACCAATGCATTGAGCGCCCGCCTTTCCTTTCGCCCCGCCGCATCGGGAAATTGCGCCTGCAGCGTCTTTCTGATAAGCCCCGGGTAGTCGGCCGTGTCGAGATCCTGGCGGTTCAAAGTTTCCGGGTCGAAAAATACATCCAGCCGGATGAAGGTCTGTTCAAAAGCCGTGTATCCGTTTCCGACGATGCTGATGAAAAGAATCGCCAGAAAGATCAGGCTGCAGGAAATGGCGGCTAAACCGAGCCGCCGGAATCGACGTTCTGCCCGGTACCTTTTCGCGAGCCCGGTTTTTACGGTATCGATGCTTCTGCTTCTATTCAGCATTCCATTCCGATCTTCATTCATACTGCTCCCGGTATTTTCGGACGATTCGAAGGGCGATGATGTTCAAACAAAGCGTTACGAAGAACAGCAGCAGCCCGAGGGCAAAGGCAGCAAGCGTTTTTGGGCTGTCGAATTCCTGATCACCGATCAGCAGGGTGACGATTTGGACGGTCACCGTGGTCACCGCCTTGAGCGGGTTCACCGTCAAATTCGCCGCCAATCCGGCCGCCATGACAACGATCATGGTCTCTCCGACGGCCCTCGATATTGCCAACAGGAAACTGCCGACGATTCCGGGCAAAGCGGCCGGGATCACCACTTTCCGGATGGTTTCGGACTTGGTCGAGCCCAGGCTGTAGGCGCCGTCTCTCAAGGACTGGGGCACGGCATTGATCACGTCGTCTGAAAGAGACGACACAAACGGAATGATCATGACGCCCATGACAAGCCCTGCAGCCAATGCACTTTCAGAGGAGACATCGAGTCCGACAGAGGAGCCGGCATGACGGATGAGGGGAGCCACAGTCAAAGCGGCGAAAAAGCCGTAAACGACAGTGGGGATTCCCGCAAGGATTTCAAGCAGCGGCTTTGCAATGTCCCTGAATCTTCTGTCGGCGTATTCGGAAAGATAAATCGCCGACATCAACCCGAGCGGTACCGCTACCCCCATGGCGATCGCCGAGATGAGCGCCGTGCCCAGAAATACCGGAACCGCACCGAATGCCCCGGACGATCCGATCTGGTCGGCGCGGATGGCCATCTGAGGGCTCCAATCCAGCCCGAACAAAAACTCGGTGACAGGGACAGCCTTGAAAAAACGGATCGCTTCGTAAATCACGGAAAGCACAATTCCGATCGTTGTAAAAACGGCAATGGTGGAGCAAGAGACAAAGATCATCTTAAGTGCCCCCTCCACCAGATTTCTCGCCCGCAGTTTCGGACCGATTCTCCTTAAGACCGCAACCGATCCGAGGCAGCCAAACAAAAGCACCAGTACGGTCAAGGCGGCCCGGCCGATCCCCCTGATGCGTTTGTAGTGACGTGCGGCGGCTTCTATTTCCGGGCCGGCCTCATCCACGACGATGTTGCCGGTGACTGCGTTTTTGATATCGTTTACCACCAGATTGAGCCTGCTTTCAGGCAGGTTTCTGGTCTCTTGCGGTAAATCGGATACCACCCAACGGGTGATGACGCTTTCTTCGAAAGCCATCCAGCATCCGAAAAGAACCAGTGCCGGGATTGCGCACCACAGGGCGGCAAGCATCCCGTAGTAGGTCGGCCGCGAGTGCAGGCGCCCGGTGCGCCCGGCTTTTCCTGCGACTGCAAAAGCCCGGCGTCGTCCGAGATAATAGGCAGCCGAGGAGAGGAGCAAAATAAAGATCATCAAGATTGAAGGTGCCATGTTTGAACCTTATTCCCGAACGGATAATGAGTCGAAGTTAACTCCGGTTTGTTAGGTTCGTGTTAGAGGCGTGTTAGTTTCGATAGAAAGAATCTATCGGTCTATATGGATTCTAATATGCGCCCGGTCCTGCGGCGTGCGACACGTGCGACATTGGATCAGGAATGAAACTGCAACAGTTTGGGGCATTCGGATTTCGAATTTTATGCAGTTTATGCAGGCAGGTCCGATCAATTCGTTCGGGGCCGTTCTCCGAGAACCACCGAAACCTGCACAAAGCGGTTTTCCCGAAGGATCTTCAATTCAATCTTATCTCCGGGTCGTCGGTCGCGGATCATTCGGATCAATTCGTCTGCAGTCGCAATTTTCTTTTCGTCCATTTCCATAATCACGTCTCCACCGACAGGGACCAGGGTGTTTCCGATCTCTATCTCGCGGTTGCCTCCTCTAAGCCCGGCCCGGTCCGCAGGCCCTCCCTGAATGACTTCAGCAATCATTGCACCCCTTTCGACCTTGAGATCGAGGCTTCGTGCAAATTCGGGTATCAGGGGATACACCGAGGCGCCGATCCAGGGATAAGACACGTATCCCTTTGAGACAAGCTCCGGGATGATCCTCTTTGCGCTGTTTACGGGTGTAGCAAACCCGATCCCGACGCTGGCTCCTGTAGGGCTGATAATGGCCGTATTGATGCCGATGATTTTCCCATCCGAATCGATCAAAGGACCTCCCGAGTTTCCGGGGTTGATGGCCGCATCGGTTTGAACCACGTCCTCGATCAGCATTCCGTTTTCTGCGCGGATGCTCCGGCTCAGGGAGCTGACGATTCCGGTGGTCAGGGTCTGCGCCAGCCCGAAAGGATTTCCAATGGCAAGCACTTTCTGCCCCACCATGAGATTTGAGGAGTCGCCCATGGGGATTACCGTCAGCTTATTCTTCGGTGCGCCGATCTTGATTACCGCCAGATCGTTGTCGGGGTCGCTGCCGATCAAGTCGGCAGGCCATTTGCTCCCATCGCTTAACGTAACCTCCAGTTTACGTGAATCTTTGATGACATGGTAGTTGGTCAGGATATGACCATCGGTGTCGATGATCGAGCCTGAGCCGACCCCTTCTCTGGGAACGATGCTGAAAAGAAGATGCCGTTCCACGGCGACACTGGTGATGTTGACAACCCCGGGGGCTACCCTGCGATAAACGGCGATATTGTTCTCTTCAGTTTCCGTCACAGGAAAGCCGGGCGAGGGAACGCCTGCCAGCATCCCTACAACGGCAAAAAGAAAAATGCGTTTCTTCATTCCTTCAAACCTCCGCTGCTTCCGAGTCATCGGGATGCATCCCGAACAAAAAGCCTGCGCCGAACCAGATTGAAAATCAGGTACAGGAGGAGAATGATCAAGAAAGGAGGGACGGCACGGTTGACATAGTCGTAAAACTTGCCGGAAGTCATTTGAGGGATCGCTGCTTTGACCGTATCGATCGGGATGGCGAATCCGACTCCGATACTTCCGCCGGTCAAGCCGAGAATCGCCATATTGATTCCGATGATCTCCCCGTTCGAGTTGAGCAGCGGCCCGCCGGAGTTGCCGGGATTGATGGCCGCGTCCGTCTGAATCACATTTTCGATGACCGAACCGCTCTCCGAACGGATGCCGCGATTCAATGAACTGATCACCCCGGTGGTCAATGTCAGTCCGATGCCGAAAGGGTTCCCGATGGCGAGCGTTTTCTGTCCGATTTTCAGGTCTTTTGAACTCCCCATCGGAATCACCGTCAACTTTCGATCGCCCGGCTCGATTTTGATTACGGCCAAGTCGTTTTCGGGATCGGAACCGACCTGCTCGGCCGGCAATTTGCTCCCGTCTACAAGCGTCACCTCAAGGCGCTTTGCATTTTGAACCACATGGTGATTGGTGAGAATATAGCCCTTTTCATCGATGATTGCGCCCGTGCCTGTTCCCTCCTGTGGAAGGGCAAAATGAAAATAATCATGGGCAACCACAACCGAGATGATGTTTACAACTCCGGGGGCGGCATTCCGGTAAACTTCCACGTTGTTCAGCTCATCTTCGGTCAGCGCACCGGCCGGTTGCGACAATGCAATAGAGAGCAGGGCCGCAACGGAGACCAACAGCGGCAGGAGTGCCTTCGGCATGCTCGGCTTCCTTTCAATCATCGATAGAAGATAAAATTTTAGTCGAGACGAAGATTCCGGGAAATGATGCAAATCCTGTATTTTGAAAGAAAAACTCAGGTAAATAGAACAGGCGGCTTCAGGACGGGTCGGAAGAGGGCGGTCATCTCAAGCAGGTTTTTTGATTTGATCGAGCGAGAACAAATTTAATTGGAGCGTCGGAGCGGTTAAATTTCCTGAACACTCGCATCGCCTTCGTTTTATTCGGAGCTTTCGGGCTGCTCCGGGTGGATTTCAGCCCTTGCCTCTGCGACAAGATCTTCAAAGGTGTCTCTGGCTCCGGCCAGAGTTATTTTGAAACCCTCATACGCGAGGATTCCCCCCTTGATCGCGGCCTTTGCGAGTGGACGCATGATCCCTGCCAGAACCGGAATCACGGCAGGCGCAGACAGCACCACGCCTGCACAGACGGCAAGACCGGCTCCCAATTTAAAGGAACTTCCTAAAAGGTTCAAGCTCCATCTCCTTCCTATCGCCCTTCCTTTTGCGGAAGACGGGCGGTATTTGCAATGACGGACACTCATTATTCAAGTTTACCGGATTTGTCAATCCGGAATTGTATTCGGAATTGCCGTCCGGCAAACAATTTTCGTTGCTTCTCCGGCACGCCTCTGATAACGATAAAAAATTCCGACCCGGTATCGTTTGACAAAAGCCCACAGGTGCCGCTGTGAACCGCGTTTCCTACCGCATCCAATTCCAGTGCCCTGCATCGAGAAGCCCGGGTCCGCAGAATTGTAAGAAAGAGAATCTTTAAAAGGAGGTGATGAGAGGAGTCGATTGAGAATCGAGCCATGTGGATTGTGCCCGATCGAGAACGAAGAAAAGCTCATTTTTTCATGGGATGATATCGGGAAGGAAAAGGAGGCCGGAATGAAAAAAAGTATCGTGACCGCAACTTTGTTTACCGCCCTTTCGGCGGCGCTGCTGATCATGACATTCGGAGCAAACGCGCATGCGCAGGACAAAGTCGGCTGGATCGGCCCGATCTACAAGGAGTTATCCGACAGCCTGACCAAAGGATTCAAGGAATACTATAAAAAGACCTACAGCAAGGATGTGGAGATCACTTTCGTGCAGCCGGGCGGATGGCCTGTGTGCGTAGACAAAGTAAGAGCGTGGGGCGACAAGCCGGATGCCGACGTTTTCCTGGGGGGAGGGGCGCCGGCGCATGAGGTCCTGAAAAAAGAGGGCCGGATCGTCCCCTACAAACCGAAAGAGGGGGACAAGGTCCCCGCCAATTGGCAGGGAATGAAGGTGAAGGACGATGGCGACTACTGGGCCTGTTTCTCGCCCTGGATCGTCACAAACCTTTACAACCAGAAGGTGTTGAAAGTCCTGAGGCTGCCCCCGCCGAAAACATGGAAGGATCTTGTCAACCCCATATACAGGGGAAACGTCACATATACGCTCCCCTATGCTTCCGGAACGATGCATGAAATGGTGGAGATTCTCCTCCAGTCATTGGGGGAGAAGGAAGGCTGGGGATACCTCAGGCTGTTGGCCGCGCAGGCGCCCCGGTTCTCGACCGGGAGCACCGATACGACCCATATCGTAAACCGCGGCGAAGTTCCCATCGGGCTTGCGCAGCCGCAGATGAATGCGATGGTTGCACGCAGAGACGGATACCCGGTAAGCGACCTTCTTCCCGATAAAACGATCCTGGTGCCGGAAGCCGTGGCACTCCTGAAGAATGCGCCCAACGAAGCCACCGGCAAGATCTTTCTGGACTGGCTTTTCAGCATGGACGGGCAGAAATACGTGCTGGAGGGGGGTTACTTTCCGGCAAGGACCGATATCCGGTTTTCGCAGTGGGAAAAGGAAGGCGTTTCCATGGCCAAACACGCGAAATCGGCCCTGGGCGTCGATGCATTCTGGGACCTGAAGGTCGACTTCATCAAGTACGACCTGGATCTTGCCACCAAAAGATGGGATGAGGTCAACCGTGTCTATGAATACGAGATCTATCGAAAATGGGGCGAGCTGAAGAGCAGCCTCTTTCTGATCGAGGAAGTCGAGGGCGAGGTAAGTGCCGCCAAAGCCCGGAAGCTGGACGCATCCAAGGCCGAGGCGAAGATAAAGGAAGCCCGAAAGCTCTTCGAGACCGACGGCGATTATGCGGGCGCCCGCCTGGCTGCAACGCAGGCGCGCGCGCTTCTTGCGGCCCAGTAGATAATAACCGGTTTGAGGGTTCAAAGGTCATCCGCCGCGGGGCGGAAAGACCTTTGAACCTTCTATTTTGAACAGCAAAGGATTCCGGAATGTCTCGCGGCAATGCGCTTCTTTCAGTGCTCCTGTGGTCGGTCCTGTCGCTGCTTGTGATCTATCCCCTGTCGATTCTTGTCATTGAAAGCTTCAAGATCGCAGGAACCGGGGCATGGGGACTGAAGAATTACATCGAGTTTTTCCAGGAAACCTATTATCTGAAGACCTTCGGAAACACCCTGGTGCTGAGCACGCTGGTGCTCCTGGCGTCCACCGTATTCGGGGTTCCGCTTGCCTACATCCTGGCACGCTACAGGCAGCGGGGTAAAACCGTATTCACCGCCCTGATCCTGCTTCCGATTGTCTTGCCCGCTTATGCCGGCATTTTCGCATTCATCATCTTTTTAGGAAAATACGGGACCGTGAACCTTCTCCTCATGGAGACGGGTCTGATCAAAACACCCATCAATTTCATCTATGGGCTCCACGGCCTGGTGTTCATCCAGGCTCTGCATATGCTCCCTTTCATCGTCCTGAGCCTTTCGGCAGGTTTCACCAACATCGACCCCGCCCTGGAAGAGGCTGCCGAAGTCGAGGGGGCAAACGGCTTCCGGAGGTTTCTGACCGTCACCTTGCCCCTCTGCACGCCCAGTTACCTGGCGGGGGCCGTCATCGTGTTTCTATGGCCGTTTACAGACTGGCTCACCCCGTTGATCCTGGGGCAGGTGGACTTTCTTCCCTCGGTCGCCTACATCAATATCGCCTATCACTTCACCGACATGCATCGCAAGTACATGGGGATCGTGGCGGTGGTCGTTTCCTCAACGGTCTGCATCGCCCTTTTTCTGCTTGCAAGACGATGGGTGGAGCGGAAAAAGTATACCGGCCTCTCCAAGGGAACGACCGCCGAGGGGCGGGTGATCGAACCGGTGCTCTTGTTGAAGGTGGGTGCATATCTCTACATGATTTTCATTGCAGCCCTGGTTCTGCTCATCCCGATCGTGCTCGGCCTCTCCGCATTTTCCCGCAGGTGGGTTTTCGAGCCGTTCCCAACCTACTGGACGCTTGAAAATTTCAAGCTGATTCTCCTGGAGTCTCCCGGGCTGATCAAAAATTCCTTCCTTTTCAGTGGTGTCGCTCTGATCTTTGGGATCGCCTTCGGGCTTCCGGCAGCCTACCTCATCGTCCGGACGCAGGTTCGGGGCAAAAATCTGCTCGATTTCGTGATCACGCTGATGCTGGCGTTTCCAGGGATTGCCGTCGGTGTGAGCTATCTTTTGGCCTTCTGGAAAGACATCCCCCTTGCCACCCACTGGATCATCATGCCGCTTGCCCTGGTTGCACGGCGGCTGCCGTATTTCTTGCGGATGGCGCACTCCTCCTACCTGCAGCTCGACAGTTCGCTGGAAGAAGCCTCGGAAGTATCCGGAGCGGGCAAGCTCAGAACTTTTTTCTTTATCTCCTTGCCTCTGCTGCTCAAGGGGGTGCTCGTCGGTGTCGTGATGTTTTTCATCATGGCCTTCCAGGAGATTTCGACTGCCATCTTCCTCTATCGAGGGGGGTGGGAAACACTGCCGATCGGGATTTATCTGAACTGGCATCGCGGTATGGAATTCGGAATCGCCGCAGCCATGGCGTTTCTGATGATCGTAATCACCTTCATCCTTCTGCTGATCATCGCAAGAATCGGCGGGGGGATTTTAAAGGCCGCCTGGGGTCCGGGCAGTGCATGAGGAGAGTAAGTTTCAATGGCATTCATCGAAATCCGAGGCCTGTTCAAACGCTATAAGAAAGTCGTTGCCGTCAATCGCATCCGACTCGATGTAAGCCGGGGAGAAATGCTGACGCTGCTCGGTCCGAGCGGATGCGGCAAGACAACGACGCTGCGCTGCATCGCCGGGCTCGAGAAGCCGGAGGAGGGAGACATCGTCATCGACGGCAAGCCGATGCTTTCGAATGGATTCGTCCAGCCCTCGAAAAGGGGCATCGGCATGGTGTTTCAGAACTATGCGGTATGGCCTCATATGAAGGTTCTCAACAATATCGCATACGGCCTGAAGCTCCAGAAGATGCCGAAAAAGACCATCCAGGAGAAGGCCCGGCAGGCTCTGGAGATGGTCGGTCTGGGCGGACTTGAAGAAAGATACCCGGGCCAATTGAGCGGAGGCCAGCAGCAGAGGGTGGCTCTGGCCAGGGCGCTCGTCAGGAATCCCAAGGTGCTGCTGCTCGATGAGCCCCTGAGCAACCTGGATGCCAAACTCAGGGAAAAGATGAGATTCGAGATCAAGAGCCTGGCGAAACGCATGGGGATCACCTCGGTCTATGTCACCCATGATCAGGCGGAGGCGATGGTGATTTCGGATCGGGTCGCCGTTATGCAGTCCGGAGACGTGGTGCAGATCGGAACCCCCCATGAGATCTATGAAAAGCCTGTCAATCGATTCGTAGCGGACTTCATCGGAACGATGAACTTTATCGCCGCCGAGGTTGTCGAAGCCGGCAAGAGCAGGGATGAGGTCATCGTGCGGACAGATTTCAGCGCGACGATGGTCTGCAAAACACCCGATGTGAGCGCGACAACCCCGGGGAGAAAAGTCTTTGCCTCCATACGTCCCGAAGATGTGCAAGTGATTTCCCCGGGCATGGGGCAGGAAATGAAGAATCGGTTCAAAGGCAGAATCGCCCACAAGGCCTATCTGGGGAACTTTCTATACTTTTTCGTAGACGCAGGCGGCACGACGATCCGAGTACAGGTTCCGCATTATCTTCCGCAGGAGGAAGGAGAGGAGATCGATCTCTTTTTGAACCCTGAAAAATGCATGATTCTTCTTTGATTCTTTACACCGTGGACTTCAGAATGACCAAGTCCAGGTGGTCTGCCGCATATTTTGCCTGATCGGCTACGGCTGTAACGGCATTCAGACAGAGCTTCAAATGGATTTTCCGGCCGAAGTCGATCCCGTCCAGGGTAAAGATCTTCTTGGTGAGATCCCATTCGATATGGTCAACATCCGATTCTTTGACTCCGACTTCCTTTACATGACGCCGTGCCGTTTCGTTTTCGCAGTCTTTTTCAAAAAAGCACATGAACGCTTCTTTCAGCGGCTCGACGATGCCGAGTGATTCCCGCACGGCATTGGAAAATTCGGCCTTCACCGCTTCGGGAACATCGGGGCGCTGATTCAGAAAAAAGTCGCAGCAAGCCTCGGTGGCATTGGCAACCTCATCGACGCCTTCGATCAGCCGGTAGATGTCTTCCCGGAGCCGGGGAAGATAGGCGCCCGCGTACAGCTTGTCTCGGATTTCATACCGGATGAGATCGGCCCGGGTTTCTATCGCATCCACCTGTTTGGCGAGCTCCTTTGCATCTTTGATGTTTCCGGAAAGATATTCCTGAATTGTCCGGATCCCGGTCGTAATGCACTCCTCGACCGTGTTGAGGTGCTTGACCAGGAGTTTACCGACTTCCCTTTCTTTTCTGAACAACATTGGCCTTCCTCCTGAACCGCAACAGCGAGCGCCATTCGGCCCGAGCTCATGGCCGAGGGCATTCCCCGCAGCTTGCTGCGGGGTTAGCGAGCGAATATAAAAATTAGACAAAAAGTCCTTACGGTCGAAGATTCCCTGCAGCTTGTCGGAGCGAAGCGGAGATCCCGCTGCCGGGGCTGCAGGGTTCTTCAATCCCGCCCGGCGGAGGGATTCGAAGCACGAAATTCGGAACCCGAGGTCCAAGTGTTCCAACCTATCGATAGAAGCTTTGCACAAATGAAGGTATTTTTCAACGCTCTCGATCCAAGGAAAGAGTCCGGGCCTCCAGGAACAAGCCCAGCCGTGACGCTTCCGGCATTTGATCGAGAAAGAAACTTTTTTCATATTAATTGATTTTATTCCGCAATTCGATGTTGGACGTTCGATGTTCGATGTTCATGTAGTTTCTAACAGAGCCCAACTCCTCTGTACCTGTATCCAGCCTGCAAAACAGGTCCACTGGATAATTGCAGGAGACCTGCCGGAACATTTGACAAAAGCTTGCAGCCGGATTAAATTGCCTGTATACATGTCCATGATCTCATTGGGGAGAAGAAAAGCCTGTTTCTTCCTCCCTATAACAGTTCTCGATTCGATCAATGGAAAGTGACCGCGATTTCGGGGAGGTAGGAATGAGTGAAGTGAGAATCGCCGTGGCAGGTCTCGGTAACTGCGCAAGTTCTTTGATTCAGGGAATGCATTACTACAGGAGCAAGTCCGCCGAAGAGGCCATCGGATTGATGCACTGGGAGATCGGAGGATATGCGCCGGGAGACATCAAAGTCGTTGCGGCGTTCGATATCGACAAGCGAAAAGTCGGGCAGGATGTCAACAGAGCCATCTTCGCCCTGCCGAACTGCACCACCGTTTTCTGCCCGGATCTTCCCGAATCGGGTGTTACTGTCCGAATGGGTCGAGTACTGGATGGAATCTCGGAGCACATGAGAGATTATGAAGAAAAATATACCTTTGTCGCCTCCGATGCCGCGGAACCTGAAATGGGCGATGTCGTCGCTATTCTCAAAGATACCGGAACGGACGTTCTGGTAAACTATATGCCCGTCGGGTCGGAGAAAGCCGCTCAGTTTTATGCGGAGTGTGCGCTTGCCTCCGGAGCCGCCTTTGTCAACAACATACCGGTTTTTATCGCCAGCGATCCGAAATGGGCCGCACGCTTCGAGGAGAAAAACCTTCCCATCGTGGGAGACGATATCAAGTCCCAGCTTGGGGCGACCATCACCCATCGTATCCTGACCGATCTTTTCAAGAAACGGGGCGTGAAGATGGAGCGCACCTACCAGCTAAATACCGGCGGCAATACCGATTTCTTGAATATGTTGAATCGCCACCGTCTGATTTCCAAGAAGAAATCCAAAACAGAGGCCGTTCAATCCGTTACGGCGCGGCGCCTGGAGAGCGAAAATATCCATATCGGCCCCAGCGACTGGGTGCCGTGGCAGAAGGACAATAAAATCGCCTTCATCCGGATGGAGGGCAAGCTTTTCGGAGATGTGCCGATGAACCTCGAACTGCGTCTTTCGGTTGAAGATTCACCGAATTCCGCAGGGGTGGCAATCGATTCGATCCGTTGTGCAAAGCTTGCCCTGGACCGCGGGCAGGGGGGCGCCCTGATCGCTCCTTCGGCCTACTTCTGCAAGCACCCTCCGCAGCAGTTCACAGACGATGAAGCCTACCGGATGACCGAGAATTTCATTTCCGGATACTCGGACAAGGTTCATGATATGTCCGATTACCGCCGCAGGCCCTTCGTTCAGACCGGAAGCTGATGCCTGCAACCATCTTCGGGAATTTCAGCCTTGCCGTGCCGCTTGCGGCATCGGATCGATAGAGTCTCTTTAACATACCCCGATGGACACGCCTGAATCTTTCCAGAGCGTGCCATGAATCTCCCTATTTTTGTTGATCATCCACGCTTTGCCGTATATAGAGATTCATTTCATACAAGAGTGAAGCGAACCCGTATTCAACATCCCAAGGCATTGTAAAATTTGGGAAATCAAATGCATCTCGAGCCGCAGGCCGGGGAAACGCCGAAAACCGGACTTCTGATCGCCTGTGGCGTCCTTGCTCTGGTTTGCATCGCCATTGCGGCCCTTCCCGTCAAAGGCGGGCCGAGTCCTGAAGGAAGACGGGTGCTGGCGATCGCGGTTTTCGCCATCGGGCTCTGGTGCACGGAGGTCCTGCCGATGGCGGTTACCGGCATGCTGGTCATCGTCTTGCTGGCACTCTCGGGCGGGGTGCCGGATATCAAAACGGCACTCGTCGGATTCGCCCAGCCGGTCGCATACTTTCTGATCGGTGTGTTGACCATCGGCCTTGCCGTATACAAGAGCGGGCTTGCCGAACGCATCGCCCGGCGATCCCTGAAAAGCTGTAAGGGAAATCCGCGGACTCTCTTCATCCAGATGCTGGCCTCCTTCCCATTGCTGACTCTCTTGCTTCCTTCCGCGACCACCCGCTCCGGAATTCTTGTTTATGTCTATGAACAGGCGTTGGAGCTGGGTGATGTTCCACGCCATTCGCCCTTGTCCCGGGCGATTATGATCGCCCTGAGCTCGATCAACCGGCTGGCTTCCACCATGCTCCTTACAGGCGGTATCACCCCGGTGTTGGCTGCGGCTCTGGTCGGGGGCGTGGGGTGGGGACGCTGGTTTGTGTTGATGAGCGTTCCTTACTTCATCCTGCTGATCGCAGGCGCCGGTCTCATTTACTGGATCTATCGCTCCGGATTCGAAGGAGGCCTGCGGGCGGCCCATGACCCCGAGCCTGTACCGATAACGGCTGCGGAATTCCGGACGGCACTGATCACGGTAGGGGCATCCGTCCTCTGGTTGACGGATGCCTGGCACCACATGGATCCCTCACTTCCTGCTGTCTTTGCCTGGATTTGCCTCCTGTCCCCTGGAATCGGTGTCCTCTCCTGGAAAGAGTTCGAAAGGAATGTGGGCTGGGCAAATTTTTTTGTGCTGGCTTCCTCGCTCTCTCTGGCCGATGCCCTGATAAAAAGCGGTGCAGTGGCTTGGACGGCAAAGCTCATTGTGGAAAGCCTCCCCTGGATGGACAAGCACCCGCTCCTGGTTGCGGCGGTATT
Organism: Desulfobacteraceae bacterium; assembly: GCA_003599475.1. The sequence continues at coordinate 15,805 of QZKK01000055.1, forward strand.
GGTCGCATCGGCAGCCCCCATCCGCCTTTTGATCCCCAGCATCACAGGATTTCTGGCGATCACCATCCCGATTGCGATGTCGATCGGCACGCTGACGGGTCTCAATCCGCTCCTCTGCGGCCTGATGGTTACCATCGCCGGAGACGCCGTTCTCTACTACCCGGCACAAAGCGCTTCGTCGCTTGTGGTCTATGAGAAGGGATATTTGAGCGCACAGGAAATTTTTCGATTCGGTATTCTCATGACCCTTGCGGCCTTCGCTGTGGTGTTTATCGCCATCCCCTTTTGGGCCATGGTGGGGGAACCGCTGGTGGCGAGGTGAGGGGGTCTTGCTCTTGCGTGACCTCCGACTTCTGACTTCTTACGTCCGTTTAGGGTTTCGGCAGATGCAGGCTGAAGGTGCTTCCTTTTCCGGGGGCGCTCTCCACCGTTACAGCACCGCCGTGTGCATGGGCGATATGCTTTACGATCGAAAGACCCAAGCCGGTGCCGCCCGCCTTTCTGCTTCGGGCTTTGTCCACCCGGTAAAATCGTTCGAAAAGACGGGGAAGATGTTCTCTTGCGATGCCGATTCCCCGATCTTTGAAGCCGATGAGAATTTCCGACGTGTCCGACCGGACTTCCACCTGGACGGAACCTTCCCGATCGCTGTATTTGATGGCATTGTCCAACAGATTGACCGCGGCCTGTTCGATCAGATGGGGATCGACATTTGCCCTCAGGCCGTCTTCACACTGCAAAAACATCCGGATATTTTTGGCATCCGCCTTGGACTGGCAAACCTGGATGGCGGAAAGGAGGATGCCTTTGAGAGGATGCTCCTCCAGGGCGAATTTCCTGTTTTCGTCTTCCATCTCGATCTTGGACAGTTTCAACAGATCGTCGATGATGGATGAAAGCCGGTCGACATGTTTTTCGATGATGCCGAGAAACCGCTTGGATTCTTCGGGATCGTCCACAGCACCGCTGTGGAGGGTTTCGACGTATCCCTTGATTGCGGTCAGGGGGGTTTTGATTTCATGAGATACGTTTGCCACAAAGTCCCGCCGCATGGTCTCCAATCTCCGGATCTGTGTCACATCCTTTAAAACCGTAAGGATGCCGATCGGCTCCTGGTCGGCTCCCTTCAAGGGCAGGGTATGGACATTGAGGATTCGCTCCCTGTTCTGATACAGTGTGATATCCTTTTCGACGGCCGTACCGCCGGAGAGGGCCTGGATGACCGACTGCAGCAGTTCATTGTTTCGAACGACCTCCTGGATCATTTTCCCCTTGATGTCGCCTGCATCTAGTCGAAAAATATCGAAGGCGGCCCGGTTCATGCTGAGGATGCGCTCGCCGGTGTCGACGGCGATCACTCCCTCATCCATGCTGGTGAGAACGGTTTCCAGTTCGTTTCGTTGACGGACGATCGTCCGGATACGCTCGTCGAGCTGGGCTGCCATCCGGTTCAATGCCTCCGTCAACTCGGAAAGCTCGCGGGAAGGAGGCGAGGGCAGGCGATGGCGGAGGTTTCCCCCAGCAAATTCGACCGCCCCTTTCTTCATTTCAACCAGGGGACGGCTCAACATGCGGGAAATGTACAGGCTGATCCCGGCGACGACAGCGGCGATAAGCACGCCTGCGAGAGCAATCCGCATCTGGAGGGAACGGACGGTACGATCGATGCTGGAGACCGAAATGGAGGTCCTGAGGATGGCGGAAACCGATCGATCCCCCATGATGGGAACTGCAACGTACATCATCTTTTTATGAAGTGTGTCGCTGAAGCGGATTGCCGAGCCGACCCGTCCCGAGAATGCTGAAATCACTTCCGGCCGGCCGGCATGATTCTCCATTCTTTTCGGGTCTCTGTCCGAATCACCGATGACCTGCCCGGATTCTGAAAGGACGGTGATGCGAGTCCCGGAGGCTCTTCCGGTATCTTTGCAGAGAGCGTCCAGGGCATCCGGATCGAGCGGCTGAAGCAACCCTGCAATTTGCCTGCTCAGGATGCGGCCGCGGGCCAATAGATCCGTCTCTGTCTGTTCATAGTAGAAATGCCGAAGCGATCCGGAGGCATACCAGGTGACCGCAGCGACAGAAAGGATCGTGACGAGCAGGAAGGAAGGATAGATTCGCCAGATGAGCTTTTTTCGTTTCTTCATGGGCCTTCACTGAAACGGTAACCCACGCCCCGAACTGTTTCAATGTATTTCCCGCACGCGCCCAATTTCTTGCGGAGCCCGACGATCTGGACGTCAACGGACCGGTCCGTCACCGGATAATCGGTTCCACGCACCGCATCCACGATCTGATTTCTTGTAAAAACCCAACCCGGCCTCCGCGAAAGAAAATAAAGGACCTGAAATTCAGTAAAGGTCAGTTCCACCGCAGCGCCGTTTGCCGTCACGAGTCTCCGTCCGGGATGTATTTGAATCCCATGGATCTGAAGGATGTCCGGATCCTCCGAGAACTCCTTCGGCCGCCGCCGCAGGACGGCTCGAACCCGTGCAAGGAGAACCCGGGGGCTGAAAGGTTTGGTGATGTAGTCGTCGGCGCCCAGCTCCAGGCCGGACACCACATCGGCCTCCTCCCCCTTTGCCGTCAGCATCACAATCGGTATATGTTTCGTATCCTGTTCGTTCTTCAGGATCTTTGTAATCTCAAGCCCGTCTTTTCCGGGGAGCATGAGATCGAGAACGATCAGATCCGGCGCTTCCGATTTCGCTTTTTTCAGTGCGGTTTCACCGGTTTCAGCGCAAACGACAGGGTACCCCTCGCGTGCAAGATGATGTCTTACCAGTTCGAGAATGTCTTCTTCGTCGTCGACGACTAAAATTTTTTCTCTGGACATCGACAATTCCTTTCGATTCGGTAATTTTCCGTCGAAACCACAGCGCAGGTCATCCTTGTGCAGGTTTTGTGTGAGAAGAAGATTCGATTTTCGTTAGATTTCCGTCAGGTCGCCCGGCTCGTCGGAAAAGACGGTGGAGCCGAAACTCCATTGGGCGGAGAGATTTTATCTCTTTTGCGGAGACATTTCAACCGCGGCCAAGCATGGGGGCGATTTCCCGGGGAAACCGATCTCGAATGCTCGAAATTTCGCAGGGCGAGGGTAGAGCCGAACAGGGCAACGGCTTCGGGCCGCCATTATTCTCCGATTTGCAATGCTTTTTTCTTTTTGCCGGAGGTTCGTTTGTTTTCCCGAAGGATTTCTTTTTGCCTTCTCAGGACATACTGATGAATCTTCTCCACCGCATCCTCTTCGATGGCCCTGAACCTGCAGTGACATACGTTTCTGGTGTCGATAGAGATGATTTCCATTGGCACCCGGATCGAAGAATCCAGCCCAGGGAGTTCAAGCTCTGCGGTTCGAATCTCGCCGATTGTAAGCTTATCGGTTTCAAACGATAAACCTGCGGCTCCGATATCCCGAATCTCGCACCGGCGGTCGTCGAATCGGAGCAAAACAGGGGCTTCCGCCGACGGTCTGACCCGAAACCACTTCCGCCGCTCCCTTGAGTGGAACTCGAACATCTCGCGTGCAGGTTCCTCATCGCTCCGGAAGAGGACCGTGAACGCTGTTTTCAGTCCTTTCAATCTATTTGTCTCTTTTTTCCAGAACAAATTCAACCCTCCTGTTGATTGCACGATTTTCCGTCGAATCGTTGGACACCAGCGGAAGAAGTTCTCCGTATCCTGTCGCAGTCAGCCGATGCGGATTGATCCCCCCGGAGATCAAAAACTTCAGAACCGTGGTGGCCCGAACCGCGGACAATTCCCAGTTCGAGGGGAATTGCGGTGTTTCGATGGGGATATCGTCCGTATGTCCCTTGATGTTTACGTTGTATTCGGGATACGTCTGGATGATGTTTACGATTTCATTGAGAATCGGAACGGCATTGTCACTGAATTCGGCGGAGCCGGATGAAAAAAGCACCGTGCCGCGTATCTGAATGATGATCTTTCCATCCTTTGCATAGACGAGGATGTTTTCACTCTGGTTTTTGTCTGCGATCATTTCATTGAGAGACTTCAGCATATCCTGCTCGCGCGCCCGCAGCCCGGTCAGGTCCTCTATGGTGAAGCTCTGATCTTTCGATTCCGCCACATCGGCAAGCTCGAGCAGACCCACTTTCGGATTTGTCTCCCCAAGGCTCGTCTGAATCGATTGGACGGCGCGTTTGAATTTTTCGAGGTTGAGACTGGATATGGAATACAGAAGGATGAAGAAAACCAGCAGAAGCGTCACCAGATCCGCATAGGTGATCATCCATTCGTTATAGTCGGATGAATCGACGAGACTGCCGTTCAAGGTACCGTTTTCACTCATCTGTCATGCCGTCCTCATGTTGCTGAGCGGTTTTCGAAGCCTTGCCGGGATATAGGAGGATAATTTTTCATAAACGATCATCGGGTTGTTCACTTCAAGGATTGAGATCGCCCCCTCGAACATGATCTCTAGGTTGATGACCTCCAGAACCGTCCTTGCCCTCAACTTTCCTGCAATGGGAAGAAAGAACATGGTGGAAAGCAGGGAACCGTAGAAGGTGGTCAACAGTGCGACCGCCATGGAGGGGCCGATGGTTGCCGGATTCTGCATCTTGCTGAGCATCTGAACCAGCCCGATGAGCGTTCCGAGCATCCCGAAAGCGGGGGAGTAGGCGCCCATCTTCCTGAAAACATCCTGTACCACGTAATGTCTCATTTTCAAGGATTCGATTTCTGTCCGGAGCGCCGACCGGATCACTTCCTCCGAGGAGCCGTCGGCAATCAGACCGCAGGCCTTTTTCAGGAACCTGGATTTGGTCTTGACGTCGCCCAGCTCCAGGATCCCCTGGCGCCGGCTGATATGGCAAAGGCGTATCATTGTCGAAACCATCTGATTGGGATCCTCCTTTTTTTCGGTGAATACGAAATAGGCGGCCCGAAAGGCGGCTGCGACATCTCCGAACTGGAAGGTCAGCAGAGTGGTGGCGGTGGTTCCTCCGAAAACGATCATCACACTCGGAATGTTGATGAAGTTGTGTACGTCGCCCCCCAAGATGATGGCAGTCACAATGAGCCCCACTCCGGAGAGAATCCCCGTAAATGATGCAATGTCCATTCAATCTCCTTTGCGTCCGAACCAGTCGATCGGTAATTTACAAAAAGCTTCAAGGATTGCAGAGAATTGCAAACAATCGCCCCCGGAAGGCGCTTCCATAGTTATCGGTCGTTAATGGAAAAACTTGAGGGATTGGAGATGTAGAGATGTAGGGATTAGGGGAGGCAGGGGAGGGGGGTCGGAATTCGGGGTCTACATCCCTATATCCCTAATCCCTGATCCCTTCTTCACGGCATATCGCTGTAGCCGGTTACCAGGACCTCTCTTGGTTTGACACCGTCCGAAGGGCCGACGATTCCCTGTTTCTCCATGACTTCGATGATCCTTGCCGCCCGGTTGTAGCCGATGCGCAGGTGTCTTTGCACCATGGAGATCGATGCCTGGCCGGTTTTGGTGACCAGGGCTACCGCCTCGTCGTATTTTTCGTCGAATCCTTCCGAATCCTCATCCTCTTTCCCCGGTGCCGGTGCCTCTGTGACGGTGGCGTCGTACTCCGGTTTTTTCTGATCCTTCAGAAAACCCGTGATCCTTGTCAGTTCGGCCTCGGATATGTAGGCGCCGTGGATCCGTTGGATTTTTGCGGTTCCGGGAGGCAAAAGCAGCATGTCTCCATTGCCCAGCAGGTTTTCCGCGCCGTTGGTATCGAGAATGGTTCGGGAATCGGTCTTTGAGGAAACCTGAAAAGACAAACGAGTCGGGAAATTGGCCTTGATGACACCGGTCAGGACGTCCACCGAAGGCCGCTGGGTGGCCAGGATGAGATGGATTCCGGATGCCCGGGCCATCTGGGCAAGGCGGGTGAGGGCGACTTCGACATCCCTTGAGGCGACCATCATCAGATCCGCAAGCTCATCGATGATGATGACGATGTAGGGGAGATGTTCGGATTCCTCCGTACCTCCTTTTGCCGCCTTGTGGTTGTATTGTTGGATGTTTCGAGAGCCGGCTTGTGAGAGCAGCTCATAGCGGCGCTCCATTTCGCGCACCGCCCAGAAAAGCGCATGGGTGGCTTTTTTCGCATCCGTGACGACGGGGGTGATGAGATGGGGGATGCCGTCGTAAATCGAGAGTTCGATGCGTTTGGGGTCGATAATGATGAAGCGGACATGATCGGGGGGCGATTTGTACAGGATGCTGCAAAGCATCGTATTGAGGGCCACACTCTTTCCGGAACCGGTGGCGCCGGCGATGAGAAGATGCGGCATCTTGTCCAACTCCGCCGTCACCGGGTTTCCGACGATATCTTTTCCAAGACAGAGGGTCAGCCTGGATTTCGATTTTTCAAAAGCGGTAGAGACGACAATTTCCTTGAACCGGACCGTCTCGCGGGCCGCGTTGGGGATCTCGATCCCGATCACGGCCTTTCCGGGAATCGGAGCGACGATCCGGATGCTTTCGGCTCGAAGGGTGAGGGCCAGATCGTCGGTGAGATTGACCACTTTGTTGATTTTGACCCCCGGGGCCGGTTCATATTCGAAAGTGGTGACTACCGGTCCCGGTGTGACGGCAACGACTTCGCCGCTTACGCCGAAATCCATCAGCTTCTTTTCCAGCAGCTTCGACTGCATCTGAAGGTTTTCTTCATCCGCCCGGGTGGATCTTCTCTCGGGGTTTTCCAAGAGGCTGACCGGCGGCATCTGAAAACCGGCATCGGCCCGCATGAATTCGAAAACGTCCTGCTTCGGAACCGGTACATCTTTGACCGGCTTCGGGGTGGGGGCGTGGATTTCGATCTTTCTTTTCTTCTTGGACGCCTGCTTCAGCGGAGCCGATTCGCCTGCTTCCGACGCCTTTCGGCGCTCACTCCACCTTTTCATGAGAACCGGGATGCGGTTTTTCAGAAACAAACCCGCACTCTTCACCCGTTTTGCAAAGGTGAGAAAAGAAAATCCCGTAAGAAGAATGAATCCCACCACCCATGGAACCAACAGAATGACGGTGGCGCCGGATGTGTTGGAATATTTGACGAGGAGACTCTTCAGGGGGGACCCGATGATGCCTCCTGCGGAAAACCGGGTGCCGAAGAACTCATAGGTCGAACGATAAACGGCCGTCAGGCTCCCGGTGGCGATCAGGAGAAGGAGTCCTCCTGCGACGATTTTGGCCAGCTCCTTATAGGTTCGGTCGCCGAAAAAATGGATGCTCAGAAAGAGCATCAGAACGGGAATCCAGAATGCACCGATTCCGAAAAGCCCGATCAGCGTACCGGAAAGATAAGCGCCGAGCATACCGAACATGTTGTGGATGCCTCGAGCAGTTTTCACATGGAAGAAGGACGGGTCGGCAGGGTTAAAGGAAAGAAGGCTCATCAACGTCAGGATGAGCAGGAAGAAAAGCAGGATTCCGGCGATTTCCCTTCGCATGGCAGTCCTCCGGGTAAGTGTTCAGGTCACACTTCGATGATGAACGGCAATATAACCGGACGCCTTCCGATGGTAAAGTAAAAATACTGCTTGAGCGCTCTTTGGACCTTTTCACGGATGAGACTGACCCGGTTGACGTCGTCCGGGGGAATCTCTTCGACGATTTCGAGAACTACGCAGATGGCATCTTCGAGCAGGTGTCCGGTTTCGGTCTCGAACACAAAACCGCGCGAATCGATTTCCGGTCCATAGATGACAATGCCGGTTTCCTCATCGAAGGCCATTTTCACCGCCACAAGACCCTCTTCGGAAAGGACCCTTCTTTCCTTCAGCACGCTTCGGCCGACGTCGCCGATGCCCTTGCCGTCTACAAGCACGCGGCCGGTGACGACCTCGTCTTTTACCCGTACACCGGACTCGTCAAATTCGACGATCTGTCCATTTTCTGCAATAATTACTTTGCTTTTTTCGATCCCGATCTCTTCGGCCAGGCGGGCATGAAGGATCAGATGCCGGTATTCCCCATGAATGGGGATGAAAAACCGCGGCCTCGTGAGCTGGATCATCTCTTTCAATTCATCTCGAAACGCATGTCCGGAGACGTGGATGGCGGAAATCTTTTCATAGATAACGTCTGCCCCCCGTTTGTAGAGGCGATTGATGATGCTTGCAATCGCTTTTTCATTTCCGGGGATGAACTTCGAGGAGAGAATAACGGTGTCTCCCTCCCGGATTTTAATCTGCCGGTGGGTTCCGCCCGCCATTCTTGCCAGCGCCGACATCGGCTCCCCCTGGCTGCCGGTGGTGACGATGATGACTTCATCGTCCGGATGGTCGTTCAATTCGGCGATTTCGATTTCCATTCCCTCAGGAATATCGATGTAGCCGAGTCTTTTGGCGATCTCTACGCTGACCTCGATGCTCCTGCCGTTGAAGATGATCTTGCGGTTTCTCGATTCGGCGATGTGGACGATCTGCTGGATTCGAGCGATATTTGAAGCAAAAAGAGAAATGATGATGCGCCCTTTGCTCCCTTCCGTGATCTTCGAGAGCGTTTTTCCGATTTCGACCGCCGAGATGGTGCGCCCTTCCTTCTCCACGTTCGTCGAATCTGAAAGCAGTGCAAGCACCCCCCTGTCTCCGAAGCGCGCGAATGCATGCGAATCGGTACCCATTCCCGGGATGGGGGTCGGGCTGATTTTAAAATCTCCTGTATGAATGACGATTCCCAGGGGGGTTTCGATGGCCAGCCCGACTCCGTCTACGACGCTGTGGCTGACTCGGATGAATTGGAGGGTGAAAACGCCTATTTTCAGTGTCTCGCCGGGGTTGATTTCGTGCAATCGCCCGGTGTAGCTGACTGCGAATTCATCGAGTTTATGGCGAACGAGCCCGATGGTAAAAGGCGTGCCGAACACAGGAGCACCGATGTCTTTCAGCAGGTGAGGGATGGCTCCGATATGATCTTCGTGCGCATGGGTGAGAACAATGCCGGCAATTTTGGATCGATTCGCTTTCAGGTAGGTCATATCGGGAATCACGTAATCGATTCCCAGCATGTAGTCTTCAGGGAACATGAGTCCGGCATCCACAACAAAAAGCGAGTCGCCGTACTCGAAAACCATCATATTGAGGCCGATTTCACCGAGGCCGCCCAGCGGGATAATTTTCAACGTCATGTTCTTTCCAGGTTTCCTCTCTCGAAAGCCTCGCAGATGGTCTCCCTTACTTTCTCCATCAGGTCGTCTTTGGTTTTTCGGGTGTAACCCGAAGTGTCGATCGGCTTCTGAATCTGAACGGATACGCTGCCCGGCGCTATTTCCAGTCGATCCTTCGGCATGATCCGGTGAGTCCCATGCATGACGATCGGTACGATCGGAACTCCGGAACTTGCCGCCAGGACGAATCCGCCTTTCTTGAAGGCTTGGATGCTGCCGTCCCGGCTTCGGGTTCCCTCCGGAAAAATCATCACAGAGGTGCCGTTTCGAATGATCTCTGCCGCATTCTCCAGGCTTCGAAAGGCGGACCGCCTGTCCGTACGATCGATGCTGATGTAGCCGGAGCGCCTCATGGCCATGCCGAAAAGCGGTATCCGGAACAATTCCGCCTTGGCCAGCCATCTGAACTGAACGGCCAGGTGCGACAGCAAAACCGGTATGTCGAAGTTGCTCTGGTGGTTGGACATGTAGATATAGGACCTGGAGGGGTCGATATCGGAAAGCCCGGTCACCGTGACTTTGATTCGAGCCGCAAAAAGGATCGATCGCCCCCAGGATCTGGCAACGATATGGCAAAGGTTTCCTTTGCGGTCGAAAAAGGAGGCGAGGATGGCGAGGATGCCGAAGAAAATGGTGGAAAAAACCGTCCATACCACCACAATCATCGTATGCAGGATGCCGACGATTTTTAAACGTCGGCTTTGAGAGATTTCTTCCACGGCTATCGTTTTATCTTCGGCATCATATCTTGATATCGAGTGCCTTGAACATGGCGTCCACCTGCCGGATGATCCAGTTCCGCTGTTTTACGGTTGCGTAATCGATGCAGGTGCACCGGATCCGGTGATGGGTTCGGAGCAACAACTCACAGCAAAGACGGTCCCGATCCAGGCACAGAGCAAAACAGAGGGGATGACAATCCTTGTGTCTTGCCTGCTCGGGTGTGAGCAGAGAGGTGCGGACCGGAATCCAATAGACCCCGTCGAGCGAACCGGTCTCGGCGGTGTCATCCAGATGCCGCTTCACTTTTTCGTAATCGGCCGGCCGGAGCTCATCTACGACGTATTGTTTCATATTGCAAGAAAATACCACAGCTTACGGCAACAAGCAAGAATTATGGTAAGCATTCAGGGGTTCAAAGGTTCAAGGTTCAGAGGTTAACGGAGAATTGCGCCGGGTTCCATGTTTCCACGTTTCCACTCAAAAAATGATGGGGCATCGAAGGCAATCATTGAGCACTAAGAAATTGAAATTACGTCAACGTGAGCCCGTGAACGGTTACGATTTATGATGCTGCCGGCTTGCATTCGCCGCTCGAATTTTATACCATCAAACCCTGAACGCTGAACGCCGAACCCTTTCAAGGAGACAAGCGGATGGATTTCAAGCCTCTCATTAAAGAGCACAAGGATTTGATCTGTCGCATTCGTCAGGACCTGCACCGGATTCCGGAACTCGGACATCGTGAACACAAGACCGCTCGATATCTGGCCGATTTCCTATCCCGGGAGGGCTACCCCGTCCGGACGGGTGTCGGCGGCACCGGGGTGGTGGCAACGCTTCAAAGTGCGTCCGAGGGCGACACGGTGCTGATTCGAGCCGATATGGACGCCCTTCCCATTTCCGAAGATACAGGGCTCGCATTTGCCTCCGGTCACCCCGGTGTCATGCACGCCTGCGGGCATGACGCCCATATGGCCATGGCCCTTGGAGCGGCAAAGGCGATCCGTGGAATCAGGGACCGGCTGAGAGGCACCGTCAAATTTGTGTTTCAACCCGCCGAAGAAACTGCCGGGGGCGCCAAATCGATGATCGATGCCGGTGTGCTGGAGGATCCCAAAGTCGACTGCTGCTTCGGCTGCCATGTCTGGCCGGGGCTTCCGGAGGGGACAATCGGCGTAAAGGCCGGCCCGCTGATGGCGTCCATGACGCGGTTTGAAATCAAAATCATCGGCAAGGGGGGCCACGGGGCCATGCCTCACCTGTGCGTAGACTCTCTGGAGGTGGCAACCCAGGTGGTCAATGCCCTCCAACGGATTGCAAGCCGCCAGATGAATCCGATGAACCCCACCGTGGTTACGATTGGAAAATTCATCGCCGGCACCGCTTTCAACATCATCCCTCCGGAAGCGGAGCTTGCCGGCACCACCCGAACATTCGACCGGACGGTCTGGGCACAGTGGCCGGAGCGGCTGGAAAAAATCGTCCGGGGGGTTTGTGATTCCATGGGGGCTGCCTATGAATTCAGATTCGATGCGGGGTGCCCTCCCCTCGTCAATGATTCAGAATTGTCGGATCTGGTCGGCCGCTGTGCAGCCGCTGTGGTCGGCAAAGATCGCGTTGTCGAGCCGGAGCGGACCATGGGAGGGGAAGATATGGCGTTTTTCCACGAAGCCGTCAAGGGCTGCTATTACTTCATCGGTGTCGGACGCGGGGGTGCTGCACCGGTTCACAATCCAAAGTTCGATTTCAACCCGGATGTCCTGACGGTCGGCGTCGAAAGCTACTGCCGGATCCTGTGGGAGATACTGGGGAGAGAATAGATCGGTTGTACAGGTTTCGGGTTTCAGGCGGATGCCCGGGTTTCAGGTGGCAGGTATGCCGGACTTGGGAGCGCGACTGAACACTGAACGCTGAGCACCGAACGCTGAACACTGAACGCTGAACCGCATGGAGACAATCGATCCGAAATACCTGCTTCCTACGGCGATCATCGACTCGGACCATCCAAGGGTCGTCGATTATGCAGGGGAAGCCGCCCGCGGAGGCGGCGACCCCGTGAAAGTGGCGGTGAAACTCTATGATGCGGTGCGCGACGACATCCGGTACGATCCGTATTCGCCGTTTCATCTTCCTGAGCACTACAAGGCAAGCACCATCCTCGAGAAGGGAAGAGGGTATTGCGTGGCCAAAGCATCGCTGCTGTGCGCACTCGGACGCGCGTGCGGAATCCCTGCTCGAATCGGTTTTGCCACAGTTCGAAACCACCTGGCCACACGGCAGTTGATCGAATACCTCGGATCGGACCTTTTTGTCTACCACGGGTTTACCGAATTCTATCTGAATGGGCGCTGGATCAAGGCCACTCCCGCCTTCAACAGAGAGTTGTGCAGGCGTCATCACGTACCCCCGCTGGCCTTCGACGGAAAGGAGGATTCGGTATTTCAGCCTTTCAATCTCCAGAAAGAGCGGTTCATGGAGTATGTCGACGACCACGGAACCTATGCGGATGTTCCCGTGGATACCATCGTATCCGCCTGGGAGAAAGAATACGGCAAGAAGAGAGTGCGGGGATGGATCGCGGCCTTTGAAGCGTCCGGAGGAACCTCCACCCGGGATTTTGCGAAGGAAGAGGTCATCGATGAACCTTCGCACCTCACTTGATTGTACAGGAATTTCCATTTATCCACTAAGGGCACGAAGGGGCACGAAAATTATTTCAGAAAAT
>QZKK01000024.1 GCA_003599475.1 Desulfobacteraceae bacterium
ATATCCTTCGGCTGTCCGGTGCTTGCCAGAACGCTGCTCCACAGCCATCCGTTTGGGTCGATCTTCTGTCTTTCCGAAACGGCTGCCCGGATCGGGAGATTGGTAAACTCATTTCGCCAGAACCCTACGACCACATTGGTGCGTCCTGCCATCGCCGCATGAACCGCATTATGCCCTAGTAGAAGACAAAAGGACGAATCATGGGCATTTGCCGGCACGCTTCGAATGTTGTAGCTGGGATCTATGTACTTGAGAGTGATCTCCATGCCGATATTTCTGAAGGTTTCGTTGATGTGATCCTTGAGAAAAGTGCCGATGTCCCCGAGGCGAATATTGCCGGAGGCATCCTTTTCTCCGCTTGTCTCCATCAGATCCTGGCCTGCACCTTCTCCGACCACGATTACGGCATGATGTCTCCTTTCGAGCCTCTGCTTCAAGGCTCGATGAAGACCCTCCAGAGTGAACTTGACTTCCGGCACCAGGCAGTAGTTTACGTCGCTGTTCGCCAGGGATGCATAGGCTGCGATGAATCCGGACTCCCTGCCCATCAGCTTGACGAGGCCGATTCCGTTTCGCGCACCCTCTGCCTCTGTGTGCGCGGAGTAGATCGATCGGGTCGCTTCCGATACGGCCGTCGCAAAGCCGAAAGACTGTTCCACAAAGGCGATGTCGTTATCGATGGTTTTGGGGACCCCCACCACCCCGATCTTCAGGCTCCTCCGGCCGATCTCGTCGGCAATGGCCTGGGCCCCCCTCATCGTCCCGTCTCCTCCGATGGTAAAGAGGATACCGATATTCATCTGTTCCAGGGAGTCGACCATCTCCGATACATCCTGGGGTCCCCGGGAAGAGCCTAGAATCGTTCCTCCCTTCTGATGGATATCGTCAACCACGGCCGGATTGAGCTCGATGGGCGAGTGGCCGTATCGAAAAGAAAGACCTTCGAACCCGTAGAGGAAACCCAAGATGTTGCGGACCCCGTAGTGATAGTAGAGCGCCAGAACGATTGCCCGGATGACGTCGTTGATTCCGGGGCAGAGACCGCCGCAGGTGACGATTCCGCATTTGAGCTTGGAGGGATCGAAGTAGATTTTTTCCCGCGGCCCCGCTTTTTCGAAAAAGGGCGGCCTCCTGCCGGACTTCAAGAGACGCTCGATTTCTTCGAGATCACAATGAAAAAGAACGTTTTCGTCTTCTTCAACGAAATGAATGTCTGAAATCGGCGATTGGATCCGGCATTCACCCAGCCGCGATACAGTGAAACCGAAAGGAAGATCCAACATTTTTCACCCCACTTCGACAACGCTCGGCGTATAGTCCGTCGGCGGTTCGAAGCCGAGAAGCTTCAAACAGGTCGCCGCAAGGCTGCTGATTCCAAGGCCTTCCCGGCCGGACAGTCGTATGCCGCCGCTTTCGGCAGGATCGTAGATAAAAACGGGCACCGGATTCAGAGAATGAGAGGTTTTCATTCTCGGTTTTCCGCTCTCTTCATCCATACGGACGGCCCCGGTTTTCTCGTCATGTTCGAACATATCGTCGGAATTTCCATGATCGGCCGTAACGACCAGAACCCCGGCAGTTTTTTCAGCCGCCCGAATCAGCCGTGCGATGCAGAGGTCTACGGCTTCGACCGCGATTTCAACAGCCTGAATATTGCCCGTGTGTCCGACCATGTCTCCGTTTGCGTAGTTGAGCCGGATAAACCGATGCTTTCCCCCATATGTTGCCCGGATGACCGCATCGGTGATCTCGGCAGCCTTCATCCAGGGGCGTTCTTCGAACGGAACCATGTCGGAAGGTACCTCGATGTAGTCTTCCAGGGTATCATCGAACTTTCCAGAACGGTTTCCGTTGAAAAAGTAGGTCACATGACCGAATTTCTGGGTTTCACTGACTGCAAGCTGTCTGACTCCGGCCGAAACGAGATATTCGGCCATCGTCCGATCGATACCGGGAGGATTCACCAGGTATTTTCGGGGGATGTGCGCATCCCCATCGTACTCCATCATCCCCGCATAAAGAGCATCGAGTTTGGGGCCGCGGGGAAACCGATCGAAAGCTTTCTCCTCGAAGGCCCGGCTGATCTCGATGGCCCGATCGCCCCGGAAATTGAAGAAGATCACACTGTCGCCATCTGCGATCGGCCCAAGCGGTTTTCCGTGCGGTGCGACGACAAAGGGGGGCAGGTCCTGATCGAGAATTCCAGGATTTTCGCTCCGCAAGACGGAAATCGCCTCACGGGAGGATTCAAACCTCCGCCCTTCCCCCCGGACATGGGTCTTCCAGCCGGCTTCAACCATGCCCCAATCCGCCTGGTATCGATCCATCGTTATCTTCATCCGCCCCCCGCCCGAGGCGACGGCATAATCGATGCCGCTGCCCGAAGAGAGCGAGGAAAGAAAACTTTCGAAACGGTCCATGTATTGAAGGGCGGATGTCGGAGGCACGTCCCTTCCGTCCAAAAGAACATGAATGCGGGCTTTTTTTACCCCTTCCTCCTTTGCCTCGGCAAGAAGCGCTTCGAGGTGATCGATATGGCTGTGGACATTTCCATCGGAGAGCAGTCCGATAAAGTGCAGCGTCGTCGAATGACTCTTCACGTTCCGGATCAGCTCCCTCCAGACCTCGCCCTCGAATAGAGATTTCGATTCGATCGATCTTTTGACCAGGCTCGCCCCCTGATCGAACACCCGTCCGCATCCGATGGCATTGTGGCCGATTTCGCTGTTTCCCATGTCAGAATCCGACGGCATCCCCACTGCCGTGCCGTGGGCCTTCAACTGTGTACAGACCGCATTGCGCCGGAGCCAGTCGAGCGCCGGAGTGTTGGCCTTCCGCACCATGTCCCCTTCTTCATACCTGCCGATTCCGATACCGTCCATGATGGTCAAGATGACCGGGCCCGCAGGGCCTTTAAAGCTCTTGGATCGCGTCAATTTTTCCATATAAGGGACCTCAAACCCTGAAGAATTTCCAATCTGGAATATAGAATTTCAAATGATCAAGTGATTCCGCTTACTTTTCTCAAATCGATAAGCTGCATACTGTAGTTGGCATTCGGGTTTTTCTCCGAAGGGCCTGTAGTCACAACCGCAAGATCTCCGGTGAGTCCGTGCAATTTGAGCCAATCCCGGGCAAAAATTTTCCAGTCTTCCGGGTATTCCTCGACGCATTCGCAGGACACACCATATGAGAATTGAAGCGATTGGCAGGTACTCTCCTGCGTGCTGACGGCGGCGATCCATACCGGAAACCGGAATCGTGAAATGTTTCTTGCGGTCAGACCGCTGTTGGTCGGAACGATTACAGCGGCTGCAGTTCTGTATGACAGGGTCGCGTCGACACTCAGGGCAAGCAGATCGGTAAAGCGCAGCGGCTGTCGGATGCCGTAAGCCTTCGCTGCATCTTCCAAACGAATCTGCGGCCGGTGCGGTTCGACGACGGCGGCAATTTTTGCCAGCATCTGAACGGCTTCCACCGGATATTTTCCGATTGCGGATTCCCCGGACAGCATGACGCAATCGGTTCCGTCCAGAATCGCGTTTGCCACATCGGTTGCCTCGGCCCGGGTCGGCCGGCGATAACTGGTCATCGATTCCAGCATCTGGGTGGCGGTAATCACCGGTTTGCCCAGCCGGTTCGCCTTTTCCATGAGTTGCTTTTGAATGACGGCGATTTTTTCGATCGGTATTTCCACCCCGAGGTCCCCGCGTGCGATCATGATCCCATCGGCGGCGGCCAGGATGTCATCGATATGGTCCAGTGCGCCGGCGCGTTCGATCTTTGCAATAACGAAGGGGTGATGCCCCATTTCTGCGGCCGCTTCGCGCACGGAAAGAATGTCGGCTCCGGTTTCAACGAAAGATTGGCTCACGGCATCGAGCCCCTGTTCCAGGGCAAACCGGAGGCATTCCCTGTCCCGATCCGTAAATGCGGATATCCCGAGGTCGATCCCAGGAAGGTTGAGTCCTTTTCGGGAAAGCAGAACGCCTCCGGCGACGACGCTGCAGGTGACATCGTTTCCTGTTTTCGACTCGACCCGGAGCTCGATGAAGCCGTCGTTCAGGAAAAGACGATCTCCGATTCGGACCGCCCGGGGCAGGCGGGAGAAGGTTACCGAGATACGCTTTTCATCACCGATGATCTCCTCGGTGGTCAAGGTGATCATATCTCCAGGCTTCAGTTCGATCGGTTCCCGCTTGAGCCGGCCGATGCGCATCTTCGGCCCCGGAAGGTCGGCCATAACGGCGATCCGCCTGCGGCTTTCGGCCGCTGCGGACCGCAGGTTTTCGATGACCCTCCGGTGGCTCTCGAAGTCGCCATGCGAAAAATTCAAACGCGCGATGTTCATACCGGAATAAATCATCTTTTCCAGTACAGGCGGAGAACCGGATGCAGGACCGATCGTGCAGACGATCTTTGTCTTATTGGCGGGCAGGACCATGGCGGCGGTCACTCCATTCACTCCAAAGACGTTTCGGATGCCTCCAATCACCATAAGATTAGCATAAGATGGAGAATAGCTCAAAGTTGAAAGCTCAAAGTTGAAAGCTTAAAACGCAAACATTTCTCTGCCACTCTGCGCAAGGTTTTTCTTTGAGCTTTCAGCTTTCGACTTTCAGCTTTTGCCTGCTTGAAATCCACCTGCCGGATTGGTATTGTCGATCAGACCGGAATCGAATCATAGATCGCAGCAAGGAGGAATCCATGGCAAAACTTTCCGTCGAAGATATTCAAATAAAGGGCAAGCGCATCCTCATGAGGGTCGATTTCAACGTGCCGCTCAGAGGCGGTAAAGTGGTCAGCGATCAACGGATCAAAGGGGCCCTCCCGACGATTCGATATATATCCGACCAGGGGGGGAAACTGATCCTGATGTCCCATCTGGGCCGTCCCAAAGGAAAACCGGTAACCGAAATGTCCCTTAAACCCTGCGTTTCGGTTCTCTCTGAGATGTTGAGGAGAAAGGTCGAGTTTGCAGAAAGCTGCATCGGCCCGGCGGCCGAGGCGGCAGTGAAAAAGCTGAACGAAGGGGATGTCCTTCTGCTCGAGAACCTCCGATTCTCAAGCGAAGAGGAGAAAAACGATCCGGATTTTTCGGCGAAACTCGCAGCCCTGGGGGATATGTACGTCAATGATGCTTTCGGCACCGCCCACCGTGCCCATGCATCCACTGTCGGTGTCACCCGACATTTCCGTCAATGCGCGGCGGGATATCTCATGATGAAAGAGCTCGATTACCTGGGAAAGGCTCTTGAAAATCCGAACAGGCCCTTTGTGGCCATCATGGGCGGGGCTAAAATATCCGGAAAGATCGATGTGATTTCAAATCTCCTCCCGAAGGTGGATAAAATCATCATCGGCGGCGGGATGAGTTATACCTTCTTCAAAGCCAAGGGGCTTGAGATCGGAAAATCGCTGCTGGAGGAAGACAGAATCGCTGCGGCAGGCGATCTTTTGAAAACAGCAGGAGACAAGCTGATCCTCCCCGTGGATACCGTCGTGACCGATTCGCTCGATTTCGGTGCGCGAAAAGTCGGAGGCCTCCGGGTGGTCGCCTCGGATTCAATTTCGTCCGGCGATGAAGGCGTCGATATCGGACCCGGTTCGATTCAGCTCTTCAAGGAGACTCTCAAGGATGCCGAAACCGTCGTCTGGAACGGGCCCATGGGGGTCTTTGAGATCGACGAGACTGCAAAGGGGACTTACGCTGTGGCCCGCATCCTGGCAGAAATCACGGATCGGGGTGCGGTTACAATCATCGGAGGCGGCGATTCTGCGTCCGCTGTCGAAAATGCGGGAGTGGCCGCCAGGATATCTCATGTTTCAACCGGCGGCGGTGCATCTCTGGAGTTTCTGGAAGGAAAAGTACTTCCGGGGGTGGCTGCGTTGACAGACAGGTAGGAGAGGCCACACCGGGGTGTGGCCCCTTCAAACAGATCTTTTACTTGGTGCCGAAAGGCACTTCGATCGGCTCTCCCCACCATCCCTGGGCGTCGGACTTGTCCGCATCGGCAGCGGTCGGATTCTTGTACCCCTGCACGCTGAAACCCATGTGGGACCAGCTCTTGAAATGGGAATCGTGTTTGTAAAATTCGGAACGCTCGGCCGCCGCACCGCAGCCCATCAGAAAAAGCGCAACCACCAGTAAACAAGCTTTTTTCATACCAGACTCCTTCCCAGTTATTTGTTCATTCAAGAACGTGTTGCCAATGCGACCGGCAAAACTCGAATTCACACAAGGATTTCAGTGAATCGATTCTATTACTTTCCTGTAAACTGAAGATACTTCTTTATTTCTTTCTTTTAGACTTTTCTACCGCATGTTGAAGTAGAGATCAAGTTTTTTATTGGCAGCTAGCACTTCATCGCCCCCGGGGTTCTTTTCCGAAGCGCCATGTTTCCTTATCGTAATGCGAAGATGTCCGTAATGCAAATCATTCAGGACAAGCCGAGCGCTGAGCTTTTTGAAACATCCATTCCCTCACATACCCGCTTGCACCGGGCGCATCAAACGGTTATATATTTTGCTCGGCTGCGTACCATTTCGGTTTTGTTTTCGTACTGAAGCAAACAACACTCGAGGTGATGATGAAAAGACGAGCTGTCATTTTAATGTCGATCTCCGCACTTCTGATTGCTTTTGCCGGCTGCGTTTCCCTATGGCCCCGAAAACAGTCGGGTTTTCTTGTCGATTATTCCTCGCTCCAACCGGACCCCGGGCAGGAGGATATTCTTTTTTTCAGAAATCCACAAAAGAGCCCTGAGCTTGTCTCCGAGCAATATCCGGCGGTAACGATCGCCCCGGTTGTCGTTTACTTCGATTCGGATGTGGTCGGACTTGCAGTCGATCCGGAGGAGCTTCAAGCATTGGTGGACCGGTTCAAACAGGACCTGGTCGCCGCACTCGCCAAGAACCATAAAGTGGTTGACCTCCCCGCTCCGAACGTCGCCCGGCTTCGAATCGCCTTTTCCGGTGTCGCTTTCAGCAGATTCCGTCTTTCCACCCACCCGTCGCTTGCGGCCATCGACCTCGGAGACGCTTCGCTTGAGGCCGAGATGGTCGATTCGAAGACAGCCGAAAGAATTTCAGCGCTGATGGACACCCGCAAACGGGGAGAGTATGTCAAACTGGATGAAGCAACCATCCGGAGGAATGCCGAAGCGGTGTTCGGAGACTGGGTCAGCCTTATTGCCGATTGGGTGGATGGGCTCTATGCGGTTCCGGAACCGGCTCCGGAAGCGGCCAAGGGAGACGAAGCTGTCGAAAAGAGCCCTTGAACGGCGGCCGCAGTGTCAAATTTGTGAACTTTTGTTTGTTATGAACTCGGGGGCTTCATGAGATCCAACCGTGAGAGCAGCGAAATACTGCAATCAGAAATTTGCAGAAGCGGGCCTTATCACCTTCACTCCGCTGCCATTCTAAATAATTATCAACGATTATAGAAGCCTGCAAGATTCAGGAATTCACCAAGCCGCCTGCCACATCAATCGATTTTCTGATTGTCCCGCACGGGCTATCCCCAAAAGCCATGTTCGAATGAAAAATAAAAATTAACACTTGACAACATAAACGCACAACAATATAGATCCGAAGAGGGTATGAAAAGGATTTCTCCATGAAAAATGCGACCTCTCCTCTGCCGGCCGAGCGGCAGCAGCGTATCCTGGAAATTCTAAGAAAAGAATTTACGGCCCGCAGCTCGCTGTTGAGCGAAGAGCTGAATGTCTCGGAAATGACCATCCGCCGGGACCTCGATGTACTGGAGCGCAGCGGCCAGGTGGAGCGCACTCACGGCGGCGCTGTGTTTCGCCATGAGCGGGTGGTTGGAAAGTTTCATTACCAGAGCAGCATCAAGGAAAATCCCGTCGAAAAGCAGCAGATCGCCCGAAAAGCCGCATCCCTGATTGAACCGAACGACATCGTCTACATCGGCGAGGGCACAACCGCAGCCCAGGTTGTGCGATTCGCAGAACCGGGCATGCCATTTTGCATTTTCACCAATAATCTTGGGGTCATCACCGAAATCAACGGCAGCCCCGCCGAACTCATTCTGCTCGGCGGGACCTACAATCCAGCCACACATGCCCTGGCCGGGCCCCTTACCATGGAGATGATCCGCCAGATTCATGCCACGAAGGTGTTTCTGGGAGCCGATGGCCTGAGCATTAACGCCGGCATCACCACCCCCAATCTGGAAATTGCCGTGATCGAACGCACCATGATCCGGCAGACGCATGGCAAGGTGATCGTGATGGCCAACCATACAAAATTCGGACGCGTGGCCGAAGTATCGGTCACACCGTTAAAAAATATCGATATTCTCATCACGAATCGACCCATTCCCCATGAATTCCTGAAGGATTTGGAAACGATGGGGGTCAGTGTCATGATCGCTTAGGTCATTCGCGTGCCTTTTTCTTAGAGCCTTAGGAACTGTACGATGCTTTTCGGAAAGGATGTCGCATGAAAATTTATGTATGCGTCAAGCAGGTGCCGGACACCGCAGCCAACATCAAGGTCACAGGGGGTGCCGCATACGATGAATCGGTAAAATTCGTCATGAACCCCTATGACGAGTATGCGGTGGAAGAGGCCGTCCGCCTAACCAAGGATCACGGAGGAGAAGTGGTGGTGGTATCGGTCGGAAAGGCATCGGCGGTCAATACTCTCAGAAGCGCCCTGGCAGTGGGTGCCGACCGCGGCATCCTGGTGAAAATCGACATCCAGTTTCTCGACAGCGCTACCACCGCGGCCGCCCTCAAAGCCGCCATTCTGAATGACGGCCGGCCCGATCTGATTTTTACCGGCAAGCAGTCGGTGGACACGGAAGGCATGCAGACCCAATACCGGTTGGCAAAGGCCATGGACCTGCCGGTGGCAAACGCGGTCGTCTCTTTCGAGATTGTCGACGGCAAGGCAAGGGTGTCCCGGGAGGTGGACGGCGGGGGCCGTGAGATGCTCGAATTGACCATGCCGTGCGTGATCGGCGCCACAAAGGGGTTGAACCAACCCCGGTACCCGAAACTCCCCGACATCTTGAAAGCGAAGAAAAAACCGATCGCCGAAATCGCTTTTTCAGATCTGGGCCTCCCGAAGCCCGATGCCTTCGCAGCAATCGACAGGCTGGTGCCGGTGCCCGAGCGGGGGGCGGCGAAAATGCTCCAAGGATCGGTCCGGGAGATGGTCGAGAAACTCGTCCGGGCACTCAGGGAAGAGGAAAAAGTCCTGTAGCTTTCCATCTAACCGGCGGGTGAGCGTTCAGGGGGGTTCAAGGCCCGGCGGGGAAATTCGAAGCTTCAATCGGATCACAGGGAGAAAAAAAGAATGTCTCATATCGGCGTTCTCATTGAAACGGATGAAAACGGTGTCAGACCGGCCTGCTACGGAGCGGTCACCGCTGCGTGCAAAAGCGGCGGAGGAACGGTTTCGGCGATGGTCCTCAATATCGACCCGGATGCCTGCAGAGGCGATCTTGAAGCTTACGGTGTCGGCCGCGTTATCGGCCTGATCGGGAAGAATCCCGATATGAAAGCCGAAGCCGTGGCCGCAGCGGTCAAACACTTCGGCCTTTCCGCCCTGCTGGGAATCAGCAATGCCTTCGGACGGGATATCCTGGCTCGCGCCGCCTGCCTGCTCGAAGCTCCCCTGGCCCTGGACTGCACCGCTGTGGACCTTGCTGAAAACCGTGTCGATAAAAGCCATTTTTCGGGGAAAACCATCGCTACGCTGAACCTGTGCGGCCCGATACCTGTCTGCGGCCTTCGACCCAATGTCATTGAGCCCCAAAAAGCCCCGGTTCGGGCGGAAACGACCGTCTTTGACGCCGATATTCAGGACACGGGACGCATCCGGGTCCTTGACGTGCCGGCAGGCCGTAAAGGAAGAATCGATCTCACCGAAGCGGAAATCATCATTACGGGAGGCCGCCCCATGGCCTCATCGGAAAATTTCGCAATCCTGGAAGAATGTGCGGAGGTCCTGGGGGCGGCGGTGGGTGCCTCCCGGGCCGCGGTGGACGCCGGCTATGCCCCCCACAGCATGCAGGTGGGCCAGACCGGAAAGACAGTCAGCCCCAAGCTCTACATCGGATGCGGGCTGTCGGGTTCCGTCCAGCATTTCGCCGGCATGAAAACCGCCAAGATCATCGTCGCCGTCAACACGGATAAGGACGCACCTATTTTCGGAAAATCCGATTACGGCATCGTTGGCGACCTCTACGAGGTGGTGCCGGTGCTCACAGAGGTGCTCAGAGGACAGAGGGCGGAGGACAGATGACAGATGACGGATGACAGGGGCCGGAACGCCCGTATGAAACTGAACGTCCAACAGCGAATTTGAAATCCGAAATCCGAAACACGAAATCCGAAACAAATTCAAAATGAAAAATCCGAATGACCAAAACCGCTCCCAGTTTCTGATGTTCGAACAAACCGGCCGCTTCGGCATCATCGGCAGATTGGTAGGTTGGGTTGAGTGTAACGAAACCCAACACAAGTTCTGAACCTTGAACGGCTTTTCTCTATGGATGCATACCTGATATTGAAGTCGATTATTCTTTCCGCAGCGATCATCGGTGCTTTCGGTCTATTCTTCATTCGGGTCCGGCGGCTTGCGGCCATCATGAAAGCCGTCGGGGGGAAGGCAGCGCTCGAAATCGGTGATGTGAAAAGCCGTCTCTACGTGCTGCTTGCCGATGTTCTGGGTCAGAGAAACGTTCGCCGCAAAAAGGGGCCGGGCATCGCCCACATGTTGATCTTTTTCGGTTTTCTGGCGGTGCAGCCCCATTCCCTCGAACTGATGATCCAGGGGGTTTTCCCCTTTTTCCATGCCGCCGATTATTTCCCGAACCTCTACCGGGTCTACCTGTTTGCCGCAGACATCCTGGCCTTTATGGTACTCATCGGCCTGGCTTATTCCCTGTTCCGCCGGATGATGATCAAGCCCCCGTATCTCACCGATGGGCGGGACGCGCGCCTGATCATCTTATTTACATCGGTAATCATCATCAGCTTTCATTTCATCAATGCCTTTCACCTGCTCAATCCCCCGGAAGGCTTCGACTCCGCCCGGATTTTCACGGTTTCCGCCGTATGGGCACACCTGTTCAATTTGGAAACCCTCACCCCCTTCCAGCAGGCCGTCGGCCTGGAAATCGCCTGCTGGGTGCACCTGATGACCATCCTCGGCTTTCTGGTCTATATTCCCGGATCCAAGCATCTGCATCTTCTCGCGGCAGTCCCCAATGTATTTCTCAGACCGCTTGCACGTGAAAAGGCGATGATCACAACCGACATCGAAGACGAAGCGGCCGAAAGCTTCGGTCTCGGAAAAATTTCGGATCTCAACTGGAAAAATGTACTGGATCTCTATGCCTGCACCGAGTGCGGAAGGTGCGAGGAGCAGTGCCCGGCCAACGCCACCGGCAAGCCGCTATCGCCCAAGGCCATGGTTTCGGATATCAAACACGATCTGTTCGAACAGTCCTGCGCCCTGCTGGCCGGCCGTGTCGAAGAGATCAAACCCTTTGTACGCGAAGGATCTGCGGTCACCGGCGATATCCTCTGGTCGTGCACCACCTGCCGAAGCTGCGAAGACATCTGCCCGGTGAACATCCAGCACCTCGATCTGATCCTTGAGGCCCGCAAGTACCAGGTTCTGATGGAAGCAGCCTTTCCCCCCGAATTGCAGGAAACCTTCACCAATCTCGAGAACCAGTCCAATCCCTGGGGGTTTTCGGCCGATACCCGTGCAGACTGGTGCGGGGACCTCGATGTGCCGCTTATGACCGACCGGCCGGAGGTCGAAATCCTCTGGTTTGTGGGCTGCGCCGGCGCCTTCGACGAGCGGGGAAAGAAAATCGCGCGGGCGATCGCCCGGGTCCTGAAAAGAGCCGGGGTTGATTTCGCCATCCTCGGGCCGGAAGAACGGTGCAACGGGGACATGGCGCGGCGGGCAGGAAACGAATACCTGGCACAGATGATGATCCGGGAAAACGTGGAAATCCTCAACCGGTACCAGCCAAAAAAGATTCTTGCCGGCTGCCCCCACTGTTTCAACATCATCAAGAACGAATACCCCGGATTCGGCGCCCGATATCCGGTGGTTCATCATAGCCAATACCTGATGGAGCTCATGGGGCGGGGTCGGCTGAAAGTCACTTCTCCGCTGTCCGAAACGCTCGCCTTCCACGATTCCTGTTATCTGGGCCGGTGGAACGGCATTTTCGACGAACCCAGGAAACTGTTGAAGGCGATCAACGGGGGAAGAGATCTGCGCACTGCCCGGCGCACCGGGGACAAGGGATTTTGCTGCGGCGCCGGCGGCGCCAGGATGTTCATGGAAGAAACGATGGGAAAGCGCATCAATATCGAACGCGCAGAAGAGCTCATATCCACCGGTGCAAAAACCGTGGCTGCGGCATGTCCGTTTTGTGCAACCATGCTCGGCGACGGAATTGCCGATTGCCGGGGGGATGCGGCGGTAAAGGACATTGCCGAGCT
Organism: Desulfobacteraceae bacterium; assembly: GCA_003599475.1. The sequence goes on from QZKK01000024.1 coordinate 12,505, forward strand.
GGTGGACGAGGCGACCGGCTGACGGAAGTCAGAGGCCTGGAGACAAAGGTCGGAGGTCGGAAGTCAGAGGTCGGAAGTCAGAGGTCGGAGGTCAGCGAGGCCGCTGATCGCAATGAGCAATCCGTTTGATCGAAAAAGAAACTTCATGCGAATTTTCTTTCCTGAACGCTGAACGCTGAACACTGAACAGGAGAACCCATGCAGGAGAGCGCACAAGTCGTCATTATCGGCGGCGGTATCGTGGGATGCAGCACGGCCTACCATCTGACGAAAATGGGATGGAAGGATGTGGTGGTCCTTGACAAAGGGGAGCTGACCAGCGGTTCGACCTGGCATGCCGCCGGCCTGGTGGGTCAGCTTCGTGCCGAACGAAACGTCACCCGGATGCTCCAGTACTCCGTCAGCCTCTATGAAACCCTGGAGGAGGAGACCGGGTTGACCACCGGATGGAAAAAGACCGGCTGTCTGCACCTGGCCAAAACCCCGGAGCGGATGTACGAACTGAAAAAAGGGGCCACTACCGCCAGGAGTTTCGGGCTGGAAATGAATATCATCACCCCGTCGGAGGCCAAGAAGCTTTTCCCGATCATGGAAATCGACGACTTGGTGGGGGCGGCTTTCATGCCCACCGACGGCCAGGCCGACCCGGCCGGAATCACCCAGGCTCTGGCCAAGGGGGCGCGCAGCCGGGGGTGCAAATTCTACGAGCACACGCTGGTGACCGGCTTCGAGTTCGATCCCGCCACGGCGGGGCGCCGGGTAAGGGCTGTAAAAACGGACAAGGGGAACATCGCCTGCCAGGTGGTGGTCAACTGCACCGGCATGTGGGGCTGGCAGGTGGGACAGATGCTCGGAGTGAACATTCCGCTGGTACCCTTCATGCACCAGTTTCTGGTCACCGATGTCATTCAAGGCCTGCCGGCGGATCTGCCCACCATCCGCGACAAGGACAACCTGCTGTACTACAAGGAAGAGGTCGGCGGAATGGTCATGGGCGGATACGAACGAAACGGCATCCCCTGGGCAGTGGACGGCGTGCCCAACGATTTCATCTCACAACTGCTGGAACCCGACTTCGATCACTTCCAGTCTCTTTCCGATCCGGCCATGAAGCGCACCCCATGCCTTGCAGAGGCCGGAATCTCCCGCCTGGTAAACGGCCCGGAAGCCTTCACCCCGGACGGGGACCCCATCATGGGACCGGCTCCGGAGCTGGACAACTGTTTCGTGGCCGCCGGCTTCAATGCCTTCGGCATCGCATGCGGCGGCGGGGCCGGCCGGATGATGGCCGAATGGATCATCGAAGGTGAGCCGAGCCTGGATATCTGGCCTCTGGACATCCGACGCTTCGGACCCCACCATAAAAGCCGCGCCTACAACATCGCACGCACCCGGGAGCTCTACGGCAAACACTACACCATCCACTGGCCCCATGAAGAACACAGCACGGCCCGGGGGGTGCGGCGAAGCCCGCTCTACAGCATCTTAAAGGAAAAAGGGGCGGTCTACGGCGCCAAATACGGTTGGGAGCGGACCAATTGGTTTGCCCCGGCCGGGGCCGCTCCGGAAGACGAACATACCTTCGAAATCCCCAACTGGTTTGAACATGTCGCTGCAGAGCACCGCAACGCCAGGGAAAACGTGGTGCTCATCGACCAGAGCTCGTTTACCAAATTCGAGATCACAGGGAAGGGCGCCCTCGCTTTTCTAAACCGGCTCTGTGCCAACGAGATCGACCGGCCCGCAGGCAAAGTCGTCTACACCCAGATGTGCAACGAGCGGGGGACCATCGAATGCGACACGACCGTTGCGCGGCTGGGGCAGGATCGCTTTCTGGTCGTCGTTGGGACCGCTTTCGCACTGCGGGCCTCCTGTTGGATTGAAAGCCATATGCCTCGGGATGGATCGGTATTTTTCAAGGATGTCACCTCCGCTTTTGCGGTCATCAACGTCATCGGCCCGAAATCCCGCGAACTGCTGCAAAGAAACACGCAGGCGGACCTCGGAAACGGCGCCTTTGCCTACGGCACCTGCCGGTCCTTTTCCGTGGGGTACGCACCGGTAACCGCTCTCCGGGTCACCTATGTGGGAGAGCTGGGCTACGAACTCTACATCCCGACCGAATTTGCCTGTCCCGTCTATGAGACCCTGTGGGAAAGCGGGCAGGATCTCGGTATCAGAAATGCCGGCTACCGGGTCATCGCCTCGATGCATCTGGAGAAAGGGTATTGCGACTGGGGCTCCGAGCTTACCCCCGAATACACCCCCTACGACGCCGGCCTGGGATTCTGCGTGGCGCTTGCCAAGGAGGATTTCATCGGCAAAGAGGCCCTGGCCCGGGTCGAAGCCGAAGGCTCCAGATGGAAACTGTGCACCTTTACCATCGAAGCCGGGAAACCGCTCATGCTCCAGGGAAGCGCTCCCATCCTGCACAAGGGACAGGTGGTGGGGGTTACCTCCAGTTCGGGATACGGGCACACCATCGGAAAAAACATCTGCTACGGCTATCTTTCGAAAGATCAGGCCGAAGCTTCGGAAGGCTTTGAAATCGAATCCTACAAAACGGTCTATCCGGCCGAACTGGAAGCAAACCGGGCCCTGTACGATCCGAAAAGGGAAAAGATCTTGGCATAAGCTCATTGGCCGGAAGGAGACGGGATGAAAGACCAGGCACGTGTCGTGGTGATCGGCGGGGGGATTACGGGATGTTGTGTGCTCTATCATCTCGCTCTTTCCGGCTTGAAAGATGTGGTCATGGTTGAAAAGAGCGAGCTGACCAGCGGTGCGACCTGCATGGCCATGGGGCTTCTGACCCAGTTCAACGCCTCCCCCACCATGATGCGTTTCCGCAAATACAGCGCCGAGATGTATGCGGGACTCGACGCCTACGAAAAGGTCGGCAGCCTGCGGATCGCAGCCGGGAAAACCCAGCATCAGAGCCTGCTGCGGGAGGCAAGCCGGGCCAGGGGAATCGGGCTGGACTTGAATCTCATCGGTCCGAAGGAAGCCCTTGAAATCATGCCGTGGATGAGCGGTAAGGACCTGTACAGCGCCGTTTACATTCCCCAGGACGGACACCTCGACCCCCACGGCGCCACCCATGCCGTGGCCAAAGCCGCCCGCAAGCTGGGGGCCGAAATCTATACGCACACCCGGGTGACCGGAATCGATCTCTCCCCCCGGGGAGAAATTGCCGGTGTCCGGACCGACAAGGGCAATATTCGATGCGAGATCGTGGTCAATGCCGCCGGCCTGTGGGGCGCCCAGGTGGCGGCCATGGTCGGGGCCCGTATTCCCTCAACACCGGTGATGCATCAGCATTCCGGCTTCGGTGCGGTTTCCGGAAGCGAGGTGCCGGAGGGCGCCCCCTGCTTCCGGGATACCGAGTACCTGATCTACGGGCGTCCGGAACACGGGGGGCTTCTGGTCGGCGGCTGGGAGACGAATCCGGTTTCCTGCTGGGAAGACGGGGTGCCCTGGAGTCACAGCGGAACGGAATTGCCTACGGATCTGGACCGCTTCGAGCCGCTGCTCGAAAATGCCGTCAAACGGTTTCCGTTTCTGGCCGAAGCCGGACTGGAGCGCATCGTCGCTCACCCCGACGCGTTTACCCCCGATGCCAATCCCCTGGTGGGGCCGTGGCCGGGCATCAAAGGGTTCTGGCTGGCCTGCGGGTTGTCCATGAACGGGTTCGGCGGTGCCGGCGGAATCGGAAAAGCCCTTTCCGAATGGATCATCGACGGCGGCACCGAGGCGGATCTCTATGGGTATCATCCGTGGCGTTTCGGCAAAAACTTCCGGGACCCCTTTTATGCGGCCGCATGCGCCCGCGAATGCTACCGGTACTACTACTATACCCGCTTTCCAAACGACGAAGACACCGAGATGCGGCCCCGCCGTATCAGCGCCGTTCACCACCGGCTGCAGGACCTGGGGGCTGTTTTCGGCAAAAAGAACGGCTGGGAGCGGGTCAACTATTTTTCAGTCGAGGACCCGTGGCGTCGTGCGGGCGAAGAGCAGCGGGCATACGGGGGCTGGGTCAAACCTCCCTATTTCGATACGGTGGCTGCCGAGCATCTGGCCTTCCGGGAACGCGCCGCGATGGTGGATCTGTCTTCTTTCGGAAAGATCGAATTGATCGGCCCCGGAGCCCTCGGCCTGCTTCAGCGGGTGACGGTCAGCGACATGGAAAGACCCGTGGGATCCGTCGTCTACACCCAGTGCTGCAACGAAAAAGGCGGGATCCTGGCCGACCTCACCATTACGCGTCTTTCAGATGCCCGTTTTCGGGTGGTCACCGGAGCCGGGTTCATCGACAACGACATGGGGCATATCAGAGCCCACCGGGCAGCCGGCGATTTGCCGGTGGAAATCCGGGATGTAACCGATGCATACGCCTCCTTTGCACTGTGGGGGCCTAAAGCCCCGGATATCCTGAAAGCGGTTACCGCCGACGACATTTCAAACGCAGCCCTGCCGTACATGCAGGCCAAAACCGTTTCCGTAAACGGCGTAAAGGCCCTTGCCCAGCGGGTATCCTACGCGGGTGAGATGGGATGGGAATTTTACGTGGAAACCGAAAAGGCGATTGTCGTATGGGACCGGCTGTGGGAAGCCGGACAGGCTTACGGCCTTTCCGCCGGCGGCTACAAAGCGCTCGACGGTTTGCGCCTCGAAAAAGGGTACCTCTACTTCAGCGCCGATATCACTCCTCTTGACAATCCATACGAGGCGGGTCTGGGCTTTACGGTCAGCCTGGAGCGCGGAGGCGATTTCATCGGCCGCAGGGCGCTCGAACGCATTCGGGAGACCGGTATTACCCGGAAGCTTTGCACCATCGTAATCGGCGGCGAGGACTGGCTGCCGCTTTACGGCGGCGAGGCGGTCGCCGCAGGAGACGAAGTGGTCACCCGTTTGCGAAGCACCGGCTACGGGCACACGGCCAAGCGGAACATCGGTCTGGCTTATCTGCCCGTCGATCTTGCCGTGGAGGGGACCGCTCTTACGATAGAGATTTTCGGGGAGAAAGTGGACGCCAGGGTGGCGCCCCGGATTCTGTACGATCCGCAGGGGCGCGCGTTGAAGGAGCTTACATGAAAAAATTCGAAATCCGAATCTCGAAATCCGAAACAAATACAAAATCCAAAATCAGAATGCCCCAAACCGTTGTCAGTTTCATGCTTTGATCAAATGCCGGAGGCGGCACGGTCCGGCTTGTGTGAAACTTCAAAGGGTTCAGTGTTCAGTGTTCAGCGTTCAGGAGTTTTGAGTTTCCAGCTTCGATCAAATGCCGGAGGCGGCACGGTCCGGCTTGTGTGAAGTGATCCGGAGAATGCAGCATGATGAATATCGATGATGCCATCGCCAGAGCCCCGGAAGCGTACCGCAGGCCGTTGCGTGAGGAAAAGCAGTCTTACGAGCGGATTCACGAAACCACAAAGGTGGTATTGGCCGAAGTGGGGATCGAGACCCGAAACCGGCAGGTTATTTCACTGTTAGAGGCAACCGGTCTGGCAGGTTACGACGAGTCCGTCTCCCGGATCTATCTGCTTCCCGACCTGATCGATCGAAGCCTCGATTCGGCGGCAAAGACCTTTGCCGGAGACGAAGGAATGAACACCCTGGGAATCGGCGGGATTCCCCCTTTTCTGTACCGGGAAACGGATGCGTTTCCCATGCCGGCAACCTACGAAGAGCTGGAACATCTCGTGGCGGTCATCGGGGATAACCTCGATGTGGTGCGCTTCCTGAGTCAGCCGGTCAAGGTGCACAAGGGCGATCCGCTCCGGTGCAACCGGATCATGGACCGGCTCCAAAACTGTCTTAAGGTCACCTGCAGCGCCTACATGAACGATGCGGATGCGGTCAAATGGTTTTCCGGCCGCAAGGACTGGCACGACTCCATCTGCGGGGTCAAATCACCGCTGACCTGCATGGATCCCATGATGGACGCCCTGATCCGAAGCGCCGAAGCGGGCAACAACCTGCGCCTGACCACCATGCCGCTTGCCGGCCGAACCGCTCCCCATTCACCGGAAGCGTGCATGGTCATCACGCATGCAGAGGTGATGTTCATGCTGGCCGTGGCCCAGACCGTCACCCCCGGCATGCTGTGCATGTTCGGCGGGATGCCTTGTACCACCCGGCCGTCCGGTGACCTGGCCTATTCCCATGATGCCATGGATCTGTTAAATGTTGCCGTAGCCCGTCTCAATATGTGGGTGACCGGGCTTCCCACCGTTCAATCCGGCGGCAGCACCGAAGCCAAAGAGCCAGGCCGTCAGGCCCTGGCAGACGGCATCCGCGGCCGGGGGATCCTGTGTGATTTCGGAGTTCACAATGCCCGGCACTGCTTCGGCGTTTTGGACAATCTCAATTTTTTCAGCGAAACCGCGTTTATCGCAGACTGCGAGGCCCATCGGCAGTACTTGTCGGGCAAACCGGCCTCCCATGGACTCAAACCGCTGTTTCTGCCTCGCGACGAGCAGGCCTTCGAGGTGATTCAGCGGGTGGCCGGCTGCGACTATCATATGGATTATCACACCACGGCCCATTTCAGCGACTTTGATGATTGGGCCACAGATGTCATAGAAAAAAAACTGCTTCCTCCTCCCGGGGACTGATCGAGGTCAGAAAGACAGAGGACGGAAGACAGAAGTCCGATGATGACCGAGATCCGGTTGCAGGGGCGATCCTGGAGCCATAGGAAATTTTTAACCTCTGAACGGTTACCGGGGTATTCATCTTTCACTTCCCGTCCCGGCGGGTTTCGAATCGATGCATCGTGGTTGGTGATATGCTTAAAGCAATTGAAATAACTAAAAAATTCGGCCAACTCGTTGCCGTGGACCGTCTCTCGTTCGAGGTTCAAAGGGGGCAGATCTACGGGATCGCCGGTCCCAACGGGGCGGGAAAGTCCACCGTCTTCAACCTGGTTACCGGATTCTACTCCTATGAGGGCCGCATCGAATTCGAAGGTCGAAATCTTTCCGGTCTTCCGCCCTATCGGATCGCGCAGGCAGGCATCGCCCGCACGTTCCAGATTCCCCAGATCTTTCCCAGTCTCACCGTGAAAGAAAGCATCCGTGTGGGGAGCCGGTTCGGTGCCCTCGGGGGGTTGGATCCGGCCCATGTGGAAGCGATCCTCTGTTTCGTGGGGCTCGAAGATGAACAGACCCGGAAGACCGGCCGGCTCAATCTGCTGGGGAAGAAAAAGCTGATGATCGGTGCGGCCCTGGCGATAAAACCGAAAATTCTCATGCTGGACGAACCCATGGCGGGGTCCAATGCCGCAGAGATCAAAGCCCTGATGGAACTGATCCGCCGAATCAACAGGGAGCTCGAGATTACCGTCATCATCATCGAACATTTCATGAAGGTGCTCACCGAACTTACGGAAGAGCTGCTGATCATCGAGTCGGGCAGGATGATCTGCTGCGACGCCCCGAAAATCGTCACCCGCAACCAGAGAGTCATCGAGTGCTACCTGGGGGATGCCTATGCTGAATGTAGCTGATCTCAAGGCTTATTACGGAGAGGCGCAGGTTCTGAAAGATGTCTCCATCTCCGTGGATCATGGGCAGGTGGTGGTTATGCTCGGTCCCAACGGCCACGGAAAGAGTACGCTGCTCAAAGCCATCTGCGGCCTTGCCGAGAAGGTAGAGGGACGGATCACTTATCGGGATCGCGATATTCAAGGGCTGGCAACGGATAAGATCGTCGACATGGGCATTACTTACATCGCGGAAAACCGGGAGCTGTTTCCGCATATGACGGTTCTGGAAAATCTGAAACTGGGTGCTTATTCCAGAAATGCACGGCGTTATGAAAAGGAGAATCTCGATCGGATCTTTACACTTTTCCCGAGGCTCCGGCAGCGGCAGAAGCAGGTCGCTTCCACCATGAGCGGGGGGGAGGCCAAGATGCTGGCCGTGGCCCGGGGGCTTATGTCCAACGCCGATTTTCTGTGCATCGACGAACCCTCCCTGGGGCTGCAGCCAAGCCTGCGGGTCGAGATCTTTTCCACCATCAAGGAGATCAACAAGCAGGGAAAAACCATCTTTCTGGTGGAACAGAATATCCCCCGGATTGCGGACCTGGCCGATAAGTTCTACGTCATGGAAGAAGGGCGCATCTCCTTTGAAGGCAGCAGAGAAACGGCGCTTGCAAACGAGCATCTGAAAGAGGTGTTTCTGGGAATGTAAGAACCGTTCAGGGTTCAGCGTTCAGCGTTCACGTGCATTTTATTGCAAGATGTCAGGTTTCAGATGTCAGACCGGCCGTGCCGCTTCCGGGAAACCGAATGCAGCTTAGGATTTTGAATTCGTGAACTTCGATGAAGATACCATCTATCTGCTTCTGGAAATCGTAGACGTCATCATCAGCGGGCTGACCAACGGCTCCGTCTATGCGCTGATGGCCGTGGGGCTTACTCTGGTCTACGGCGTCACCAAGGCGTTCAACTTCGCCTACGGATCGTTTTTCAACCTGGGCGGCTATTTTGCCTGGCTGATCATCGGGTCGGTGGGCCTCGTGGGAGGATATTTTTCGATTTTCATTGCGGTGATTCCCGTGATGTTCGCCGTGGGATACGGGCTGGAAAAAAGTCTGGTGGCCCCCCTGAGAAAACGCGCGGACTGGGAGAACAAAGTGATGATGCTGACCCTGGGGCTGTCGCTTTTTATGGACAATCTATATGTGGCGGTCTTTGGCGGCCGCGTGAAATCGCTTCCGCCCATCCTCAAAGGCTCGGCCGGGATCGGAGAGGTGGTGCTCAGCTACCAGGATATCATGATTTTTATTCTCTCGATTACGGGCATTCTTTTCTTCGGATGGATTCTCAACAGCACCCGCACCGGAATGGCCGTTCAGGCCGTGGCCCAGAATCCGGTAGGCGCCAAAATCGTGGGCATTCCCCAGGATCGTATTTTTGCCGCCACCTTTGCCATCTCGACAGCCATGGTGGGATTCGGCGGCATTCTTCTCAGCCAGAAGTATTTCATCTCTCCCATGTCCGGCGGCGCCATCATGGTGAAATCGTGGGTGATCACCGCCTTCGGCGGCATGGGTTCGATCCGCGGGGGGCTTTATGCGGCCTTTATCATCGGCATGCTGGAGGCGTTTGTGAGCTGGCAGCTCGGCATGGGCTATTCCATGATCGCCCTGTTTCTTTTGCTGTTGACGACCCTGGTGGTAAGACCTCGGGGTCTGATGGGAAAAGGCTGAAGCGCATGAGTTTCAAACGGATGGCGGCAATTATGGGGGGTACGTACGGCATCGTGGCGATGACGCCTCTTTTTGTGGGGGACATCCGCTTCGTCATGCACATTCTGATCATGTGCCTGATATGGGCGGTGGTCGCCTCCTGCTGGGATGTGATCATGGGCTTTGCCGGTATTTTTTCTTTCGGACAGGTGGCGTTTTTCGTCATCGGCGCCTACGCTTCGGCGATTTTTTCGGTGGACCTGAATGTCCCCTCGGCCCTTGCCATTCTCTTTGCCGGTGCCTTCACCGCTGCCATGGGGGTTTTCGTGGGGCTGCCCTGCCTCAAACTGGCCGGACCCTATGTGGCGCTTGTGACCTTCGGCGTGCACATGACCCTGATGCCGCTTCTGCGGGGAGAGATCGGCATCGCTCTGGGTTCGGGCGGCTCTCGGGGAATTCTGACCATCCCCCCGGTCGACCTCTTCGGCTATACCTTCAACTCCGCCAATCTGGTCCCCACCTTCTATCTTGCCCTGCTTTTGAGTGTCGTATGCACGGGAATCATCCTGATTGTGATCAAATCCTACTGGGGGACTGCTTTTCTGGCCATCAAGGATGCACAGGATTTTGCCATGAGCCTGGGAGTGAGCGCCTTCAAATACAAGCTGATGGTCTTTGCCCTAACCTCTTTTCTTACCGGGGTGATGGGAGCTTTCTACGGTCATTACATCGGCATGCTCTCCACCCGCATGCTGGAGCTGGATCTTTTCTGCACGTTGATGGTCATGCTGGTGGTAGGCGGCATCGGCCGGTTTCCCGGTGCCATCCTGGGCGCATTCATTACGGTGACGGCAAACGAGCTTCTATCGCCCCTGGGGACCTACCGGGCCGTCTCCCTTGGCGCCATGGTGGTGATTCTGGTGCTTCTGTTTCCAAACGGAATCATGGGTCTTTGGATCAAACGGTCTGAGGCTGAAGGCTAGACGAAGATGAGCATCGAATGTTGAAAGGAAAAGATGAACAAACTCGATCGCACAGGAATGGGCGGTTTGGAGGTTTAGGTTTCAGGTTTCAGACGGGTGCCGGGTTTCAGATCTCAGGTGTTTCGGGCCGGGAACGCGCCTGAACACTGAACACTGAACACTGAACGCTAAATACTAAACGACAGGAGGTTTATCATGAGAAGATTCGGTTTGACCGTGTGGGCAGTGGCGGCCTTATTGCTTTTCGGACCCGCGGCGTTTGCTGCCGATACGATTCCGGTGGGAGTTCCGCTTGCCATGACCGGCGCTTATACCGGTTCCGGGGAGGACTATTTCAAGGGGATCAAGATGGCGATCGACGAAATCAACGAAGCCGGCGGTCTGCTGGGCAAACAACTCGAGATCGTTCGCTACGATTCGAAGGAGTTTGCCCCCGAGGTGGTAATGCAGGGGGCCGATTACCTGTGCGGCCAGATGAAAGTCGCATCCGTCCATGCGGGCTGGGCCGGCTGGGGCCAGGACGTTCGTGCTTACGGAAAATACGACGCTCCTTTTTTCGCCGATGACGGCTCCCAGGCTGCGGTGGATGTCTTTCGGGAAGACCCGGAGAAATATGGCAATATCTATCAGCTCACCGATGTAGGGATCGAACAGGCAAACAGCATGTTCAGGGTCTTGATGGCTCTTCCCTACAAGTACCCCAACAAAAAGGCGGTGATCATCAATACCGACGATTCCTGGGGCGTCGAAGTGGGGGATACCCTGGCGGCAAACTTCGAGAAGCAGGGCTGGGAAGTGGCCAAACGCGAAACCGTTCCCTACGGCACCAACGAGTGGGGAGCCATCTTGACCCAGATCCGAAGGATCAAGCCGGCTCTGATCCACGTGGAAATTCCAAGCGCCCAGGAGGTGATCACCTTCTTCCGCCAGTTCATCAAAAGACCCACCGATTCGATCCTGAGCTACGGCTGGGGCCTCACCCCCCGGGAGGTGTTGCAGAATCTGGGGAAGGACGCAGACGGGATCGTGGGGGAGATGCCTACCGGCATGCCCGGCCCCGTTGCCCCCAACGCCGAGTCCCAGGCCTGGCTCGACAAATTCATCGGGCTTTACAAACATCAGCTCCCGGCGGGCTCCTGGGCCGTCTACACCGGGGTCATGGCATGGGCCGATGCGGTCAGAGCCGCAGGCGATGCCTACGACTTCAAGGCAGTCAACAAGCATCTGAAGCAGGCCGGGTACAAGGGACACCAGGGGCAGATCAAATGGGACAAGGACAACGTCCTGCGCGGGCAGGCCGCAGCCCCCGTGGTCCACTACCAGGTCCAAAACGGGGAACTGCAGACGATTTTCACCGATCCACCCACGACCCCTTACAAGAACAGCCGATTCATCGTTCCTGCCTGGATTAAAAAGTAGCATGCGGAAGGGATGCCTCGTCCTGGCCGTTCCGCTGAACTTTCCCCGGCGGGACGGCCAGGAGATGGCACTCTATACAAAAGAGAGAGGGCGGCAATTGCCCGCAAAAAAAGGAGGTGGAAATGAATCGGATCCTGGCATTCTGGGTGCATCCCCGATCGATTTCAACGGGATTTGAACGGATCTTCATTGAAAGAGGCGATTTCAAGGTACTCCATGAACCATTCAGTGCGCTGTACTATGTGTATGAAAAACGGGTTGATTGCCCCGGCCAGCACATCGATCCCGATGCGCCCATGAGTTACCCGGACATCAAGAACTGGATTCTGAGTGAATCGGAAAAATCACCGGTTTTCTTCAAGGATATGAGCTACCACCCCTTCGACCATGTGGTCAAAGACCCGGAGTTCATAAAGAAAATGACCAATACTTTTCTCATCAGAGATCCTGAAAAGACGATCTTATCGAACTATGTCATGAATCCGGGTATTACCAGCGAAGAGATCGGCATCGAACTGGAGTACAACCTGTTCATGAAGGTCAAGGAGATTACCGGTGAAACCCCCGTCGTCATCGATGCGGATGAGCTGGAGGATAATCCCGCCGGGGTTACCCGGGCATACTGCAGCGCCGTAGGGATCCCTTTTATTCCGGAGGCGATGCACTGGAAGGCGGGAAAGCATATCAAAGAGTGGGATTCCTGGAAAGAGTGGCATGTGGATGCCACGGAAAGCTGCGGAATCCAAAAAAATATGGAAACCTTCGATTTCGGCCTGGACGACAAACCCAGGCTTCGCGAGTACTACGAGCACCATCTTCCGTTCTATCGGAAGCTTTTCGATCACCGGATCTGCGCCGGCTAGTCCTGTGGCGGCCGAAGGTCCGGGAGCAGCGGCAGATGCAGCGGATATTCGATTCCGCTGCATATGACGATCGGCGGATGTCCGCATTCCGACGTTAAACCACCACCATCGATCCAGTTCGGGCTCAGCCCCAAGTCAAAGAGAGAAAAGATGCAACGACAGCCAGACCAGAAAAATGATCGTTTTACAGAAGCGGTTCGCCGGTTGGTGGAAGAAAACTACGATCTCGGCAAGCTGACGCATGTAAAAGAGATCACCGGCGGATATTGTAATAAAAGCTATGCGGTATGGGTTTCGGCACACGATCGCATCCTTCGATATTTCCTGCGCTTGTATAATCCCAATGCCATCGAAAATGAAGTCCTATTTGAACACGCCCTGCTGAATCATCTGAGGTCAAACGGGTTCACCCTTGCCGCAGCCATCGTTCCATGCAGAAACGGTGCAACGGTGGTGGGCACCCCGCCGCCTGAAAACCACCGGGGGGAAAAAGCGCTTTGGGCACTGTTCGAGTTTCTCGAAGGGGAAGACAAATACTCCTGGACCAGCACCGATCTTACGGATAAAGAGTTTGCCGGCGCCGCTCAAGTCCTTGCCCGTCTTCACCACTGCGGCCATGGATTCCAAAAGCCGCCTGGAGTCGATCGCGTTCAACCCCGGATCATGGAGTTTATCCCTACTCTGGGGAAGACTTTTTCAGCGCTGTTGGATCGGGCCGGAGATCGCCGGTGTGACCGGTTATTTAGAAAAAACTTTGAACCGATCTGTAAAGCCCTGGGGGATGCGGCTTCCCTCGATGCCGGCTTTCAGGGAATGCGGGAAATACCGATTCATTGTGATTATCATCCGGGAAACCTGAAATACCGGGATGAAAAATGCGTCGGCATCTTCGATTTCGACTGGTCTAAGATCGATTACCGGCTGTTCGATGTGGCCCTGGGTCTCGTTTATTTTACCAGCATCTGGGATGAACGGGCTGCGGGGCTTCGACCGGATAAATTTACCCTTTTCCTCAACTCCTACAATGAAGCCTGCTCTAGATTCACCCATATCGAGCCGTTGACGAGGCAGGAGCAGAGATACCTCGTTCCTATGCTGTCCATTGCCAATCTATACGTGCTCAATTGGGATCTGTCGGATTTTTACCACTCTTCGGATCCGGATGATGGCGAGTACTACATGTACATGAACCACAATATCGGTTTGATGCACTGGCTTACGTTCCATGAGGATGAGCTTCGAGGTGTGGTTGAATTTCAAGGGAGAAGCTGAACGTCAACATCTACGTTCCATACAAAAGGAGGAAAAACCATGAAGAGAATCACCTTTATCGTGTTCCTGGTCCTGTTCCCCCTCGTTATCGTGCAGGCCGCCGGCGCGGCTCCCCAGGGTACGCTGCGGGTGGCCCTTTCGACCGTTCCCAACGCCCTTTACACTGCCTTGAGCGACGAACGCAATGCCCATAATGCGGCGTGGCAGCTCTACGACTCGCTGGTCTGGGTCGATGACGACGGCAAAGTGCAGCCTGCTCTGGCCGAAAGCTGGGCCGTTTCGGAAGACCGCTGCACCTACACCTTCAAGCTGCGCAAGGGAGTTGTCTTTCACAACGACGAACCCTTTACCGCAGACTCGGTGGTCCTGACCTGGCAACTGATGAAACAGGGCAAAGTCAAATGGAGTGAAAAATTCAACTTTGTCAAAGAGGTCAAGAAAATCGACGACCATACGGTCGCGGTCTCGACTGAAAAACCAAGCCCACTGCTGCTCAGGGTCGTTGCAAGTTTCTGGGGGATGATCCCGCCCAAGTACTATTCCGAAAAGGGGGAGCAGGGGTTTTTAAACCACCCTGTCGGGACCGGCCCTTTCCGATTCGTGGAATGGAAAGCCGGGGACCGGCTGGTCTATGAGGCCAACCCGACCTATTGGGAGAAGGAAAAATACCCCAAAGTCAAGACCCTGATTTTCAGGCCCATTCCCGAATCCTCCACGCGCGTAGCCGCCATCAAGACAGGCGAAGTGGACATCGTCTGCCGCCTGAGCGCCGAAGAAGCCGCCCAACTCGACGGCCAGCCCGGCATCAAGCTGATCAAGTACCCCATCGACCGGATCTTTTATGTTACATTCAACAATCTGACCACCGGAAAAGACAAACCCACCATGGATCCCCGTGTGAGGCAGGCCATGAACTATGCAGTGGATGTCGACGCGATCATCGATGCCCTGTTCAAGGGCGAAGGCCGTCCCGCCACCGGGCTGGTCATGTCCGGAAACTTCGGTTATGACAAGGCGGCCAAGCCATTCGGCTACGACCCGAAGAAAGCCAAGGCCCTGCTCAAGGAGGCCGGCTACCCCGACGGATTTAAAATGGAAATGGCCGGTCCGACCGGTGCCTACACCAATTTCGAACAGGTCATGGAGGCCATCCAGGGATACCTGGCCGAAGTCGGCATCAAAACCGATCTGAACCTCATGGAATCCGGAAAATACTGGGATCTCGAAGCCAAAAAGCAGTTGCCGCCTCTTTTCGGCGACAGTTGGTCGGAGACAAACGGCGAATCCCTGGAACGGCTCAAGGGAGCGCTGGGCGGCACCGACGCCAGCTATTCCTCATGGGAAGATTCGAAGATCAAAAAATACCTGGCCGATATCGGCGGCACGGTGGACGAAGAAAAAAGAGAGCAGTTGTACATCGATCTCCAGCGCTACATGATCGAAAATCCGCCGTTTATCTACCTCTATGAGCCGATTGCATTTGAAGCGATGAATTCCAAGGTCAAAGGCTATCTGCCGCGGCCGGCGGAAGATCGGAAG
>QZKK01000086.1 GCA_003599475.1 Desulfobacteraceae bacterium
GTGACGAATTTACTTGCTCAGGACTTAGTGCCGAGCAAGCAATTATATCTACCCAGTGCCTGATAATACGTCACAATAATTGCGCGTCGAAGCACTTAGCCTATTGAGGCGCGAAGTCATTTCGGCCCCGGAATGACGATACAAGCAGATTATCGGCTTTATACGTGAACGACATATTCAGGCTTTGAAATTGCGCCATCGGTTGAACCTGTTAACGCTTGACCGCAGCCGGCTGCAACAATCCGTATGATGCATCCTCGGATCATGGATGCCCCTGAACTGCATCGAATTGAAAAACATGCGCGCATCGAGAATCCGCCCGGTATTTCTTTTGTTCGCTGTCGTTCCTGCAATCCTCTATTTCGGTTTGCAGCCCAGGGGCTACGACTTCACAAACGCCGTGCAGCGGCTTGAAGATCGGCCGGGGTTGCGGTTCGACAGGCACGGAATCGCTTACGCCGACCGGCTTCCACCCATCGTAACCGAAGAGTTCTCAATCGAAATCGCCATAAAGCCCGACAACAGGCCGCACAGGGGTTTCAACCTGATCTTGCTTTTTCATGGCGGCGATGATCGGACCCAGTTGCTTATGGGGCAATGGCAATCCCAGATCATCCTCATGAACGGTGACGACTATCGGCACAAAAGAAGACTCCCTCGAATCTCGTTCGATACATCGAGAGTCAACGCCCGCGAGATGTTGGTGACCGCGACCTCGGGGCCCAAGGGAACGCAGATCTTCGTCAACGGCGAGCTGTTGGCATCGAAGGAAAACATGATGCTGAGGATTCCGAGGAAATCTGACGGCGGGATCAGACTCGTGATCGGAAACTCGGTCTACGGCAGGCACTCCTGGACGGGTGAAATCTATGGCCTGGCACTCTATCAGAATATCGTCTCGGAACAGGAGATTGCCGAACGCTTTCGCAGATGGGATTCGAAAGCAGGCTTTCCCGATGATGCCGGGGGTGCGAATCCAGATCTGTTGTACCTGTTCGACGAGTCCGGCGACCGCACGATTCATGAACATGCGGGGCGTGCATCCCCCCTGAGAATACCGGAACGATTCACGGTATTGAAGGGGAAATTTCTCTCTTTCCAGATCGTCAACTTCGACAATCTCCGGGACCCGATCTTCGATATATGCATCAATACGTTCGGCTTCATTCCGATCGGTTTTCTCTTTGCCCTGGTCTTAAGGGTCGCGGGGGGCCGCTTCGTTCGCTTCAGTCTCTTGGGGGCCGTTTTCGCCGGGTTTTTGCTGAGCCTTTCGATCGAGACCGCTCAAGCCTGGCTGCCCTCGAGGCATTCGAGCGCCCTGGATCTGTCATTCAATACGCTCGGCACATTCGCAGGCGCGTGGGCCGGTATAAAGAAACTGGAATTGCGGGCGCCGAGCGCGGACGGCGGCTTCAGCAGAGGCAGGAAGCGGTCCAAAGCGCTCGATTGAATTCACGAAACCACCGGGAGCGGAAAGGAGCCCAACCGATGGGAATTATCGTTGATAAAGGCGGAAAGACCCGAAAACTCCGGGCCGCAATGGCAGGCACCGGAGACATCACCTATAATCACCTTGTCGCATGGAAACGGCTGGATGATGTCGAGGTTGTCGCAATCAGCGCGCCGAGCACGGTTCGAGCGCCGGCCCGGGCCAAAGAATTCGGAATCCCCGCAGTCTACCGGGATACGGCGGAAATGCTCGACCGGGAAAGGCCGGATATTCTTGATATCGCCTCCCCGAGAGAGTTTCATGCCGAACACGTAAGACTTGCCGCAGCCCGGGGAATCGACGTACTGTGTCAGAAACCCCTGACAAACACGCTCGATGAAGCCGAAAGACTGGTCGATGAGGTCGAGGGCTCGATGCGTTTGATGGTTCACGACAATAGACGATTCCGGTCCGATTTTCGGCAGATCGGCAGATGGATACGAGAAGATAAGACGGGAGATGTTCTGCAGTGTCAGATGCTCATGCACCGGTCCGGTTTCCTGCCGGATAAAGACGGCCGCCGCCCTGCGGTTGTCCGCTCCCCTGCAATGGGAACGCTGTCACGGCTGCTGATCGCAGAGACGCTGATCCATCAGTTGGACGTTCTGCGCTACCTGATCGGTCCTTTGAGAATCATCGCCGCCCGCGCCCTTCGCACCGAAGCCGATATGCCCGGTGAGACTCTGGCCACGCTTTTCATGGAAACGCCGGTCCATGCCCCGGTGGTGCTGGCCGGCAGCTTCGTCGCTCCGGGACTCGGGGTGGTTGTTTCAGACAGGCTGGAACTGATCGGGACGAGGGCAAGTATCTTTCTAGAAGGCGGGGAGCTCAGAATGCTCGGCTCCGAAGAGTGCACCCTTACTTACGACATGAAGAAAGAATACCAGACGTGTTTCGATGCCGCCATCGCACATTTTGTCGAATGCATCCGAACGGGCAAACCTTTTGAAAGCGACGCAAGAGACAACCTGGAAACGCTCCGCCTTGTCGAGGACGCATATCAGGCAGCGAATCTGGACAGCTAAAGATCCGGTCTAGAGAACCCGGCTTTGCCGCGCTCCGGCAGCTTCGGTGTTACATATCGAAATATCCGCTGAGTTTGCGGAAACAAGCCCCCGGCTTAGACCGCAGCGCACTCTCTTGACCCGCGTTCTTCGCTTTGCCTTCCCATGAAATGGGACCGCTGAAGTTTTGTATTGAAAATCGATACATTTCACAGTAATGAACAAAACGAAAGGCTTCGGGATCTTTCCATCCACGATGGCTCTGTGCAACACGTCGATATTGAATGAATCTCCGATAACCAAAATCTAAGGAGGATGTACATGAAAACGAACCCGTCGAGAGCTTTCCGAACACTCCTTTTTATCGGGATCGGGCTTGTTCTGCTGGCCCCCGCGGTTTCCCTTTCGGCCGACTACCCGACCAAACCCGTCAACGTCGTGGTGACCTTTCCCCCCGGGGGAACCCTGGATATGAGCACCCGGATCCTTGCGGCCAAGGCGGAGAAATTCCTCGGCCAGCCCCTGCTCGTCTCCAACGTGGGCGGCGGCGCGGGCTCCGTCGCTCTGGGGCAGATCGCCAAGAAACGGGCAGACGGCTACGAGATCGCAAGCTGCGCCAGTACAGGGCTTATCCGGATCCCCCAGCTCAGGGCCGTACCATACAGCCATGAGGATTTCATCCCCATCATGCACTATGCCGCGGTTCAGTCCGGCCTCGTGGTCAAATCCGATTCCCCATACAAGTCGCTCAAGGATCTGGTGGAGTTCGCCAAGAAAAACCCCGGGAAGGTCACCTATGCCACTTCCGGAGCCGGATCCCCCATGCACATGGCCATGGAGTTCATCGCCGGCAAGGAAGGGATCCAGTGGACCCATGTGCCTTATGCCGGAGGCGCACCCGGCCTCGCCGCCCTGTTGGGCGGACATGTCACGGCCATGTCCGACAGCACCGAATGGATTCCCCACGTGAAGGAAGGGTCGCTTCGGCTCATCGCAACCCACGGAGAGAAGCGGATGACGAGCTTTCCCGACGTTCCAACCCTGCGGGATCTTGGCTACGACTTCATCAACGAGACCGTCTTCATGTTCGCCGCTGTAAAGGGGACTCCTCCGGAGGCGGTAAAGAAGCTGAACGAGGCCTTGCATAAGGCCATGGACGATCCTGAGTTTATCAAGACCATCCGCAATATCGAATTCGAAGTTTCCTACCGCAATTCCGAGGATACCCGCAAATACCTGGAGGATGCTTACAATCGGTTCGGCGAGTTGATCAAGAAGCTCGGCATCCAAAAGGCGCAGTAAAGCGGGAAGCCTGAGAACGAATGAAGCGCTATAACCTGACAAGCAGCCTCTTCTGGCTGCTTGTCTCCATCCTGGTGTTCGCCGAATCCCTTCGATTGGGAGCGGGAACCCTGCAAAACCCCGGCATGGGTTTCATGACGATGGGGGCCTCGGCGATCCTGGGGATCCTTTCGCTGGTCCTGCTTGCCCAGACTTCCTTTCGAAAAGAGCAAAGAGAAGCCCCGGCTCCCTCCTGGGGAATGTGGCAACGGGTGGTCTTCGTGATCGCCATGCTGACCGTCTATTCCCTGGTGATGCCAAGGCTCGGGTATCTCATCAGCACCTTTGTCCTTTTGAGCGTTCTTTTCCGGATCCTCGAGGAAAAAAAGACCTGGTCCATATTCGTCGCCGCATTCCTGGCCACCCTGCTTTCGTATGTGGTTTTTTCCAAATGGCTCAACTGTCAGTTCCCGGACGGCCTGTTCGGGTTCTGAGGGGGAAGAGTGGAATTTTTCGACAGCATCCTTTATGGTTTCCAGGTCACTTTTCAACCCTTGAACATCCTTTTCTGCGGAATCGGAGTCCTGGTCGGCACCATGGTCGGCGTGCTTCCGGGCATCGGACCGGCCGGCGCCATGGCTCTGCTTCTTCCGGCAACCTTCCAGTTTTCGCCGACTTCCACGCTCATTTTGCTTGCCGGCATCTATTACGGGGTCCAGTACGGGGGATCGACCACCTCCATTCTGGTCAATATCCCGGGGGAGGCCTCCACGGTCATCACCTGCATCGACGGACACCAGATGGCCCGCCAGGGGAGAGCCGGCCCCGCCCTGGGGATCGCCGCCTGGGGATCGTTCATCGCCGGAACCATCTCCAATATCGGCCTGATGATCGTGGCCGTCCCGCTTGCCCGTGCGGCCCTCGCCCTGGGCCCTCCCGAGTATTTCGCACTGATGTGCATGGGGCTGATTGTCGTCACCTATCTGGCCCAGGGGTCCGTCATAAAGGCCGTCATGATGGCCCTGGTGGGGATCATTCTGGGAAGCATCGGACTCGATCTGATCTCGGGGATGCCCCGGTTCACCCTTGGAATCGACGAACTGACCGATGGGGTGGGAATCATCCCGCTGGTCATGGGACTTTTCGGAATCAGCGAGATTCTCGAGAACCTGGAGCGAACCTGTCAGCGGGAGATCTTCAAGACCCGTGTGAAGAACCTCTGGCCGTCCGTCAAGGACTGGGTCCAGGCCAGGTGGGCCATCGCCCGCGGATCGATCCTCGGTTTCGTCCTGGGGATTCTGCCGGGCGGCGGCGCGGTGATCGCCTCTTTTGTCTCCTACTCCGTGGAAAAGAAGATCTCCAAGACTCCCGAGCGGTTCGGCAAGGGGGCGATCGAGGGAGTGGCCGGGCCGGAGTCCGCCAACAATGCGGCCGCCGGGGGCTCGCTGATTCCGCTTCTATCCCTCGGAATTCCCCCCAATCCGATCATGGCCATCTTCTTTTCAGCTCTGATCATCCATGGGATCCAGCCGGGACCTCTTCTGATCCGGGACCATCCGGATCTTTTCTGGGGGCTGGTTGCAAGCCTCTATCTGGGAAACGCGCTTCTGCTCATCCTGAACCTCCCTTTGATCGGGATCTGGGTCAAGGTGCTGGAGATCCCGTACAAAATCCTTTTCCCGCTGCTGCTTCTCTTTTGCCTGATCGGATCCTACAGCGTCCATAACGTGATCTTCGATCTCTACGTGATGCTCTTCTTCGGTGTCGTGGGCTGGGTCATGAGAAAGTTCGGCTACGAAGGGGCTCCCCTGATCCTGGCCTTCGTGCTGGGCCCGATGCTGGAAAATGCGCTTCGCCAGTCCCTTCTCATCTCCGGGGGGAGCTTTCTGATTTTTGTCACACGCCCCATCTCCGCCATAGCCCTGGTTGTTGTTTTCCTGCTCCTGCTTTCAAACCTTCTTCCCTATTTCAAGAAGCGGCGCAAACAATATGAGCAGTTTCAGGAGTGACATGAACGACGGCCCGATACACCCGGACGGTAACAATCAAATCGAACATCTGCGAGGAGGAAACGGAATGAATACATCCTTTATCCGTGGGATCATCCCGGCAATGATCACACCGATGACCGAAGACGAACGCCTGGATGAAAAAGGATTCAAACGTCTTATCGATGGCCTGATCGGAGCCGGGGTTCACGGCATCTTTACCGTTGGAACCGCAGGAGAATTCTGGGCGTTGACCCTGGAGGAGAAAAAGACCGTATTCGAATGGACGGTTCAGATGACCGGCAAGCGATGCCCGGTCTACTTGGGCACCTGCGCGAACAGTACCCGGGAAGCCGTGCTGCTTTCCGAATATGCACAAAGGGCGGGGGCGGACTGCGTCTCCGTTTTAACCCCCAGCTATATCACCCCCAGCCAGGACCAGCTTTTCGAGCATTATGCGGCCATCGCCGGGGCGGTCGATATTCCGATTCTCCTTTACAACCTTCCTGCACGGACGGGGAATAGAATTTCGGTACAATTGGCGGTTCGACTGGCTGAAAGATTCGACAACATCGTCGGCATCAAGGACAGCTCCGGCGATTTCTCGAATGCCATGGCGCTTCTTGACAGCGCACCTCCGAGCTTCCGGTTGGTCATGGGAAACGACGCCATGATTTTACCCGCCCTCATGCTCGGGGCCTCCGCCGCCATTGCCGCTACAGCAAACGTAGCGCCGGAGATCGCAGTGGGCATTTACGAAAATTTCATCAAGGGAGATATCGAAGCAGCCAGAGATTTTCAGAGGCGCCTGACCCCCATCCGAAACCTCTTCGCCCTCGGAACCCACCCGGCCATGCTGAAAGCGGGAGCCGAAATGGCCGGTTATGCCGGTGGTCCCCCACGGGCTCCGGTCGGCAGGCTGACAGAATCCGAAAGGAAAAAACTGACGGAAGTTTTGACCGGCATCGGCAGATAAGCGGGCTTCGTTCTGCCAGAAGAAGAAGCTGGCTTCCGCATTCGGCCGGAATCCCCGACATTCACGCTTCAGGAGCGAAAAAGTGCGAAGGAACTTTCACCGCGGAAAGGTTTGTCGGCTCGGCCCCTCAGGAATCTGCTGATCTTCCATATCCGATCATATCCGGGCATGCGATGAGGAGTCCATCGGATTCGTCGAGATTCATATCATCTTTGCCAGCCGAAGCCTGTACTCCGTGACCAGGAGCCGAACATTCGAAGGAAGATTCTCTCTCAGCCGGTCGAGGACATTCCACATCTGCTCACCCGGGGCGTCCCAGATATCCGCTTCAACCGTGCAGCTATTCGACAACAAAGCGCATTTCGTATTCGCAGCGGCGACCCCGCGGAGGTCCGGAGAATTGAGTTCCTTCCCCACGATTCCCTCGATCATCCGCTTCCGATGATCCTGAGCATAAAGGAGTGCAATCAGAAAAGCCAATGGGGCCGCTATGAATACGAATCCTATGATTAATTTGCCTAGTGAAATCATTAAGTCTGTCATTTTGATTCTCGCTGTTTCGTTGTTAAAGGTGAACCTGCAATTCTTCGTTTCGATTCATTTTGCAGATTTGAATTTCTTAAAGCTTACGCTGTCTTGCCGATCCAATGCTTCTGACGGATTCCCTTCTGTGGCCGAAAGATCATCGAGGCGCGACAGGAGCATCTCGATTCCCGCCCTGTCCAATCTTCGGTCATCTACGACGATCTCCTTGTCCGGAGGGGCTATCGCCCGAATCTTTTGTTCCACCAAAATAGAGCAAACGATCACCGAGACCTCATCGATTATTTTCTTGAGACTCTCTTCATCCTGACCGCAGCCCAGCACGAGATGGAGATGCTTCAAGCCGGCATTCTCGATGGACAGCTTCAAATTCTCCGATCCCGTCCACTCATTGCAGGCCACGCCGACTTTTGTCCCTTCCGGAAGCGAAGTCAGACGCATCAGAGTCTCCAAACCCGCCTCGATCAAAAGCCCCATGACCTCGACGCCGGTCTTGGCCAATAAGGCTTTGACTTCGTGGATGTGGTAAAATGTCGTAACGACAAGAGCATATCGTTTGATTGATTCCGGTGTCCGTCTTATCGTTCTCTTGAGATCCGCCAGCAGGATGCCATCTACCTGGACGGATAAAGCCTCATTGAGTTCTGCTCTGAAGAGGCCGATTTGCGGTCGGTTGCATTCCACGAAAAGAAGCTTTGGGCGTGGCAACGGGTCGCTGTTCGGAGCCGTTTTGGTTCTGGCATAAAGAGTCGATGATAATTCCTCCGGACTGAATCCCATCTGTTTCGCTTTTTCGAGAGCCTCATCCACAATCCTCACGAGTGCCTGCATTTTATTGATGCTCGTTTTTGTCTGAATTCCTTCGATAGATACAAATGTTCCCTTTCCGCGCTCACAGGAAAGATATCCGTCCCGCTGCAGTTCCGTAAAGACCTTGGATACGGTATTTCTGTTGATCCTTAAAAACCCGGCCAGTTGCCTGACGGTGGGAAGCTGGGCGCCCGTCTGAAGCTGCCCTGTCTCGATCAGGTGCGCAAGTTGAGACTTCAACTGAACATACAGAGGGATTCGATCCTTCGGATTGAGCTTCAATTCCATATGAAAATCGGGTCCTTTCCTATTGACATATTACAATGTGACAATGAAATAAACGTTGTCAAGGAGAGATGTTCTCGTAAAAATTCCTGGAATCGTCATGCCGGACTTGATCTCCGACGGAGACGGAACTGCAGTTTACCCCGGACTCAAAGCGGGGCCGGAATGACAAAAAAGGCCAATTCCCGACTTTTACGAGACAATCAACCAGTGAACGGTTACAAAATGGGAATGAATCTGACGATCCCCGGATTTTGAGCCCGGAAAGCCCACCGTGTTGACAAATGCATATCATTGATTCAGATTGATGCACACAATCGAGGTTGAGAGGGATATCGGATGAGAACGACGCTGAACATCAGAGGAGGTCATGATGGAAAAAAACCATTCCGCATCTTCGCCGTTTTCCGAGCTTCATCACCTGTCGATCGTGGTCCGGGATATCGATGCGACCCAGCGCTTCTATGAGTCGATCGGCGTCGGCCCCTTCGTGGAGTATCCGCCTATGCGCGAGTATGTAGACATCCGGGTCCCGGATGAGGAAGGCTTCTACAACCTGAAGATCCGCTGTGCCTCGATCGGCCCTGTGCAACTTCAGCTTGTCCAGCCGGGTGAGGGAGGCAGCATCTACAGGGATTTTCTGGAAAAACACGGAGAGGGCGTCTTCCATCTGGGATTTGTCACGGATGATGTCGATATTGCCCAGGCCGGGGCCGAGGCCATGGGGCTTAACGTATTGAGCAGCGGCCGCCGCAAAAACGGAACCGGATTCACCTATTTCGACACCGCGGATAGAGCCGGCGTCACCCTGCTGGTGCGGCAAAGTCCCCCTGCCGGGTGACTTTCCCCGTAAGCTCTATAAACCTAAAGACCGAGATACGCCTTTCGGATCATGTCGGAGGCCAGCAGTTCCTCTCCTTTGCCTTGCATGATGATCTTGCCGCGCTGCAGAACGTAGCCCCGGTCGACCAGCTTGAGGACCTCGGTTACCTTCTGCTCGACCATCAGGATGGTGGTCCCCTTTTTGCGGATCTGCTCGCAGGTTTGAATGACCTTGTTGGAAAGGATCGGGCTCAACCCCAGGGACGGTTCGTCGAGCATCAGAAGACGGGGCTTGGCCATGAGGCCGCGGGCGATCGCCAACTGCTGGCGCTCGCCGCCGCTTAAGGTCTCCCCTTTCTGGTCCTGGCGCTCCTTGAGCCGTGGAAACAGCGCAAACATCTCCTGCAGGGTTTCTTCCACCTCCCGGGCGTCATCCCGGGTATGCGCTCCGACAAGCAGGTTTTCCCTGACCGTCAGCTTGTCGAAGATCCGCCTTCCCTCGGGAACATGGGAGATACCCCGGGAAGCGATTTCGTAGGGCGGTTTGGCTTCGATCGGCTGATCCAGAAACGCGATGGATCCGGCAAACGGGTGCACCAGCCCGGAGACGGTTTTCAGAATGGTGGACTTTCCTGCGCTGTTGGCCCCGACGATGGCGACGAACTGGCCTTCTTCAACCGAAAAAGAGATCTCGTCCAGGACCGGAATGATATTGTAGCGTACGGAGATCCGGTTGACCTTAAGCATGGTATTCCTCGCCCAGATAGGCCTTGATGACGCGTTCGTCCCGCACCACATCTTCCGGTGCCCCCTCCACGATGAGCTCGCCCGAATCGAAAACCGCGATGCGATGGGAGATGTTCATGATCACCTCCATGACATGCTCCACAACGATGAGGGTTACCCCCTTTCCATGGATCCTTCGGATCAGACCGATCGCTTCTTCGGTTTCGGTCGGATTCAGCCCGGCCATGACCTCGTCGAGAAGCACGAGCTTGGGTTCGGTTGCAATCGTCCTTGCAAGCTCGATACGCTTCTGGTCGGCCAAAGTCAGGCTCCCGGCCAACTGCTGCCGCTTTCCGGCCAGCCCCGTAAACTCCAGGACTTCCTCGGCCAGCTCCATGGCGCGTCTGGTGGCGGCATGGCGGCAGAATGCACCCATCATGACATTTTCCAGCACGGTCATTTCGCTGAAGCTCTGGACGATCTGGAAGGTCCTGCAGATCCCCAGACGGCAGATCCGGTGGGGTTCCATCCGCGTGATGTTCTGCCCGGCAAAGAATATGTCGCCCTTGGTGGCGTTGAGAAATCCGGTGATGCAGTTGAAGAAGGTCGTCTTCCCGGCACCGTTTGGCCCGATCAATCCGAGAATGTCGCCCTGTTTCACCGAAAGGTCAACGCGCTCAAGAGCCGCCAGTTCTCCGAAATGCATGCTGAGGTTCTTCGATTCCAGAATAGCCATCGACGTTCCTTTTCCGCTGGGTGAACCGTTTGATCACGCCAACGATTCCCCTGGGTTCGAAAATGCAGATGATCACAATCAGCGTCCCGAGCACGATCAGATCGATGCCCTTGCCGGTGCCTCCGAGCCAGATACGGCTGTACTCCTGCAATGGAATCAGGATCGCAGCCCCCAGAAGCGGCCCCCAAAGGGAGCCGGCGCCGCCCAGAGCGGTGATCAGCACGATCTTGATTGAAATGTCCAGGGACAAAACGGTGCCCGGTTCGATGTGCAGCACGTACATCCCGTAGAAGGCGCCGCAGATGGCGGTGAAAAACGCACTGATCACCAGGGCATACTGCTTGTAGAGAACGATATTGACTCCCATCGCCCGGGCGGCTTCGGGCCGCTGCTTGATCGCCCGGAAATAGTATCCCATCCGGGAACGCTCCATGCGAAAGGTCACAAGCATCATGAGGATGAAAAATACGAGCGTAATGTAATGGTAGGGGATCTTTGTCTGATACCACATGAAATTATAGAAACCCTCTTCGAGGATCGGTGCGTCGAGGCCGATCGGTCCGTCGACCCACTCCCAGTTTGAGAAAAGCTCCCGCACGACCTCTGCGACGGCAAAGGTGGAAATGGCGAAATAATGCCCTTTGAGCCGGAAGACCGGAACGCCGACGATTACCGCCACCAAAACCGCGATCACGGCCCCGAAAGTCATACCGACCCAAGGGGTGATCCCCCATTGGTTCAGCGGCGCCATGGCAGCATAGGCTCCGATCCCGAAAAAAACGGCATGCCCGAAAGAGACCTGGCCGGCGTAGCCGCCGATCAGATTCCACGCCTGGCTCAATGTGGTATAGAGGAGCATCATGATCATCAGATGATGGAAATGAACATCTGAAACAACCAGCGGCCCCGCTGCAAATGCGACGAGAACACAGGCCAGGGTAATGAAAAAACTTTTTTCCGTTTGCATCGCCCTCTTCTTCCGATCGTTTGAATCGGCCGTCGATTCAGTGCCCGTATCCGGCCGGAATTACCATCCGAAAAGCCCCTTGGGCCGCACCGAAATGACCACCAGATAGAGCACGAAAACGAGAGTATACTTGAATTCGGGCCCGATGATGAACCCCCCCATATTCTGCACCAGCCCGACGGTGATGCCGGCGAGGAAGGCGCCTACGATGTTCCCGAAGCCGCCCAGGGCTACGATCACGAAAGACATGATCGCGAAGTTGAGCCCCACCTCCGGAAAAATCGGATAGAAGTTGACCAGAAGCCCTCCGGCGACTCCCACGCAGGCCGCACCGAGGCCGAAGGTGAGCGCAAACACCCGGTCGGTGTTTATTCCCATGAGAAGTGCGGTGTCCTTGTCGAGAGAGGTCGCCCGCACGGCACGCCCGTATTTCGTACGGCTCAGGATGAGATAGATGATGCAGGTCACAAGCACGCAGACCAGGGCGGAAGCAAGCTGAGGAAGACTGAAATAGAGACCGAAGATCGAAAGATTCTTTCCGGCGAGAACCGACTGGTTGATTATCCGGTAGTTGGGGCCTAGGAAGAAAAGAACCAGGTTCCGGATCAGGATGCTCAGACCGAAGGTTGCAAGGAGCGCGATCAATCCGGGATAACCAAGCACCGGCTTGATCACGAATCGAAAGGTTAGAAGGCCGACACCGAAGAGGAGCAGTACGACGATCGGAAGGGAAAAGATCGGATCGATGCCGAGACCTGCAAAAATCAGGAAGCTGCTGAACATCGCAAGCATCAGGAAATCGCCGTGCGCGAAATTGAGAATGTCCATGACCCCCCAGATGAGCGTGAGGCCGACGGCGATCAGGGAGAAGACGAATCCGATCAGCAATCCGCTGATGATGAGCTGGAAAAAAATATTCGCATCCACGGCAGCCCTCTTTCGGTTGATCGTTCAGCCGCAGCGGCAATACCCATGCCGTATTCGCTATTTTCATCCCGGGGTCTTTGCGGCTGAACCGTACTTTGCGGCGTCGGAAGGGGCGCTCCCGGCGGCTCAGGCCGCGAAAGGAGCGCCCCTTCTGATTTTATCTTCGCCTGTTATTTCATCGGCCATACCACTTTTGCGGTGGACCATTCCTGCGGCCAGACGACCTTGTAATCCCCACCGATGATCTGGCTCATGGTGGAATCGATCCAGATATTCTGCCCGTTCTCATCGAACTTGACCCCCTTTCCGGGAAGGGTGGCGATTTCAAGTCCGGTGGTTGCGAGGGCGTCGCGCACCGCGCTCGGGCTCAGATCCTTGGCACGGTTGAGGGCATCCGCCGCGACAAAAAGCGAGGTCAGGGCTTCCATGGCAACGCCGTCGAAGTTGCTTCCCACCTTGGCCTTGAACTTATCGTTCAATACCTTAAGCTGCGCCTTCTTCTGGATGAAATCCTCTGCAAAGGTGCACGATCCCATGTAGCCGGTTACGGTATTTCCGAGATCCTTGGCGAAAACCGGATTCTGGTAGCCGCCGCAAAAAGAGAGGTTCGCGTTCACTTTGACCCCGAGGCTTTCGTACGTCTTGGCAAAAAGGCTCATTTCACTGAACTGCGTCGCATGTAAAACAACGTCGGGCTGGGCCGACTTGACCTTGAGAACCTCGGCATTGACATCGGTCGCCTTGAATTCGTAAGGGACGTCCACGACGAGTTTGTAGGCGCCGCCTGATTTTTCGATGGCTTTCTTCACCTCTTCCATGGCATGGAACCCGAATTCGGTCTTTTCATACACCATGGCGATCTTCGAGACTTCCTTCCCCTCCTTTTTCATGTCGTTCAGAAAGTTGAAGAACATGCGGGCGTCGTGAAAATCGGTCGGGGCAAGACGGAAAAAGTACTTGAAACCGCGTTCGGTCAGTGCGGCCGAGGAGGATTCGGCGCAGAGGTAGGGGAACTTGTTCCGTTCGGCGACGAAGCTTGTCGGTTTGGTTACCGAGCTCTGATAGGCACCGATCATCAGCTTGGCCGTTTTTTCCTGCAGGATCCGTTCGGCCTCTGCCTTTCCGACTTCCGGGGAGCCTTGCGTATCGTAGAATTTCAGGACGAGCTTGGCGCCTCCCTTGTTCGGAATCCCGGCCGTCTTTGAAAACGGAATCCCTTCCAGATCATAGGTGCCGTTGATGATCTCCGCTGCGATCTCGGCGGCGACCTTGGCGCGGTTGCCGGGGTCGGCCAGCGGACCGGTCAATGGATAAAGAAGGGCGACCTCGATCGTATCGGCCGCCTGGCTCAACGGGGCAAAACCGAGCGCCAGCAAAAAGCCAAGAATCAGGACAACGGTTCTTCTCATTGGATGACCTCCTTTTGGGTGGTTGCGAAGAGGATAAAAATCGTCTCATCGTCTATACAACATCTTCGTCGGGTCGGGTTGGCAGCCCGCGTCGGTGCCGATGCACTCCTTCCCCTCTCTTGTTCGGATCAAGCCACCTGAGGCGGATTGTCGATTCAGCCCGGTCCGAACACCGGTGCCGGGCGTCGGGACACCGCTTCGGTTCTAGCCGTGCATATGGCTGTAAAAACCAAGGCGGGGGTTCCGGATGCACAGAGTCGAAAAAAGTGAAACGGATTCACAAAAAAACCAAGAAAAAATACCGGTACCATTTCGAATTGTCAAGCGCCAACTGCCGGCCAACTGCCGGCATCCGCCCGGCAGCCGTCAATGCATTCAGGGAATCCGCAGGGCAAAAAGTCCCTCGCGCTCAAGGTACCCGATCCACATCCGGGATGGCATTGGAGGGCTTTTTCATATTCATGTTGAATCGAATCCCCGGGCATATTAAAAGAGAAAGTTTCCGGCAGCTATTTGCCTCTTTGCCGGTTGGACCGGCTTAAAGTCCGGCAAAAGGAGAAATCGTGTCAGCAGTCGTCATGACGGCGGTACTTCTCGGGGCGCTCTTGCACGCGAGTTGGAACGCATTGGTCAGAGGAGCCTCGGATAGAACCCTGGACACTGCCCTGGTCGTCGGCGGCGCCGGTTTGACCGCGGCTTGCTGGCTTCCGTTTGCTCCGCTCCCATTGCCGCAAAGCTGGCCCTATCTGGCCGCCTCGGTCGTCACGCACCTCGCCTATTTTGTGCTCGTAGCACTTGCTTATCGCAGAGGACAACTCAGTTTTGTGTACCCCATCATGCGCGGGTCTGCGCCGGCAATTTCCGCTGCAATCGCAGCGTTGTTGCTGAATGAATTGCCGTCAGCCGGCGGTTGGTTCGGCCTGGTCCTGATCTGCTGCGGGATCATCGTCCTTGCGGCGGATTCATTTCGCGCGCGGTCGTTTCAAGGATCTTCGGCGGTGTTCGCTCTGATGAATGCCGCCGTGATCGTTCTTTATACGCTGGTGGACGGAGTCGGTGCTCGGCTTTCCGGGCATCCGGTAAGCTATACGGGCTGGATATTTCTGCTGACGGCATTCTCGCTGGTTGCAATATCCGTCAAGCGCAACCGCGTGACCGCAGCCCGGTACTTTCGAAGCTATTGGGTGCGGGGGCTGCTCGGAGGGGGGTGCATGTTCGGCTCCTACGGCCTGGCACTCTGGGCCATGACGCTTGCTCCCATCGCGTTGATCGCCGCACTCCGGGAAACCTCTGTCGTATTCGCAGCGGTCATCGCGGCCGCTTTCCTCGGGGAACGTCTCACCCCCCTGCGGTGTCTCTCCATCGTCATCGTGGCCGCCGGAGCCTTCGCGATCAAAATCGCATAGGTCTTCACCCTTCCCTTTAAAAGCTCCTCCGGCCGGCAGACACCGGCAATTTTTCCAAACGCTTTTTGTGAAACCATTGGGAGGCAAATACGAAGGCAAACAGGACGATTCCCGCGATATCCGTCTTGATGCCCGGTTTGATCAGCAGAAGCGCGACGACAAGGAACAGAACGGTTTCAATCCAGGTCGTCTTCAGCAGGAAACACCGCTGCACGGCTGCAGCAAGGCAGGCAACCCCCAGCACGGCGGTTACCAGGGCAAGGCCGATGCGCCAGAGGCTTCCGATAAACAAGAGCTCGGGGGCATAGATGAACATAAACGGGATGATAAAACCGGCAATTCCCAGTTGGAATGCGGAAAGCCCCGTTTTCCACGGATCGGACTGGGCGATTCCCGCACCGGCGTAGGCGGCAAGCGCAACCGGGGGCGTGATGTCCGCCCGGGTGCCGAAGTATAAGATGAACATATGGGCGGCAATGGCCAGGACCCCCATCTGAACGAGCGCCGGAGCCACCAGAGCCGAGATGATGATGTACTGGGCCGTTGTGGGAACCCCCATCCCCAGGAGCAGGCAGGCGAGCATCGTAAAAGGCAGCGCCAGGTAGAGCTTTCCCATCGAAGCATCGACGATGAGGGAGGAGAATTTGATCCCGAGACCTGTCATGGTGATCGAGCCGATGATGATCCCCGCGGCGGCGCAGGCGGCGGCCACTTCCACGGCGCCGATCGCGCCATCCGCGAGCCCTTCCAGAACCATGCGCCCGAAGTCTGCGGTGGATTGCTTCCGCACAAGGCATTTGATGAACGAGGATCCGATCGTCGCGATGATGGCCCAGAAGACGGCCCGTTCCGGCGAATAGTTGTTCATGAGAAAGTAGATCAGCAGGAAGATGGAAAAGATATGGTGCCAGCCTGCGGCGAAGGCGTCCCGGATTCCGGGAAGCTCATTTCGGGGTATGCCCGAGAGTCCCAGGGCCACTGCACCGAAGTGAACCTGCATGAACGTGGAGAAGAAAGCCAGGATGGCCGGAATGGCCGCAGCGATGCAGACCTTGTAATAGGGGATCGACAGGAACTCGGCCATGATGAAGGCGGCGGCCCCCATGATGGGCGGCATGATCTGGCCCATCGTGGAAGAGGAGGCCTCCACACCGGCTGCGAAATGGGCCGGATATCCCGTTCGCTTCATCAGCGGAATGGTGAAAGACCCGGTGGTCACCGTGTTTGCAACGGAGCTTCCAGAAATCATGCCGAAGAAAGTGCTTGAGACGACGGCCGCTTTTGCCGGCCCTCCGCGCGTCCAGCCTGTCAGGGCAAAGGCCACGTCGGTGAAAAACTGTCCTGCTCCTGTCTTGTGCAGAATTGCCCCGTAGAGGATGAAAAGGAGAATGAAGTTTGCCGAAACCCCGATGGGCACCCCGAAGATTCCGTCGGTGGATAAGGAGAGATACGTCGACAGCCGCTTGATGCTGTACCCGCGATGGACCAGGGCATCGGGCAGATAGGGACCGAAGATGGCGTATGCGACAAAGACGAGCGCGATCAGAGGTACGGCATTCCCGGTCGAGCGCCGGGAGGCCTCCAGGACGATGACCATCAACGCCGACCCGACGGCGACGTCCATCGGCTCGAACCTTCCGGCCCGATTGAGGATGCTTGTGGAATCGATGAAGATCCACAGGCAGATCCCTGCAGATGCGGTCAAAAAGATCCAGTCGATGACGGAAGGCCGGCTCAGGGGAGAGCGCTTCTTTGAAAAGGGGTAGAGGGCAAAAAGGAGCACCGACATAAACAGCCAATGAACCGAACGGTGGTCCAGGGCGAAGAAAGGATGAAAGTAACCATAGAGGAGATGGTAAACGGAAGCGGTGACGGCAACGATGGAAATCAGCATCCCGGGCAAGCCCCTGTAGGTGCGCTTCCGCTCGAACTGCGCCAGCACCTCCTGAGCCCGCCGGGCGGCCGACTGCTCTTCGGTCTCCTTCATCGGCCTTTCCGGCCCTTCCGCCGGCACACCGCTTACCGTTTTGCCTCTGTCTTTCGCATGGTGCGGATCCATACCTGTTCCCTCCCCTTGGCGATCTGCAATAACGGCATCGAATGGCCATTTATGCTGAGTACGTGGTTGGCAACTTCCCCGACCCTCAACAGAAAGTGGGGGAACTTTCGGTTGAGAAGAACCCGTGTCCATCCTCCCGAGGTGTCCATGGTGCCGTCGGCGGGATGAAAAGCCAACCCGGCCCCGTACCACCGGTAGCTCTCTTCGATGAGAACGATCTCGGCGTCCTCCGCGATACGAAAAACATCATGGACCGGCGTGTGATCGGATGAATGGCGGTAATCGATGGTGAAACATTCCCCCTGCCGAACGGGGCTCTCCCAGAGAACGACATCCTCTTGAGGCCGGACGACTTGCAGAAACAGGTTTTTATCTCCGGCGCCTGCGACCGCGGTCAGTCCGACAGGGAGAACCAGGAGGATGAATAGAAAAAATCCGGTTCTTCCGCACCGCATGGCCTTCGCACTCCCTCGAAACGCGACGATTATGAACCGATCCGGGTTGAGAATTCGCCGGATCGGACGGTCGGCCTGGCCGATTCAGCCCCGGCCAGGCCGAATTCCGGCTATTTGATGGCTCCGACTTCCTTGAAGTACTTCGCAGCCCCCGGATGGAGCGGCAGAGGGCTGTTTACGGCGTTTTGCGGGGTAAATTGCTCGGCAATCGGGTGAATGTTCACGAGGGCGTACTTTCCCTCCTTGACGTTTGTGAAGATGGCTTTGACGATCTTGTAGGCCACCTCGTCCTTCATCTCCTTGCTGCCGATCATCACATTGGAATCTCCCAGGCAGAGGATGTCCTGGTCCACGTCGGCGTAAGTCTTGCCGGGGATGACATTTTTCAGGTAATAGGGATATTTTTTGATGATCTTGTCCGCCAAACCCTCCTCCAGCGGGATCATAACGATGTCCCGTGTGGCGGCCAGATCCATGACCGCCGATGCAGGATAGGCGAAGTTGAAGAAAACGGCATCCACGACCCCGTCTTTAAGCGCCTGGACGGACTCTGTCTGAGACAGGTTGGCGATGGTCAGATCCTTCTCCAGGTTGAAGCCGGCTTCCTCGAGGATGACCTTCGCCATGGTGGCGCAGCCGCTGCCGGGCACATCGATCGAGACCTTCTTTCCCTTCAGGTCGGCGATTTTCTTGATTCCTGTCTGGGCCGTGGTCACGATGTGCTCCGGCGCAGGATACATCTGGAAAAGAGATACGACATCGTATTTCTTTTCAAAGGGCTCTTTCCCGCTGGCAGCCATGTATGCCACGGAACCCATCACCATCCCCATATCGGACTCGTTGCTGCCGACCAGGCGGGAGTTTTCAACCGAAGCTCCCGTCGATTCGGATGCACACCGGAGCCCTTCGGCGGTCTTTTCGATGATCACGGCCATCCCGCCTCCCAGAGGATAATAGACACCGCCGGGGCTTCCCGAGGCCAGGGTCAGAAACACCCTCTTTTGGGCTGTCGCCTGAGTTGCCAGCGCAAGGCAAAACACCAACACCATCGAAAGTACGATCATCTGTGAACGTTTCATTTTCTTTTTCCTCCCTTACTGTTGGATTGCAGTTACGGCGGGACCGATGCTCCCATCGACCCCACCTCTTCCGGCCGTTGCCTGAAACCTTTACCGCACGGCTTACAGGGAGCGCCCCCGGCTGTCAAGCGCTCCCTTTTTTCCTCCCGGAAAATTCCTCGAGTTTTTCCTGCCGCTCCGGGGCGGAAACCGTGGCCAGGCAGGCTTCGATTTCGTAGTCCATGAGGGCATCGAGCGATACCTCGTAGGCCATGTTGAGCCCTTTCTTGATGAGACGGATGGAAAAAAGGGAATTTTCGGCGATCTTTCCCGCCATTGCCATGGCCTCTTCCATGAGTCGTTCGGGGGCGACGGCCTTGTTCACCAAACCGATCCGCTCCGCCTCCCTGCCGTCGATGTATTCGCATGTGAATAAAAGCTCCCTGGCTTTTCCAGGACCCACCAGATGCTGGACGAGCCGCATGGCCCCGCCTGTAACCGATGAGGACACCCGGGCCTCCGGAGATCCCAACTTTGCAGTCTCCGATGCGATCCGGATGTCGCATGCCAGCGCCAGCTCATATCCGCTGCCGAGCGCATAGCCGTTGATCGCGGCAATGGTCGGCTTGGCGAAGCGGATGATTTCTCTCGAGATCTCTTGAAGGTAGACCAGGTAATCCCGGTAGGCTTTCAAGCTTCTGCCTTTCGATTCCTTCAAATCCGCACCCGTCGAAAAAGCCCTCCCCTGCCCTGTAAAGATGACCACCTTGATCGTATCGTCATCTCCGGCATCCTGGAGCGCCCGGCGGATATCGAGCCAAAGCTGTTTGTTCATGGCGTTCAGGACCTGGGGGCGGTTGAGGGTAATGACTGCGATGCCTTCTTTCTTTTCGTAAAGGACACATTCGAAACTCATGGGAAGCCTCCTTTCTTGGGCTGTCACAAGATCACGCGGGCGTCCACAATGGTTGCACCCTTCTCGTGGGCGATTACGGGGTTGATATCGATCTCACGGATCTCGGGATGTTCCTGCGCCATACGCGCAATCCGGGCGAGGATGTCCTCCAGTATCCGGACGTCCTTGGCGCTTTTTCCCCGGATTCCTGCCAGCAGGGGAAATCCTCTGATTTCCCGGATCAATTCGCTTAAATCGAGACGCGTCGGCGGCACAACCCGGAAGGCCACATCCTTGAGAACCTCGACGAAAATGCCTCCCAGCCCGAACATGAGCACCGGACCGAAATGAGGATTCCGGACCATCCCGATAATGCACTCCTGACCCTGCCCGGCCATGGGTGTGACCAGCATTCCCAAAATGCTGTCGCGGGAGGTCGAGGCGGATGCCTTCTGCAGGATCTGCTCAAAGGCCGCTTCCACCGCACCGCCGTTTTTCAGATTCAATACCACCCCGCCGATGTCGGATTTGTGGATGATTGCGCGAGAAACGATCTTGAGGGCAACGGGGTAACCGAACTCTTCAGCCGCAGCACTCGCTTGTGCGGGTGTTTTCGCAAGCACGGCGGGCGGCAGGGCGATCCCGTAGCAGCCCAGTAATTCCCGCGCCTCTGTCTCCAGGAAATTGGACCTGCCGCTCTTCTTGACGGAATCGATCAGACCGGCGGCATATTGCGGATCGATCCCCGACACTTCCGGCCAGGAGTCGTCCGCATGTTTCTTGCCGTCGAGCACGAAACGGGACATCAGGGAGATGCATTGAGCGGCACGCTCCGATGAAGGTGTCAGAAAGATCCCGTTTTCCTTCAAGATCTCCATGGAGCGAAAGGCTTCGCCGGCAAAGGAGGTATGAACGGCCAGCGGTTTGCCGTACGTGCGCATCAGCCGGGCCAGCTCCTGGGAGGTTTTTTCTTCGAGCGCTCCCACGTGCGGGGCGATAATTTCCTTGAAACCGCCGAAAAAGCCTGTCATGTAAACCGAATCGACCTCTTCCGTCTGCATGAGAACCTCGACGATTTTATTGATCATATCGGGGTTCTCCTCCGCAGTCCCCCCATAATCCACGGGGTTTGAAGCCGGCATCCCGGCAAGCAGGAAAGGCCTTATTTTCTCCTGGGTCTCTTCCGACAGCACAGGCACGGAAAGCCCGAACCGCTCCGCATTGTCGGCGGCCACGGAGTTGTCCCCGCCGCCCTCGGATACGATCGCCACATTCCGGCCGCGGGGAAAAGGCATGTTTGCAAAACCTGCGGCCAGGTCAAACATCTCGTCCACGTTGGATACCCGGATCATCCCCGCCTGACGGAAGGCGGCTTCCACCACCGCATCGTCTGCGGCCAGCGAACCCGTGTGGGATGCGGCTGCGCGGGCCCCTGCGGAGAATCGGCCGACCTTGAGGGCGATGATCGGCTTTTGCTTCGATACCTTTCGGGCGACGCGCACAAGCTCCCCCCCGGCTTTGATTCCCTCCATGTACATGAGGATCACCCGGGTGCCGGGATCCTGCCCCAGATACTCCAGGTACTCATGGAAATTGAGCCCGATGGCATTTCCGGCGGAGATGATGCCCCTGCATCCGATTCCACGAAGTTCGGCGTAATGGGTCAGAGAATCGATGATGTTTCCGCTCTGGGCGATGACGGCAAGGGGGCCCTTTCGGATCTCGGGAACGCCCAGGAGGTTCATCTGGGCGGCGGCGGAAAAAAGCCCCGAACAATTGGGCCCGAGGATTTTGGCCCCGCCTTGTTCGGCGGTCCGCAGAATCTGAGCTTCGATCCGCTTCCCTTCGTCTCCGCTTTCTCCCAGACCTGCGGTGATGATGACGATTCCTTTTGCGCCCTTCTTGACGCTGTCGGCTACGGCCTGAGGAATCAACTTCGGTGCAACGACGATCATGACAAGATCGACTGCAGGCGCTTCGATATCGAGGATGGACGGGTATGCCTTTCGGCCGAAGAGCCGGTCTCTTTTCGGATTGATCAGATAGATTTCTCCGCGGTATCCGTCTCGGATGAGACTGCGGGTTCGTCGTTCGGCCGCCTTGCCGGGCGTCTCGGAGGCTCCGATAACGGCTACAGAGCCAGGGTTGAAGATTTTATCCAGTTCATGCCCCATGTGAGACCTCCTTTGTGCAGATAGGTGCTTCTGCACGATAGATTTGGTAATTTCCGTCGAAGGTCGCCGGTTCCCGCTGGCTCCTTTTTGTTATAAGGGAGTCATATAGATCTTCTTCGCTTTCCACAGCGCTTCGCGTTCCTTGAGGGCACCGACGGTCTCTTCCGGATTTTGAACGCTGACCGCGGTCAACAGTGCGTTGATGAGGCTCACCGCAGCGGTGAAGGATTCGATGAAGGAATCGATTCTTGAATAAACGGCAAGCACCCAGTCCGCATGAAAAGCCAAGGGGGAGAGCGGAGAATCGGTGATGGCTCCGACTCTTGCACCCTGTTCGTGAGCATATTCCAATATTTCAACGGTCACACGCGTGTATCGGGGAAGGCTGATGCCGATAACGAGGTCATCGGCCGTGACCCCGAGAATGTCGTTCCATACGTCTCCGTAGCCGGGAACGGCGAGATGGACTTTTTTCTTGAGGAACCGAAGATACAACGCCAGGATCAGAGCCGGTGCATGGGCGCCCCGCAGGCCGGCAACGAAAATCTGCCTTGCCGATTGGATATCCTCCACGGCCTGATGAAAGGTTTCCGGCGAGAGGTTCTGGAGGGTCTTTGTGAGATTATAAAGATCTTCCTTCATTACCCGCGACAGAATATCCTGGTCGCTCCGGGCGTGCTCGATCGCCTCCTGTGCGCGGGTGACGGTCGATAGACGGCCCTGGAGATCTTCCCGCAACATGCGCTGCATCCCCGGATATCCGTCGAACCCCAGCCCCTGGGCCAGCCGGACCACCGTTGCTTCGCTGACGCCTGTCTTTTTTGCAAGCTGGGATACCGTCAGAAAAGGGGACTCATCCTCATGTTTGATGATGTAATCGGCAACACGGTTCTGCGATGCCGTCAGGCGGATCTTGCTTCCAAGAATGAGTGTTTCGAATAGCATGTAATATTTTCTTCAAAAATTAGGAGGGAAGAAAGATTTTTTACATGCTTGCATGTTGAAACTCGTCTGTCAAGAAAAAATTGAATGCTCTCTTTCCCTCTCTCCTTCTTGCATCGAAAAGCGAACTTGCATATGATTGAACCGTTGCAGGAAAAACAGGGAATCGAATCCTGTGGAGATCGAACAGAGGTTTTTCATGGCTGGAGAAAAAGATCTCGTATTGATCTATTTTGAAGACAAACCGCTTCTTTTCGCAAGGATCGAAGATATTTCTCCGGATATCAAACCGAACTGGTATCAAGTCCGGCTTTTGCTGCTGCAGGTGCCGCTCCAGATCGTCACCTGGATCCTGAGGGAGGCCTACATCGACGGCGCGGACTTTACGATGAACGGCAAAAAGATGCGTCTTGAAAAGGTCGAATCGCCGGAAGCGCCTCCGCTCGAATCGGATCAGGATAAATCGGAGGAGAAAGAAAAACCGGAAAAAGCCGGCAAAGGCAACGTCATCACGCTGTCCGACCTAAAGAAAAAGTAGAGCCGGAGTCAGAAGATGGAAGTCGGAAGTCGGAAGTCAGCAGCCAAAGTGCAGAAGGATAGAATAGAAGGATAGAGGGATAAAGGGAAAGACGGAAATCGGAAGCCAGAGGTCAGGAGAAGAGCGAGAAGTTTAGAAGATGAGAAGATTAGAAAGAGCGCTTGTGCCGGCGGGCAGAGGCCAGAGGTCAGAAATCAGCCGGCCGAGGCCCTCCCTTCTAAAGCGATTCAGATCGTCGTGAATCGACTGTAAAAGCCGCCCATTGCAATC
Source organism: Desulfobacteraceae bacterium (assembly GCA_003599475.1). Next base: position 23,761 of record QZKK01000086.1, read on the forward strand.
CGAACAGAAAATCGTCCTGTCCGCTTCCCGGAGAACCGATATCCCGGCTTTCTATATGGACTGGTTCATGGAAGGGATCGCAAGCGGAGCCTTCGATGTCATCCATCCGTATACGAGAAGAGTCACCAGGGTTCCGGCAACCCCGGACCGGGTGCATACCGTGGTGTTCTGGTCCAAGAACTTCGGACCTTTTCTTGCCGGAAACTACGGGGAAAAGCTCATCGAAAAGGGGCTTCATCTCTACTTCAGCTTTACGATCAACTCGGAAAGCACCCTGCTTGAGCCAAACCTTCCCCCTTTGACGGATCGGCTCGCACAATTGCATTCCCTCTCCCGCCGGTTCGGCCCCGCATGCATCGACTGGCGTTTCGACCCGATCTGCTTCTTTCGCGTAAAGGACGGCCGCCTTCAGGACAACCTGAAGGATTTCCCGAGGATCTCCGATGCGGCCGCAGCCCTCGGGATCAAACGGTGCATCACCAGCTTCAACGATATCTACGGAAAGGTTCGCAAGCGGAAAAAGCCGGTGGAGGGTTTTGTGTTTGTCGATCCTCTTCCTGCAGAGAAAAGGGAACGGATCCTCGCGTTGAATCAATCGCTCGGGTCGAAAGATATCCGACTGCGGCTTTGCTGTGAAAAAGAGGTCTTGGACAGTCTGCCTGAGGAGGCCGGCGTCCGGAAAAGCGCCTGTATTCCAAGCCGTCGCTTGAAAGCGCTCTACGGGGGGAACATCTCTCTGGAAAGCGACAGAGGACAGAGGGTAAAAGCCGGATGCGGATGCCGCAAATCGATCGATATCGGCTCCTATGATCTTCATCCCTGTGCGCACAACTGCCTTTTCTGTTATGCAAACCCCAGGGAGATCAGAAGTTGAGAAGTTGAGAAGATTAGTAAGAAAGAATGAGCCGGCACTCGGAAACCTGGTGCGCCTCATGCGCATATGCCGGGAAATCCTTTCGACCGGGCAGGTGATCGTCAAGCGGCCGGACTGCGACGAGCTTCTTGCCATCCGCGACGGCGCCTGGCAGTACGAGCGCTTGCTTTCGTGGGCCGAAGCCGACGGGCAACCAAGCCACCCAGGCTGAAGCACCTGCTGCCACAACGACCGAAGCACCTGCCACCACAGTGGATCCGGGCATCAACTATCCGCTGCCGAATAAATCGTTTGACCCGATATCAATCAATTCAATATCGTATATGCAGATGTCAAAGGATCCTTGTTGCCATTATGTTATCGGATTGGTCCATCGTAACGAAAGAAAGCGACTGAAATCATTGTCGGTAGAATAAAGACGGGCTCCGTGTTCAATGGCCAGGGCGGCAAGATGAGCATCGGAGGTTAGATTGGAAGCGGTCCCAAGGGGCACAAGAAGCTCTTTGTAAATCGACCAGTGTTGATGGGACGGAACAATAGTCAGGGACGGCGGCTGTCGGAGCCAATCGTCAACCGTTTCGATGGCAACCTCAGGAGTTAACGGCCTCGGCAGAATCCTTCCGTTTGTGACAATCCGCAGAAATCCTAAAATGACAATCCAGGCGAAACCGAAAGGTTCACCGCTTGACAGGCAATCCTCAAGCCACTTCTTTGCCTTGGAGTGATGAGGGGTATCTTTATTGATCGCATAGATCAGCAAATTGATATCGACAATTTTCATTTCCGTAAAGAGAGCTTTCGTGCAATTTCTTCTGATTCCAAGCGATCTGCAAGATTCAGTGCATGGTCAAGGTCTGCACGAGGCGGATATCCTAGGGAATAAGACTTACACTTGTACGGCCTTATCTGCCTGGGCTTATCTATTTGTTCCAGACCTGCCCTGATAACTTTATTGACAACTGCTTTGAAAGGAGATCCTGTCTGGTGGGCTTTTTCCCGCAGTACTCGCACCAAATCGTCATCTATGGTCAATGTTGTTCTCATGGTAAGCATCATAGCATCAAATCTTGAGTTGTCAAGTCATCTTTTAATTCCGAAATAATTCCGAAGACAGCCTGCTTGAGCCCAACCTTCCGGCTGCAGGGATCAAACGGTGCATCACCAGCTTCATCGATATCAACGGAGGGCAGCCCCTACTTCCCTATGGTCCATGCTCCCTGGCTCTATGCTCCCTGCTCCATGCTACTCTCAGAAGGAATTCGGCCGCCTGGACAGCCCCTCTCTTCTCCGGTCTCTCGACGACGGGCATCTGCAGGAGACGGGGAAGCGCTTCGAGCCACACGCCGCTTTCGAACTGATCGGCCGAAATCTCCAACCCGTTCATCCGCTCGCAGATGAACCGGGACAAGATCTCCGACTCCCGAAAAGTCGGCCGGTTCACGAAGACAAACGGAACCCCGGCATAGTAGACTTCGGCCAGTGTGCTGTAGCCGGCTTTGCCGACGACCACATCGGCTGCATGGATGAGGTCCGGATGGTAGAAGGTCGACCGGTACGGCAGCATGATGACGTTTCCCTGCGTGAAGACTTCACCGTTTTCCCCTCCCGAAATCATGAATGTCAGCTCCGGATGCCTTCGCAGCGAGTCGTGGATGCGGTACTCCCCGGGGATGCCCCCCATGGTGATGTGGATCACCGGATCGCTTTTCCCGATCCCGAGCGAGTCTCTTATCTCCTCAGCCGTCCTTCGAGGTTTCCGGCAGACCGGCCGTGTCGAAAGATCCGCCTGCCGGTAAAGACAGACCGGCTCGGTCTGGATGCGATAGTCGGCTCGATCGAAGAGCTTTTCAAACCAGCGGATATAAGATTCGAATCCGGGTTGAGCTTTCGAATATGCCGCATAGATCCAATCCCAGGTGAAATTTTCGATGAGAACAGACGGAATGCCGGCTTCTTTGGCTGCAGAAATGCCCATGGGGGAGATATCGCACAGGATCAACCGGCAATCCCGTTCGGCGATCCGGCGTGAGAGCCTCCGGATCCGATCCGGTTCATACGGAATAAAACGATCGAGCCGGCTCAGGGTTTCTGCAAGATTTTCCCGAAAGGGTCCCTCCTGCTTAAGACCGATATCGGTCTCACATTCGTAATAGGAAAAGGAACCGGGAACGGAATCTTCAAAGAACCACCGGGGTACGGTTGTAAAGAGATCGAACCGAACCGACGGTTCGATTGATAAAACAGACTCCATCACGGCAGCCGCACGCGCCGCATGCCCCAATCCGTGAGACGAAATAAAGTATGCAATTCTTTTGGACGATCCCACTGCTCTCCCTGAGCCGATCCGATTCGATGTCCCTGGCCTGCCTTCTCCCCGGCAGCACTCCACGATCCGTATGTCCAGCCGGCATTTCACAGAAAATAGGACAACCCCGGGAGCAAGTCAAACCGCTTCAATCTTCCTTCAGCATCCGCTTGAGTCTTTCGGAGGCCGCAAGGGTCTCTTCGACGATGCCCGGCAGCCTGTCATCGGACATGGTACCGGAAAAACCGACCACCCATACAGCCAGTGGAAGGCCGCGGATGTTTCCGAGAGCGACGGCCACGGCTTTGACTCCCGGCAGGTACTCCTCGTCATCCAGGGCATACCCTTGCCGTCGAACCCGCGACAGCTCGGCCATATATTCCGAATGCGAGCGGATGGAGCGTTCCGTAAACTGCGGCAGCCCATGTTCTTCGATGAGCTTAAGGGCCTGCTCCGGTTCAAACCGGGAAAGATAGGCCTTGCCGACAGCCCCGGCGATCAGAGGGATGGTCGTTCCCGGCGGCGACGAGATGTTCAGGGGTCTTGAAGCTTCGGCAGAGGCGACGATGATTCCCCTGGATCGGCTCAATACCCCCAGAAACACGGTTTCGCCGATCCGGTTTCTCAGTTCTTCAAGGACCGGCTGCGCCTGCCGGCTGACCCGCAGGTAGTTCCAGCTCCTGAAGGCGAGCTCCATGATTGCCGGCCCGAGATGGTAGGTCTTCCGGTCCGGGTTCTCTTCGAGTGCGCCGGCGGCGACCAGGGCACGAATCAGGCCGTGCGTCGAGCTTTTGCTGAAGCCGAGCGCTTTTGCCAACTCGCTGG
>QZKK01000235.1 GCA_003599475.1 Desulfobacteraceae bacterium
ATGCCTGGTATCCGCTGCTTTCGGAGATGAAGGAAAGGGGAGCAGACCATCGGCTGATTGCTATTTTCTTGAACAGCCGAGCGGTGAAACCCTTTTTATGGCCGGTGATGATCGCCTATTTCGATCTGAATTACGTCCTGGTTTTGAACTTCTTTATGATCGCAGGCTCTCTGGTCTCAGGGTATCTTCTATGCGCATGGGTCAAAGACGACTGACTGACCAACTCTTGAAGGCAAAACCATGGATCTCCCCCTGCCGGGAGAATCCTGCAGGGGGAGAGATCATCGATCGTTAAAACGCGAGATCGGGTTTCCATACCTCCCAAACCCTGCCTACAAGCTCCGGACCCGGCTTCAAGGTGGGCTTTCCCGGGTGCCAACCGGAAGGTGTCGCCTCTTTCCCCTTGGAGTTATGGACATATTGAAAGGCCTGGATCTGACGGATGAGCTCGCTGACATTCCGGCCGACCGGTGGAGTTAAAATTTCCATGGCCTGAATCACCCCGTCCGGGTCGATGATGAATCTGCCGCGCATCTCCACCCCTAGGTTGGAATCATACACTCCATAGGCGGTCCCGATTTTACCTCCCTGATCGGAGAGCATCGGAAAGGGTACACCCCCTGGGACCATTTTCGATAATTCGTCGTCCTGCCATATCTTGTGCACAAAATGGCTGTCCACGCTGATCGACAGCATTTCCACACCCAGATTTCGGATCTCATCGTATTTGGACGCAACTGCGGCCAGTTCCGTCGCTCAGACAAAAGTAAAATCGCCGGGGTAAAAACAAAGACAGACCCACCGATTGAGATAATCCGAGAGTTTAACCTGCCCGAAGCCTCCCTGGTGAAAGGCCGGTGCTTCGAAATCCGGTGCCTTGCCGCCAACTCTTGCCATCATACCGATCTCCTTTTCTCTTGGAATGTCGGGATCTTTCCGCTTTTCCCCCACATTCGCTCCCGCGGGCTTTCCACAGCCGATCTCCAGTTTTTTCATATCCCTTCTCCTTTTCATCTATTGTTCGAAATCTCTTCTTCTGTAATAATGCTGAACCCCCCGGCATCACCAGCTATGGAATATCTCATCGGGGTTTTGTGCATGCTTCGATGTCCTTCTGTTCCGTTATCGCATCATATCACTACCATGCTTCTTCAAAGCGGCTCCTGTGGGAGCGCACCCCAATTCAGTTCAGTTGATCAGATCGGAATTTATTCCTCCGGATCGGTTTCCGGAAAAGGACCGTCAATCTCCACGATGTGCTGATCCATAAAATCGATCCGCTTGATTTTGCCCCGCACGAACTTTTCCTGTCCCAATAGTCCGATGAGAACAAAACCGTCCTCTTGTGATTCCATTCGGGCGACGTTTTGCATCGCCTCCACTCTTCGGAGGTCCTTTTCAATGAACACGGTGCTCAGGCACATAAGCTCTCCCGATTTGCTAATGCAGCAACAGGAAGTCCAGAATCCTCTCGATCTGCTCGGAGGCTTTCCCTGTGCGGACCGGACTTCCAGTCATGGATGCTTCTGAAATGATCGGATCATTCGGAACCGTACCGATAACCTCCAGCCCAATATTCTTGAGTTGTGACCTTAAAATGACTGCGACACGATCCGTTTCCACTTTATTGAGGACCGCCCATACGCCGCCTTGAACGCCTCTTGCCATCTCTTGCACTCTGCCGGCCATATGGATGGATTCAAATGAGGGATCGACCGCAAGGAGTACGGCATCGATCGCTGTTTCGATTCCCCTCCCGAAGTGTTCGACCCCGGCTTCCAGGTCGACAATAAGGAATTCATTTTTTTCCAAATGGACCTTTTGGAGAAACTCGCGAGTTAAAGCCCCCATCGGGCAGGCGCATCCTTCCAGTGCTTGAAATATCTTTCCGATACAAACAAGCATCAGGCCATCTTGTCTCTGGATATAAGGCGATGGAATCGTATCCAGATGAATCCGGCTCTCGTTCAACAGGTTCACCTGCCCCATCTTCTTCTTCAGATTCTTCTTCCCTCCTGCAAGATCCATCAGCGCAGCCGGGGCCTGTTCAAAGCCGAGTGTTCTATAAAGGGAAAAATTCGATTCGTCCGAGTCGACGACGAGAACGGTTACTCCCCGCGCCCGGAGGCCTCTTGCGATCAGGGCGACGAGAACGCTTTTTCCGCTGCCCCCTTTTCCGCAAACAGCCAGTTTCAATCTTTTTTCTCCTTTTTTCCAGCAATCATTTTTCACCGGTCGGAGGAACTTGAACAGGTTTGACGAATGCTTTCTTCATGTACTGATCCAGTGCCGCCTGAAGCGTTTCCGCGGCAAGGAATGCACAATGCTTTTCCCCCTCGGGCAGCCCGGGCATCATTTCGAGAATGGTTTCGCCCGTAATTTTTACAATTTCATCCGGACTTTTTCCCAGGGCAAGCTCGGCGATCATAGACCCGCACACCGTCGTTGTCGCACAGCCGTCCGTTTGAAACGCCGCTTCTGCAACTGTTTCATCTTTAAACCGTAAAAAAATCTGCATCGTATCGCCGCATGAACCCCTGACCCGGGCGTAGCCATCCGGATTTTCCAGAGTCCCCCTGTACAGAGGGTTTTGCCACCTCTCAAACCCGGTTTTTCCGTAAGCGGCCATGGCCTCCTCATAAATTCGATTCTGAAGGCGGATCACGAAATCATCCAGATTGTCGGTCATTGCATCTCCAGGGTAATGAGATTTTACTTCAGGAAGCATGCCGTTCAGCTCGGCATCGAATTCCCGGATCATCTGTAATACTCATCAAAATATGTGCCAGTTTGAAAAATCTTGAGATCCAAGAATCGCTGATGGGTTCCTGTGATTCGCTCTGCGGCCCGATTGAAAGGTGGTGGTCCGCCAGTTCAGATCGATTGTAAAAACCCCTTCGTTGATCGAATCGAGGATGACGAGATGCCTGTCCACAAAATACCTCCTGTTTTCTTCACCCCTAAATCGTGCATTATGGAATCTCAAAAGGAAGGCCATTATTTCATTTTGCATGGATGCAGAATGGGCCGCAATCATCCGGAACAAGTGGCCGGCTTGCTTTGGAACAGCCGCCGGAATCAAGCGGAATGGGTGGCCGGAATGGCTCGGAATACGCAAAAGCAGTCACATGGTGTTCCTTCGGCATCGAGTATGGGCCCCGATCTGGCTGCTTCCCACGGCTCGGTCCCCGGTCATGGACGGTGGACGACGTAATTCGCCATGTGTCAACAACAGGACCGCCGTCAAGATGAGCCCACCGCCCAGCAAGGTGACCGTTGTCAGCGTCTCGTGCAACCACCAGTTAGCCAGCAGAACCGTCACCACGGGCTCTAACGTAGAGAGCATCGCCGCATTCGTCGGTCCAATCCGTTTCAGCCCGGATAAAAAGGCCACCACCGGGAGCAGGGTGGTGATCACCACCCAGTAATGGCCGCCCATCCCCTGCCTGTGGCCGGGAGCTGCGGTCCAGTCACCATCATCAACACACCATTGCATATCCCTGCGGTGGCGAAAATCACAGCCGAGGATTGCACGGGCGAGACACGTCTCATCACGTCTGTCCCGACAATGATGTAGATCGCATACAGCAGCGCACTGCCAACCGCCAACAGGATGCCCAGAGCTTGGCCCCTCAATGGACCAACCGCGAGGGCCGTTCCGCTCAGAGCCAATCCTAGTGCCAGACCTTTGGCGCCCGTGAGGGGCTCGTGCAGCAGCAGTACCGCAAGCAGAGCCACAAAAATCGGATAGAGGTATAGCAGCAAAGCCACCAATCCCGCCGAGGCATATTTCAAAGCCGCCAGGTAGGCGAATGCGGCACCGACATAGCCGAGCACACCCATACCGAACAGCCGAAGCAGCACTGAGCCGCGCGGCAACGGCTCGCGCCGAACAGCAAGCAGGGCCAGCGCCGGAATCGCCGCCAGCCCGAAGCGCAAGCATAGGATCGTCAGGGCATCCATGCCGTCCGCATAGGCATAACGACCAAAAAGGGCGAGCGTACCGAAGCCGGCGGCAGACGCCACCACGAGAATGATCCCAACTATACGATTCATCCTGTCATTCAATTGCGAGTATGGCTCTAGCGAAAAGGGCGATAGTCTCCGGCATACGGCCTGGCCCTGATGAAAGGCATGGCGACGGTCACCGAAGCCGGCTTGAGAGCTTGGACCAGCACCATGCCGGGCAGCGTCACGATAAAGATCTCGCCCTCCTGGAGCACATAGTCGGCCACATCGCGCTCCTGCGTGATCCAAACGGCGCCACGACAGCAGATGATGACACGCAGGCGCTGGTCGCCCCGCGCCTGCCACAGCGCTCCAACCTCCAGGTCCAGGTGGACCTGGCCCTCGTAAAGATCGGCAACGGCCCACCCCCAGCACTGCTGCGGAAGGGCATTCAGACCGGCCCTCAGACTCAATACAGGGATGGCACACCTCCATTCACAGGCCTTAATGGTTCGTATACACCAACCCGGCGCTACCTGAACAGATACACCAGTCGTTAATTGTACCCATAACAGGGTGTTGTCTGGAAAACTGTACTGATCCTGACAAGGGTCAACTGTACCTTGTGCCATACGCCACCGGCCGCTATAATAAGTTATGAAGGATTCCAGGCCCTATAAGTACGAGCGCATCGCCGACGATATCGCCCATCTGATCGACTCCGGCACATTCCGCCCGGGAGACGGCATCCCCTCGCTGCGTGAGCTCAGCCGCCAGTGCGATGTGGGCATCACCACCGTGCAGCAAGCCTACTACCTGCTCGAGGCGCGGGGTCTGATCGAGGCCCGTGACCGATCCGGGTTCTATGTCTGTACCGCGCGGCTTTCAACCCTGCCCGAACCCGACATCTCGGCGCCCGGTCCAGATCCCACCGAGGTCAGCGTGCGTGAGCTGGTAACCGAGGTTTCGCTAGCCGACACACGCCATCCCGATCTGATCCAACTGGGCGCGGCTCATCCCAATGCCCACCTGGCGGCGACTAAAGCGCTGAACCGGTCCCTTACCTCGATCGCCCGCCGCATGGGGTACCGTACCGGCATGTACGACTACGTGCCCGGATGTGAAGCGCTGCGCGTGCAGATCGCCAAACGGGCCCTGTCCTCCGGCTGCAGGCTGGGCCCGGATGACGTCGTCATCACCACCGGCTGCACCGAGTCGATCAGCCTCTGTCTGCGGGCCGTCTGCGCTCCTGGCGACACTGTGGCCATCGAGTCGCCAACGGGCTTTGATGCCCTGCTGAGCTTGGATGTGCTTGGCCTCCAGGCCCTGGAGATCCCCACGCATCCGCGTGACGGCATCAGCCTCGACGCCCTGCGGTTTGCCCTGGGTCACCATCCGGTGAGTGCCTGCCTGGTCGTATCCAATTATAACAATCCCCTGGGTAGTTGCATGCCCGACGACAACAAGCGCGAGCTCGTGGATTTGCTCGCATCGCACGACACCCCCTTGATCGAGAACGACATCTTCGGCGAGATCCACTTTCAGGATCGCCGCCCGAGCGTAGCCAAGGCTTACGATGACAAAGGCTTGGTCATGCTCTGCTCGTCCTTCTCCAAGAGCCTGTGCCCTGGCTACCGGGTCGGCTGGGTGGTGCCTGGCAGGTTTATGGCTTCCATCCGCTGGCTGAAATACACCACCAGCCTGGCGACACCCACCCTGTCGGAATACGCCATTGCCGAGTTCCTGGCGGGCGGCAGCTACGACCCCTACATCCGGCGCATCCGGCGGATCTATGAGCGGCACGTCGGCGCCCTGTCCCAGGCGGTCGGCCGCTTCTTCCCCCCGGAGTGCCGCCTGACCCGTCCCGGTGGCGGCTTTGTGCTCTGGGTCCAACTCCCCGCGCGCGTAGACTCCCTGCACCTGTACCGGCAGGCACTCAGCGCGGGCATCGCCATCACCCCTGGCTATCTGTTCTCGTCGACGAACCAGTACCGCAACTTTGTCCGGCTGAACGCGGCCAACTGGTCGGACGAGGCCGAACAGGCTATCCAGCACCTGGGCGAAATGATCGCCGCCCTGTCCTGACTGCCTGCTCACAGCCATCTCGAATCCAGAATGCGCCAGACCGGTAATTACCCGGATGACGAACCGTTGACTCGTGAAAAACTCCAGCACCTCCTGCTGCATGCCGTAGAGGATCTTGATGTGGAACAAGCACGCCGGGAAGTCGCCCCCTTCGTTTTGGACCGGCGTGCCGGGGCACCCTATGTTGCAGAAATGCAAGGATGTATAAACTGCATTGCGTATTTCAGAAGGGACCCAGGCCCTTTGTGAGGAGAGGTTTCATGAAGAAGGCCTTGACCGTGATGTCATTTTCTTTTGCCCCGGCCATCCGTCTCCGGCAGGTCGATCCGGAGCTGCTTGATTTTCCGGTATAGCGTGCTGGTGTCGATTCCCAGATCATGCGCAGCCCTTTTTCGATTGCCCCTGTGACGTCGAAGGATGTCGGTGATCAGCACTTTTTCCATCGTATGGAGACTCATGGCGCCGGCGGCCTCGGTGGAAAAGGCAGCAGCCGGACGAAACTCGGGCGGCAGATGATGCAGCTCGATCATGCCTCCCCTGCAGAGGACAAACGCCTGCTCGATGATATTTTCCAGCTCGCGGACGTTGCCTGGAAATTCGTGCTCCATCAGGCAGGTGATCGCTTCAAGCGACACCCCGGCGATATCCTTGCCCTGCAGCCGGTTGAACTTCGAAACCAGGTGATCCACCAGCAGCGGGATGTCCTCGCGGCGATGCCGGAGTTCCGGCAGTTTGAGATGAATGACACGGATCCGATAATAGAGATCATCGCGGAACTTGCCGATCCGAACCCGTTCGGCAAGATCCTTGTTGGTTGCTGCAATCACCCGCACATCCACCTGCATCGGTGTTACGGCCCCCAGCGGCTCGACCGTGCGCTCCTGCAGTACTCGAAGCAGCCGGACCTGCAATGCGGGAGAAATATCGCCGATCTCGTCCAGAAAGATCGTGCCCTTGTCTGCCAGAGCAAAACGTCCGGCCTTGTCTCTTTTTGCATCCGTAAAGGCTCCGGCCTTATAGCCGAAGAGCTCGCTTTCCAGCAAGGTATCCGGAAGAGCTGCGCAGTTTATGGCGACAAACCGTTTCTTTCCGCGTGCAGAGAGGTTGTGGATCGCCCGGGCAAACAGCTCCTTGCCCGTGCCGCTTGCGCCCTCGATCAGGACCGTACTGCTGCTTTCGGCGATCTGCGGCAGGATTTCAAAAAGGCTCTTCATTGCGGAACTGCGCCCGATAATGTCCTCGAAGGTATAGCGGCTCTCCAGCTCTTTCTGCAACTGCTCGATTCGGCTGATGTCCTGGAATGTCTCCACACCGCCGATGGCCTTTCCCCGATCATCCCGCAGGATCGCTGCCGAGATCCGGATCGGTATGAGGCGGCCCTGATGATCGATGATGTGAGCCGTGGCATTTACGGTCGGTTTTCCGGTATTGAGCGTTTTCCTCAGTGGACAGCTTTTCTCGCAAATGTTGGCATGGAAAACGTCGCAGCAGGGACGCCCCATGGCTTCTTCCCGAGGTACCCCTGTGATTCGCTCTGCGGCCCGATTGAAGGCGGTAATCCGCCAGTCCAGATCGATTGTGAAAACCCCCTCGTTGATCGAATCCAGGATAACATGATGGCTGTCCACGAAACACCTCCCATTCCCTTCATTTCCAAATCGTGCATAATGCAATCTAAAAAAGAGTGCCATTATTTCATTTTGCATGCATGCAGTCAACCGAAAAAATTCAGCTTAAAAGCAGCCCGAAGCAAAACGCGAGGATCGATTCATCGTGTCGTGCCTGTTGGATGCTGGAACCCGCGCCATTCGATTTTCCAGAATTCTAGAAAAAAATCGAGTTGGCATGCCGATTGCGATCATAAAGGGTCATGCGGGTTGCCTTTGCACATTGGAAAGATCGTTTATCTCCCGTATTCGATGTTTCGGATCGAATCCTTCTCATCGATTTTGAAAACGGCCGGGAAAAGAGGCGGGGGGACATCCCGCTGAGCAGCTGCAGCCCGCTGCACCGAGCCAAGGAAGTCTCAGGCCTTGGAGCCGAGGTCCTGATCTGTGGAGCGATCTCACAGATCATGAAAACGGCCTTGACCGATGCCGGTGTTCAGGTGACGGGGTTTATCTGCGGCAATCTGGAGGCCGTCATTTCGGCTTTCATGCGCGGCGAACTGAACGACGCCCGCTTCAATATGCCCGGAAGTCGAGGGAAATGCCGGCGCCGGCCCCAAAGGCCACTGCGTTCGGACGGACCGAGCGCATCGTCCAAACCCGGGGATCGCAAAGAAAAGCGTTCACCTGGCACAGAACCTGCTTTATGACATCGAAACCGGCAATCGAACCGAACATGATCTCCCCGCGGAACTCTCCCGGGCGGATCTTGTCAAACCGCAATCTCAGCCCCCGCCCCACCTATACCCCCCCAACAATCGGGGGCTCAGATTGCGGAACAACGGAAAGGAGAAATTGGAAATGCGTATCGCGGTGCCTGTCGACGGAAGCGGCATCGACTCCCAGGTGGATCCCCGCTTCGGTCGCGCCCAGACGTTTCTCATCGTAGACACGGAAACGATGGCCTTTGAACGGATCGACAATGTGCAGAATCTCAACCTGCCCCAAGGGGCGGGAATTCAGTCCGCTCAAACCGTCATCGAACAGAAACCGGATGTGGTTCTGACGGGCAATTGCGGGCCCAAGGCGTTTCAGGTTTTCCGTACTGCCGGCGTCGAAGTCGTCGTCGGCGTATCGGGCAGCATCCGCCAGGCAGTCCAGGACTATCTGGCAGGAAAATATCGAGCAGCTCCCGAAGCGAATGTCGAGGGTCATTGGATGTAGCAGGAAAAGGAGGACTGAGTGGACGAAATCAAATTCGCAATTCCTTTAGCCGATGGAAAGCTGTGCGCCCATTTCGGCCATTGCCAGCAATTTGCGATCATCGATATGCAGAACGGAAAAATCACCCGGATGTCCGGGGAGACCCCTCCGCCTCATGAACCGGGAGTCCTCCCCAGATGGCTTCAGGAGATGGGAGTCAAGGTGGTGATCGCAGGCGGAATGGGAATGAGAGCCCAGCAGCTTTTCAATCAAAATGGGATTACCGTGGTTACCGGTGCTCCGGGGAATACGCCGGAGTCCCTGGTCAGGCAGTACACGGCCGGCACTCTGGAGACCGGCCCCAACGCTTGCGATCATTGAGGCAGAGAGTTCCCGCCTTTACCGCCGGCTTTTTGCCGAGGCCGATGGGGTTCGACTCTCCGAAATCCTGTTTGACCCTTCCATTCGGTTCTGCTAATTTCACCATAGCCGCAGCCGAATCAAAAACCAGGAACGATGGCATAAAGAAGAACTTTTGCCCTTAGACGACTGAATGATTTCCCGAAGCCGAACCAGTTGAACGGAAGCCGAACCCGGGCTTAGACTCCAATGGAAGAAAAACACTGGAAAGTGCTTCTCATCGATGACGAGGCCGACATCCGGGAGGTGATGTCCATTGCCATTGGGGATGCCGGATATCGGGTATTGACCGCAGCGGACGGTGCGGCCGGCGTTCGCCTCTGCCTGGAAGAATCCCCCCAGATCGTCGTCACTGACATTCGAATGCCGAATATGGACGGTCTCCAGGTGCTCGGAGCCGTAAAAAAGATGAACCCTGAAGTCGAGGTGATCGTCATTACGGCTTTCGGAGACATGGATCTCGCCATCCGCGCCCTCCAGCTCGATGCATCCGATTTCATCACCAAACCGGTCAGCGAAACCGCGCTCCATCTCGCCCTGAAACGGGCCCGGAGTCGTTTTCTTACCCGGAAAAAGCTCCAGGACCATGCCGATCTTCTATCCAGAGAAAACGCTAAAACCACTCAGGAATTGATCCGGAACATCTCTTTCCATCGGAACCTGATCGAAAGCTCGATGGACGGAATCATCGGCTTCGATGCCTCGAATATGGCGATCATCTATAACCGCAGCATGGAAGGGATGCTCGGTTTTTCGAAATCCGAGCTGCTGCACCGCATGAAGTTATACGAATTCTTTCCTGCCGGGGAGGCCGAGCGCCTGCTCGCGGAGCTGGACGGCGATCGGTTTGGGGGAAAAAACCGCCTCTTTCTCTATGAAACCGGTATATTGAATAAGGACCGGAGCCTCATTCCGGTACAGGTATCCGCGGTAAGACTGTTCGATCAGGGCCGCCGAAGCGGTCTGGTGCTATTCTTCCGGGATATCCAGGAGTTGAAAAGGCTCGAGCGGGAACTCGAGGATCAGGCGAAGATCCTGCACCAGGATAAGATGATGTCGCTGGGCCGGTTGGCAGCCAGCGTGGTTCATGAAATCAACAACCCGATTTCCGGAATTCTCAACTATATCCGCCTGATGCTTCGCATCGTAAACCGCGGAGCCCTGGCAGAAGAACAACGCCAAAAATTTCAACAGTATCTCAGCCTCGTGGAAAATGAAACCGATCGATGCTCTAAAATCGTTTCCAGCTTATTGACCTTTTCGCGCAAATCTCCCTCGATTTTCCAGAAAGTATCCATCGACGAATTGATCGAACGCTGTAAGATTCTAAGCGCGCACAAACTCGAACTGCAGAATATTCGGCTGGAGTCTTCGATCGACCCGGACATTCCGGCTGTTGAAGGCGATTTCAATCAGCTCCAGCAATGCTTGATCAACCTGATTTTCAATGCAGTCGATGCCATGCCCAAGGGTGGAACACTATCGATAGAGGGACGTTACGACCGCTCTGCGTCCTGCTTAAAAATCGTCGTAGCGGATACCGGCGAAGGAATTTCGGAAGCGGATCTGCCTCATATCTTCGAGCCCTTCTTTACGACAAAAAAAGACGGAAGCGCTGTCGGCTTGGGGCTTTCGACGGTCTACGGGCTTATGGAGCGACACGGGGGAAGCGTCCAGGTACAGAGTTGTTTGGGAAAAGGAAGCGTCTTTACCCTTCAGCTTCCCGTTTTCAACGCTGAAACGGAATGTTGAAGCTCCGCATCTGATTCCAGACCGTCACCCGGGAGATGCCCAGAAGCTCAGCGGCCCTTGTCTGATTCCCTTTTGTCTTTTCAAGGGCTTCGATGAGCCGCAGTTTTTTCAATTCTTTTTTGCCGGCGGGGTTCACCGGCTTTCTTCTGGGCGGCTCATCGCTTTTATATTTGTATACGATGGGCGGGAGGTGATGAGGCTCGATCATCGAACCATGGCAGGTGACAAAGGCGTACTCGAAGGTGCTTCTCAGTTCACGCACGTTTCCAGGCCAGGCGTACTCCATCAACAGCCGCATCGCCTCATTGCCGATGCCCATGATTTTTTTATCGGTTCGCAGCCGGATCCTCCGGAAGAATGCCTCGGCGAGAATGGGGATATCGTCGATCCGCTCCCTCAACGGCGGCACGATGATCGGGATGACGTTGATCCGATAAAAAAGGTCCTCTCTGAAGAATCCCTGCTCGACCAGCGCATGGAGATCCCGGTTGCTGGCGGATATGATCCGGACGTTGATCGGAAGGGGGCGGTTGTCCCCCACACGCTCGATGACTTTTTCCTCCAGGACGCGCAGCAGTTTGACCTGGGTCGACAGCGGGAGGTCTCCGATCTCATCCAGGAAGATATCGCCGTCCCGCGCCGCCTCGAACCTCCCGATCCGGTTTCTGTAAGCGCCCGTATAGGCACCTTTGACGTGCCCGAAAAGCTCGCTTTCCAGCAGGGATTCGTTCAGGGACACACAATTGACCTTTACGTAGGGCTTGCTCCTGCGAAGGCCGATTTCATGGATCGCTTTGGCGACCAGTTCCTTGCCTGTTCCGCTTTCCCCGCAGATGATCACGGGTGCATCGGATTTAGCCGCGTTATCGATCAGATCGAATACCTTCTGCATGTGGATGGAGGCGCCCAGGATTCCGTGAAATCCGGTTTCCGATCTCAGCTCCCGCCGAAAGGCCTCGATCTGGTGGTCTTTTTCCATGATCTCCGTAATATCCGTAATCGTTTCCACCGCCCCCATCACACGGCCTTCGGCATCATGCAGGAGCGAGGCGTTTTTGAGCACATGGATGAATCCCCCGCCTTTTTTGATGAACGTGCACTTTCGCATGTTCATGGCGCCGGTCTTGAATAGAACGCACCAGTGATCGCCTTTGTTATGACGGGCATACTCGAAGATGCTGCAATTGAGCATCGAACAGGATTTACCCAGCATCTCGTCCCTGCTGTATCCACTGATCTTTTCAAGGGCTTTATTGACCGAGACGATCGTCCCCCCCCTATCGACGATCATCACCCCGTCTTTGATGGTGTCGACGACCTTTTTCCAGTAGGCATTCAACTCCTGTTCAAACATTTCCGTTCTCCTGTTCTATTTTTAACACCAGCCAAGAAATTTTACTTAACACTTTAACAATAAAATGCAACATTAAAATGAGCTTGGGAGCTTCGTCCAAATTGGAATGGTGGAATGATGTGAGGTTGGAATAACGGGTTCGAGCTGAACCCTGAGCCGCTGGCCACGCTCCTTATGAAGCCGGACCGAACGACTGGCATCCTGCTTGCAGTGTCAAGGGCTTCAAGAAATACCTTGAACCGCTTTGGGGATGATTCGAATTGGATATCAAACCGGATTATACACTCGATTTGAGAGGTGCGATCCCCCCCATCACTTTGCTCAAGGTGAGCCAGGTGTTCAGAGAGATGAAGCCGAGTGAAATCCTGGAAATCGTCTGCCGGGATCCGGATACCCGCTGCGACCTTTTCAAGGTTCTGCCCCCCCTTTCCTATGAGGTGCTTGAAATCGACGAACTCGAGGAAGAAAAAAACTCGTTTCGGGTTCGAATGAGAAAAAGGTAACGATCGATGAAATACCGGGTCGATTCCGAACTGTATCAGGAGGTGGCAAAATTCGGCGCCAGAGACATGGAGGCCTGCATGCAGTGCGGCACCTGCAGCGCATCGTGTCCTCTGTCCAGCGGATCGAATCCGTTTCCCCGGAAAATCTATCGCTATCTTCAGCTTGGGTTGAGGGACAAGCTGCTCGCTTCACCCGAGCCCTGGCTCTGCTATTACTGCGGGGAATGCAACAAGGACTGCCCCCGCGGGGCCGAGCCGGCGGAAACAATGATGGCCGCCCGCCGCTGGCTGACCGCGCAGTACGACTGGACCGGGCTGGCCAGGCGGTTCTATCTTTCCGAAGCCTGGGAAATCGGTGCTTTGATCGCAGTTGCCTTGTCGGTCGTTCTTCTCTTCCTCTTCGGCCACGGCCCGATCGTAACCGATCGGGTTTCCGTCGATTCATTCGCACCGGTCTTCTGGGTCGAGCTCGGAGATCTGATCATGGGGGCGGTTCTTTCGGCCTTTCTGCTTTCGAACGCATTCCGGATGTACCGCTTCGTGATGGGCGGCACGAGGCCGCCGTTTCGCCTCTATATTACGGAAGCCAAGGCCTTTATTTTAAACTTTTTGACTCAGAAGCGCTGGCGGGAATGCGGGGAGGACCGGAGCCGCTGGCTGAAACACTTGATATTGGTGAGCGGCTACCTTACCATGATGACGCTGGTGATCGTTTTCATCCGCTGGTTCCAGGTCGATGACGAAAGCTGGCATTTTACGAGTCTCTTCGGCTACTATGCCACCGGTGTCCTGCTGATCGTTACGGTAGAGATGTTCCGCAGCCGGCTCAGGAAAAAAGAAACCATCCACCGTTTCTCCGAATTTTCCGACTGGCTTTTCTTGATTCTCCTTTTCCTGACTACGCTCACCGGCATCCTCATGCATGCCGTTCGGCTCGCCGGTTGGCCGATGACAACCTATGTCATGTACGTCGTACACCTTGCAATCGCAGTACCGATGCTGATCGTGGAGGTCCCTTTCGGGAAATGGTCCCATCTCTTTTACAGACCGCTTGCGATCTATTTAGCCGCTGTAAAGGAGAAGGCGTCGAAACCCTCAGCGATTGAGATCGAGGATGTCCTCGCCCAAGTCGGAAATACCTTCATGACCTGTCTCCAATGCGGAACCTGTAAAAGTGTGTGTCCATGGAACCGGATTTCGAGTGACCGCCATGACTCTATCCCTCCCTTCAGTCCCCGCAACATCCTTCGCCGGCTCTCTTTGGGTCTAGGCACCGAACAGTCGGTCGACTGTGCCGTGTGGAGCTGCGTGACCTGCAAGGCGTGCGAGGCGAGCTGCCCGCGCGGGATTGAAATCATCGATGTCATGAAATCGGTGCGGGGGCAAAACGTCGTTTCCGGAAAAGTCCCCGAACCTTTCGAAGCCCCCCTTGCCAGCCTTAAGAGCGACGGCAACCCCTGGGGAGGTTTGCGCGACAAGCGGATGGAATGGGCGGAAGGTTTTCACGTCCCTCCCGTTGAACCCGGGATCGAATACGCTCTTTTTACCTGCTGCACCACCGCATACGATCCGATCGCCCGCAAGGCCGGGCGGGCGCTGCTCGAGCTGTTAAAAAAAGCCGAGATCCACTTCGGCACTTTCGATGACAGGCAGAGCTGCTGCGGGGACCCGGCGGATAAAATCGGTGCGGCGAAAACCTTTTCTGAGCTCGCCCGTAAAAACACCGAACTTTTTTTGGGCGCCGGAGTCCGAAAAATCCTGACCGTTTCGCCCCATTGTCTGAACGCTTTTAGAAATCATTATTCCGGGTTGAAGGGGCTTGCATCCATCGAGCACTATGCCGAGCTTCTCGGCCGGCTCGTTGCAGAAGGCCGCTTGAGACCGGTCCATGCAATCGATTGCACCGCAACCTATCACGATCCCTGCTATCTGGGGCGACACAACGGCATCTACGAAGCGCCTCGCCGTGTCCTTCAAAGCATTCCAGGCCTTACGCTGGTCGAGATGGCGAGTAACCGGGAAAACGGCTTGTGCTGTGGAGGAGGAGGCGGCGGTGCCTGGAGCTTCGACCCTTCCGCCCTGCGCCTGGGGATGATGCGCGTGGAAGAGTCGCTCGCGACCGGCGCCCAAGTGATCGCCACGGCCTGCCCCTACTGCATCCGCATGCTCAACGACGCCGTCAGGAAGCTCAAGGCAGAGAATCGGATCACCGTCAAGGATCTCTCCGAATTGCTGTTGCAGTCGGTGGACGCGGGGGCTGAAGCGAATATAACGGAGCACGCCTATTCGGAATTGGAGCAGGAGGGATGAACATCGAACATCGAATCCCGCCAGGAGCGGAAAACGTCCAATCCCGCCAGGGGCGGGAAATGAAAAAACAAACATCCAATACAGAACGATCAATGGCTGAACGAATCGGGTTTTATATCTGCCACTGCGGCATCAACATCGCCTACAGGGTTCGGGTCAAGGAAGTCGCAGAATTTGCGGCCGCTTTGCCGAATGTCGTGGTTTCACGGGATTACCTGTTCATGTGTTCGGATCCTGGACAGGAACTGATCGAAAATGATATTCTGAATCACCACCTCACCCGCGTGGTCGTGGCTTCGTGCTCTCCTCGGATGCACGAAAAAACCTTCCGGGCCGCCTGCGAGAGAGCCGGCTTAAATCCTTACCGTGCCTTTCACATGGTGTGCGTGCGCGAGCATGTGTCGTGGGTCACCGAAGATGAAAACGAAGCCACCCGAAAGGCGAAAACCCTGGCGGCGGCGGGAATTTTGCGGGTTGCCCATCAGCATCCCCTGAAGCCGGCAAAGTTTCCGGTCTGCACCAACACCCTTGTCGTGGGCGGAGGGATCGCCGGCATGCAGGCGTCTCTGGACATTGCCAAGGCCGGATTCAAGGTTTACCTGGTTGAAAGACAGCCGACCATCGGCGGCCATATGCTTCAATACGACAAGACCTTTCCCACGCTCGACTGTGCCGCCTGCATCGGCACCCCAAAAATGGTTTCGGTGGGACAGGAGCCGAAAATCGAGCTGCTCTCCTACAGCGAAGTGGAGGAGGTCGGCGGATTCATCGGCAACTTCAAGGTAAAAGTCCGCCGAAAGGCGCGCTATGTGGAGGATAACTGCACCGGTTGCGGCGAGTGCGAAAAAGTCTGCCCGATCGATTTCCCCAATGAATGGGATGTGGGAACAAAAACCCGGAAGGCCATCTACCGACCCTTCCCCCAGGCCGTACCGATCACTTATTGCATCGAAAAGTACGACCGGGCTCCTTGTGTCCAGGCCTGCCCGGCCGGGACCAACGTGCAGGGCTACGTCGCACTCGTCAGAGGAGGCAGATACCGGGAAGCGGTACATCTCATCATGGAAAAAATACCGCTGCCGGGCACCCTCGGGCGAGTCTGTCCGGCACCCTGTGAAGCGGCCTGCCGCAGGGCAGAAGTGGATTCCGCCGTCTCCATCCGCAACCTGAAACGGTTTGCAGCGGATCAGGTAGACCTCTCCGAGCTGGCCCTGCCGCAGATTGCGGACCGGCCGGAGAAGGTGGCAGTGATCGGTTCAGGTCCGGCCGGCCTGACTGTCGCCTACTATCTGCGCTTGATGGGGTATCGGATTACCCTCTTCGAGGCGCTCGATCGGCCTGGAGGGATGCTCCGGGTGGGAATTCCGGACTATCGCCTGCCGGCTGCCGTACTGGACAAAGAAATCGATTATATTCTCAGGCACGGCATCGAGCTCAGAACCGGTGTCCGCTTCGGAACCGATCTGTCCCTCCAGGATCTGCGGGAAGAAGGTTTTGCCGCCGTATTTCTTGGAATCGGCGCCCACGAATCCCTGCGGCTGCATATCCCGGGAGAGGACGAGGCCGAAGGTGTCGTCGATGCGGTCGGTTTGTTAAGGGATGTAAATTCGGGGAGAAAGGAGCTCCCCGGCCGGCAGGTGGTCGTCATCGGCGGCGGGAATGTGGCCATAGACGCCGCCCGCACGGTCAAACGTCTCGGGGCGGAGAAGGTGACTGTGGTTTACCGGCGTTCCGGACAGGAGATGCCGGCCTACCCCGAAGAAATCGAGGGCGCCCGGGAGGAGGGGATCGCGTTTTCATACCTTACCGCCCCTGCAAGGGTCTTCAGCCGGGACGGAAGGGTTACCGGTTTGGAGTGCCTCCGCACCGAGCTCGGTCCGCCCGATGCAAGCGGACGACGGCGGCCGGTTCCGGTCGAAGGATCTGAGTTCGTGATCGCGTGCGATGCGGCGATCCCGGCCATCGGGCAGAAGATCGATGTGCAATGGGCTGCAAAAGAACCCGGTCTGAAACTGACTTCAAGAAACACCTTCGAGGTCGATCCACAGACCCTCCAAACCGGCATTCCCGGCGTATTTGCCGCAGGGGATTCCGTAACCGGGCCGGCAACGGTCATCGAAGCCGTGGCCGCCGGCCACAAGGCGGTGGCTGCGATCGACCGCTTTCTCAGCGGGGAGGATCTCTATCCAAACGCCGAGGGAGCTGCGGTCGAGAAACCTCAGGAGTCGAACTGGAAACAGATCCCCGAAGAGGTGACAATGCAGCCCAGAGCCGCATCCGTTCATCTCGACCCCATCGAGCGGGCGGGAAACTTCGAGGAGGTCGACGGGAATTTTTCGGAAGAGGAGGCAAGAAGGGAAGCCGCCCGCTGTGTCAACTGCGGCGGATGCTGTGAATGCAGGCTCTGCGTCGACGCCTGTGAAGCGAAAGCGATCGATCATTCCATGCAGGACCGGGTGGAAGAAATCGAGGTGGGTTCGATCATCGTGGCCACCGGCTTCGATCCCCTGGATCCGGCGCCGATGAAGCCGTACGGTTACGGCCGGTACGCAAACGTCTTCACCAACCTGGAGTTCGAACGCCTCTCCAACGCCACGGGGCCGACCAGGGGAAAACTCCTCAAAAGGGACGTAAACGACCGCCTCAAGTTCACCGAGCCGCCCAAGAGTGCAGCGATTCTTCACTGCATCGGCAGCCGCGACATCAACTACCACGAATACTGCTCGCGCACCTGCTGCATGTATGCGCTGAAATATGCCCACCTGATCAAAGACAAGTGCGGGCATGATACCGAAGTCTACAATTTCTATATTGACATGCGCTGCTTCGGCAAAGGATATGAGGAGTTTTACAAGCGCGTACAGGCCGAGGGGGTGCGCATGGTTCGTGGCAAAGCTTCCGGGGTTAAAGAAAAAGATGGTATGCTGATTGTAAGGGCGGAAGATACGCTCTCCGATCGGATGCTGGAAGTGCCGGTCGAGATGGTGATCCTGTGCACCGCCATGGAGCCTCGTTCGGACGCAAACGAAGTGGCGCGCATCTTGGGGATTTCCACCGGAAGCGATGGCTTCTTTCAGGAAGAGCACCCCAAGCTCGAGCCTGTTTCCACGCCGACAAGCGGTGTTTTTCTGGCCGGAACCTGCCAGGGGCCTAAGGATATTCCCGACACCGTTGCACAGGCCAAAGGAGCCGCCGCTGAGGCACTGGCGCTGAGCGCCTCCGGGCAGGTGGCGGTATCTCCCATGATTTCATCGATTGACCCGGACATATGCACCGGTTGTCAGATATGCATCGGGCTTTGCCCATACTCGGCAATCGAATTCAACCTGCTCAAAGGGGTCAGCGAAGTAAATGAAGCGGTGTGCAAAGGGTGCGGAAGCTGCTCGGGATTCTGCCCGAGTGGAGCGGCCCAGGTGAAGCACTTTACGAAGAAACAGGTCTTTGCCGAAATCGAAGGAATCATCGATGCCATTCATTCGGTAGGCATGTGAAAACCCGAGTGGCAGATTCCTGGCTAAGGGGAACCGGCTTCGGAAGATGATTCCCGAAGCCGAAAACGGAAAGGAGGATTTAGTCAATGGCAAAGAAGATATTGGTCATCGACGACGATCCGGTGGTTGTGAACTACCTGGTGACGCTGTTTACAGACAACGGTTATGAAGCGGTTTCAGCTGCGGACGGAGCCGAGGGGTTTGACGTATTGCAGAGAGAAAAACCAGACCTGATCACGCTCGACCTTCAGATGCCGGAGGAATGGGGGCCGCGGTTCTACCGGAAGCTTTCGAAGAGCCGGTTCAAGGACGTGCCGGTCATCGTGATCAGTGGCATTGCGGGTCAGCACGCCATCCGAAAAGCGGCCGCCTATATCAGCAAGCCGTTCGATCGGGAAAAACTGCTGGAGGCCGTCAGCAAAGCACTGGAAGCAGGGGCTGAATGACCTGCAGGAAAGGTCGGCTTCAACGGAATTCGCTTCTTCGAAGGCGATAAGATCGGAAAGAGCCCTGATACTGCCGCTCCTATATAGGATTGGCATGAGGGGCAAGAGCGAGTCTCCGCCTTTTGCGCATTATCAAATTTGAATGAGGGTTTCATGGACAACTTCGAACCGAGCATCATCGCATTCGTCTGCAACTGGTGTACTTACACTGCTGCCGACCTAGCCGGCACCTCTCGATTGGCCTATCCGAAAAATATCCGCCTGATCCGGGTGATGTGTACGGGCATGGTGGACCCCCAGTATGTCATCAAAGCATTTCTGGAAGGAGCCGACGGCGTTCTCGTGAGCGGATGCCACCCGGGAGACTGCCACTACATCAACGGCAATTTCAAGGCGCGACGAAGAATCAAGCTTTTAAAAGAGATCCTGCCCCAATTCGGCATCGAGCCGGAGCGGCTCCGATTGACCTGGATCGGTGCCAGCGACGGCGTCCGGTTTGCCGAGATCATGAAAGAGCTGGCGGCGCAAATAAGAAAACTGGGGCCCAGTGAAGCGAAACTGAAAATGGTGATCTGATAAAGATCGGATGGAGATTCGCGGGATTGGAATCGATCGATACGTAAATTGCGGAGGCAGCCGGTGGCAAAGACATGGAAGCTTGAAATAAAAAATCATGACCCTTTGACGTCTCTCAAAGAATTTTTCCGCTCTATTCTGAAAGCGGATTCGGTTGACGCGATTCTGGTTCCCTGGCGGCTTCCGATGAAAAACAGGGTGATGCCCACCCTGGTGACCGATCCGGAGCGGCTGGACGGGGTGGATCCTTTTTCCCCCGCCTTTCCGGTGAATACGGCCAGGATAGTATCCCGGCTGACCCGAAAACAGATGGGCGGCAAAGTGGCGGCGGTTTTGCGTCCGTGTGAAATCCGGGCCTTTATCGAACTGGTCAAGCTCAAACAGGGCCGGATGGAAGAACTGATCATCGTGGGAATGGATTGCCTGGGAGCGTACAAGAACACCGATTACTTCCGATTCGTGGGAGAGGATGCGGCGGCGTCGACGCGGAAGTTCCTTGAAAAGGCGATCGGGGGAAAGGGAGCCGCCTTCGAGAATGTGGACCTTGCCCCGGCCTGTAAAGCCTGCAAACAGCCGATCCCCGAAAATGCGGATATCGCAATCGGCCTCTACGGGATGGATGTAAACGATCACCTGCTGGTTCAGGCGCAGACTCCGGCCGGGGAAGACCTGGCCGGCAGCCTCCGGATGCCGAAGGCTCAGGAACCCCCCGGCCGTAAAAACGCAATCGATGCACTGATCAAAGAGCGCACGGATTTCTGCGACCGGATGTTTGCAGAGACCGAAGCAGCGACCGATTCTCTGGAAAAATTGACGACCTATCTTGCAAACTGCGTCAACTGTTACAATTGCCGGGTCGCCTGCCCGGTCTGCTACTGTAAGGAATGCGTGTTTGTCACCGATGTATTCAACCACGAACCTTCGCAGTACCTGCGCTGGGCGGAGCGCAAAGGAGCGATCAAGATGCCGACCGATACCGTCTTTTATCATCTCACGCGCCTGGCTCACATGAGCACGGCCTGCGTGGGGTGCGGTCAGTGCTCCAATGCATGCCCCAACGACATCCCCGTGATGGAACTGTTCCGCCTGGTGGCCGAACGGACGCAAGAGGGATTCCAGTACCAGGCCGGTCGAAGCCTGGAAGAAAAACCACCCTTATCGGAATTTCGTGAAGATGAATTCAGCGAGGTCGTCGGAATCTGACGTTGCAGGTTTCAGGTTTCGGGTTTCAGGTGTCAGCTTGGCGGTGGGGTACCTGAAACCTGAACACTGAACACTGAAACCTCTAACTTGAAGGCCGAGGAAAGAGGAAGGGATGAAAAGGAAGATAGGCAGGGCGCTCGTCGTAGGCGCCGGAATCAGCGGCATACGGACCGCACTCGATCTGGCCGAGGCGGGCTACGGGGTCATCCTCATCGACCGGTCGCCGCATCTGGGAGGGGTTCTGATGCAGCTTGACTATCAGTTTCCGACGGACCGCTGCGGGATGTGCAAAATGCTCCCCCTGGTGGATCGGGACGCCTCCTCGCAATACTGCCTCAGAAAGGGTCTCTTTCATGAAAACATCGATATTATGCTCTCGACCGAACTTTCAGCGGTAGAAGGCGAATCGGGCAAATTCCAGGTGACGCTGCGGCGGAAACCGACCTGGGTGGATCCGAATCTATGTATCGGCTGCGGTCTCTGTGTTCCGGCTTGCCCGGTGGAAGTACCGGATGCTTTCAATGCCGGTCTTGCCTTGCGCAAAGCCGTCTACCTGCCGGTTCCGCATGCCTTACCGAATTCGTATGTCATCGATACGGCAGCCTGCACGCGCTGCGGTGCCTGTGAAAAGATCTGCCCCACCCATGCGATACGGCTTTCCGGGCAGGAACGGAAAAAATTCCGTATCCTCGTCGTCGATGACGAGTTGATCGTCCGGGATTCACTCAAGGCATGGCTCGATGATGAAGAAGGGTTTGCCGTCGAAACGGCTGGATCGGGATCAGAGGCTTTGGATAAACTGAAGCAGTACCCTTATCAACTGATGCTGCTCGATATCAAGATGCCCGGCATGGATGGGGTGGAAGCCCTGAAGAAAGCCAAGGAGATTTTACCGGACCTGCAGGTTGTGATGATGACCGCCTATGCGACCGTCGAAACAGCGGTAGATGCCATGAAAATCGGCGCGCTTGATTACCTTGTCAAGCCTTTCGATACAGGGGTTCTGATACCGAAAATAATCGAAATCTATGAAAAGCGGGAAGTTTCCCGCGGGCTTCAAATCGAAGTCGGCTCTCTAATCTTGAGCGGCGGCGCATCCTACTTCGAGCCTGCCGCCGGAAATAACATGTGGGGCTATGGACACCTGCCGGGGGTGGTCACCAGCCTGGAATTTGAAAGAATCATGAGCGGAACCGGACCCACGCAGGGGCGGCTGATACGCCCGGAAGACGGACGCCCGATCAGAAAAATTGCATGGATTCAGTGCATCGGCTCCCGGGATCTGCGGACCGAAGCCGACTTTTGTTCGAATGTCTGCTGCATGATCGCCGTCAAGGAGGCCCTGGTTGCCGGGGAAAAGTTCGGAGAGCTGGATACGACCATTTTCTACATGGATATGCGCACCTTCGGAAAGCCCTATCAGCGGTATCGCGATGAAGCGGAAAAGCACCGGAATGTCCGGTTTGAAAGGGGACGCGTCCACTCTGTGGTTGTCGACGGCACAACCGGTCAAAACGGGGAAGACATCGTCCTCCGTTATGCGGACTCCGGCGGGGCGATCCGGAAAGAACATTTCGATCTGGTGGTGCTTTCCGTCGGGCAGCGTCCGCCGGCCGGTACCCGGGAGCTGGCCGAGAAGCTCGATCTGCCACTCAACCCGTGGGGTTTTATTCAGACCGTCCCCTTTTCTGCGACAGGGACCGAGCGGGACGGGATTTTTCTGGGCGGGGCCTATTCCGGGCTGAAAGATATCAGCGAATCGGTCATCCAGGCATCGGCCGCGGCCCTGTCGGCCTCCCGCATCCTTCATTCCGGCGGGGGAAGCCTGGCACCCGAACAGGAGGCGATCCCATGGCGGCCGGATCTCGTGCGGGAAACGCCCAAAATCCTGATCGCTGTCTGTACCTGCGGAGACACACTTGCCGAGTTTATCAAAGAGGTCGACTGGGTATCCGATCTGAAGCGGGAACCCACGGTAAGCGGGGTCGAATTCATCCAAAACACCTGCACGGGTTCAGGCTGGGAGGCGCTGGAGGAACTGATAGAAAAGCAGAAACCGAATCGGGTTTTGATCGGTGCCTGCCTTCCGTATCTCTATACCGGAAAGATCAGGGAGCTGAGCTTGAAAAGCGGCCTCCATCCTTCTCTGATGGAGGTGATCGATACTCGTTCCGCTGCATTTCAAGCGCCTGACAAGGATGAAAAACCGGATGCACGACAGATTCGAGCCGGCGTGAAAAGCGCCCTTTTGGCCGGTGTTGCCAAATTAAAGGGGATCAATCCGTCGCCGGTACCCACAATCGAGATCTGCCAACGAGCGCTGGTTGTCGGAGGCGGTATCGCCGGTTTGACTGCGGCCCTTGCCATTGCTGACCACGGGTTTGAAGTGGACCTCGTGGAGCGTGGGGAGCGGCTGGGGGGAAATCTTTCCTGGCTGCAAAAGACGATCGATGGGAACTCGGTTAAAACTCTCTTGGATGACATACTGATCAAGATCGAAAAGCATCCCCGGATCAAAGCCCATACGGGGACTCGGGTGGTCGCTTCGTCGGGCGAGGTCGGAAATTTCCATACCGTCGTCGAGCGTGCGGAAGGCGGCGCTGGGACCATCGAACACGGCGTGACCATTCTGGCGACGGGCGGATCGGAGGCCGTTCCCTCGTCCTACAACTACGGAAAGATTGAAGCGATCATCACCCAGAGGGAACTTGAGGTAAAAATATCGGAGGGTCTTGTCGACCCGGCCAAACTCGAATCGGTGGTCATGATCCAGTGCGTGGATTCGAGGGAAGAACCCAGAAACTACTGCAGCCGCGTCTGCTGTGCTTCCGCATTGAAACACGCTCTGGAGTTCAAGGAAAAAAATCCGGATATCGCCGTCTACATCTTCTATCGGGACATGATGTCCTATGGATTTATGGAAACCTACTTTACTCGAGCCCGCAAATCCGGGATCATTTTTATCCAGTACGATGTCGCCAAAAAGCCGGTCGTGACGGCCTCCGGCAGTACCGAAAACGACGCTAAGGCGGTGCAGGTAACCGCCTTTGACCCCATCCTCGGCCGCAACATCCGAATCGATGCCGACCTTCTGGTTCTGTCTGCCGGAATCGTGCCCAATCCGCAGGCGGACCTAGCCGCTTCCTTCGGTGCATCGGTAGGCCCGGACGGATTTTTTCAGGAGGCGGAATTCAAGTGGCGGCCGGTCGATTCGATCAAGGAGGGCGTATTTGCCTGCGGGCTGGCCCTTTCTCCGCGTTCGATCACCGAAGCCATCGCCACCGCCGAAGCGGCAGCCCAAAGGTCGATTCGAATTCTATCGCAAAAAAATCTACCGTCCGGAAAAATCGTGGCAAGCGTTCATCATAGCCTTTGCAGCCTGTGTGAACGCTGCATCGATGCCTGCCCTTACGACGCGCGGAGTTTCGATAAAGAGCTGGAAAAAATCGTCGTGAACCCGGCGATGTGCCAAGGCTGCGGTTCCTGTGCTGCAATTTGCCCGAACAGCGCTTCGGTTTTGGAAGGATTCAGGGAAGAGCAGATGTTCGAGATCATCGACGCCGCCTTGCAGGGGATATGAACGTCGAATCCCGACAGGGGCGGGAAACGTCCAACATCGAATGAAGGAACGAATCCCATTCGATAGCCTTTTAGAGGGGTCTAACTGGTCGCCTCGGCGGGCCGGCAGTGCCCTGAACGCTGAACACTGAACACTGAAAACTCTCATTGAACATGAAACGGATCATGAGATCTCTTAAAAACCTGCGGCACAGCCTCGGTTTTAAGCTCACCCTCATCTTCGGCTCAACGCTGATGCTGTCGATCGCGACCTGGTCACACTTCCTGATCCGCCATGCAAAGACGATCCCGAACCTGGAAAAGGGACTGGAAAGGGGAATGATCGTTCCGGCTGTTTTGATCTTGCTGGCGATTTTGATCGTCGTCTCTATCTCCGTCATGCGACTGATTAATCTGCCCATCCGGAAACTCATCATCGGAACTCACCGCATGGCACGCGGAAATTACGACACCCCGGTTGAAATCAGCCAAAACGATGAAATCGGGCATCTGGCGGCCGCAATCAACCGGATGGGCGGGGAAATCGGTCAAAAGCAGGCAGAGCTGAATCGGCAGCGCAATGAATATCAGAATCTTTTCGAGCAGGTACCCTGCCTGATCACCGTTCAAAACAGAGATTACCGGCTGATCGGTTTCAATCGGGAGTTCTCGGAACATTTCAATCCCAGACTGGGAGACTACTGCTATCATGCCTACAAAGGACGAAATCAGAAATGCGAAAGCTGTCCTGTGGAGAAAACCTTCATAGACGGAAAGTCTCATTATGCCGAGGAAACCGGCGTGAACAAGGACGGCTCCGCAGCCTATTGGGTGGTCAAGACGTCGGCCATCCGGAATGAAAAAGGCGATGTCGTGGCCGCCATGGAAATGAGCCTGGATGTTACCCACCGAAGAGAGCTGGAAGAGAAGCTGCAGAGCTCTGAAAAAAAATACCAGGAGATTTTCAACAAGATCCCCAACCCCGCCTTTGTCCTCGATCAGACGACTCTTGAAATCCTGGATTGCAACCAGAGCGTCCTATCCGTCTACGGCTTTACAAGGGACGAAATGATCGGCAGATCTTTTCTCGATATCTTCGAACCGCATGATGGAAAGTCCTTCGCCTCGGGGGGAAATAAGGCAGCCTTGCTGCACAAGGTCAGACATCTGACCCGGCACGGCGACGTCATTTACGTCGATATCCGGGTCTCCCCGTCGGATTACAGCGGAAGCAAGGTGTTTCTAGTAACCACAAGCGATATCACCCAGCAATTGGAAGCCGAGCGGCAGTTGATCCAGGCCAGCAAGATGGCCACCCTGGGGGAGATGGCGACCGGAATCGCCCATGAGCTCAACCAACCGCTGTCCGTCATGAAGACCGCAAGCGGCTTCATCCTCCGCAAACTCGAACAGCAGGCGGCCATCGAAGAAGACATCCTCGCCACGATGCTCAAAAAAATCGACGGAAACGTGGATCGGGCATCCCGGATCATCCAACACATGCGCCAGTTTGCCAGAAAATCCGATTTCGACAGGCAGCCGGTGGACGTAAACGAGGCATTGGAGCGGGCTTACGAGATTTTCCGGGAGCAGCTCAAGCTTCGGGGGATCCGGGTCGTGAACAGGACGGGACAGAACCTTCCCAAAGCTGCAGCCGACCCGAGCCGTTTGGAGCAGGTGTTTATCAATCTGCTGGTCAATGCGCGGGATGCCATCGAGGAGAAATGGGAGGGAAAGACGGCAGGGGAAGACCAAAGGCGGATCACGCTTGTCACCAGAGCCGAAAAAAAATATATTGTCGTTGAAGTCCACGACACCGGCCCCGGCGTTTCCGATGCGATTGCCGATAAGATTTTCGAGCCTTTCTTTACCACCAAAGCGGCCGGAAAGGGAACCGGGCTGGGTCTGTACATCAGCTACGGCATCGTGAAGGAATGCGGCGGCGCCATTCGGGTGCTTCCGTCGACGGAAGGAGGCGCCTGCTTCCTGGTGGAGCTTCCCCTCTGGGATTCGATTTGAAACCTCTAACTCGAAAAACTTTTCTGCTGCCATGGAAAAGAAAATTCTTTTGGTAGATGACGAGGCCGATATTCGCGAAGTGCTGTCCATCTCCCTTTCGGACATGGGCTATAAAACTTTTTCCGCTGAAAACGGCCGAGAAGCCCTTGAAATTTTCGAGCAAACCCATCCTCCAATCGTGCTGACCGACATCAAGATGCCCGGAATGGACGGTCTTGACCTCCTCAATCGGATCAAGCAGATCGATCCGGATACCGAAGTGATCATGATCACCGGTCACGGAGATATAAACCTCGCCGTTCGAAGCTTCCAATACGATGCATCCGACTTCATCACCAAACCGATCGGCGTCGATGCCCTGGAAGCCGCCGTCAAACGCGCCCAGGAAAAGATCCTCGTCCGAACAGAGCTGCGGCAGTACACCGAAAGGCTCGAATCGCTTCTTCTGGAAAAAACCAAACAGTTGGCTCAGGGTCTTCATCCGGAGGCCTCCGGCACCCGCCCCCCTCGCCCCGGCGGGCTCCAGCAGGTGCTGGACCGGCTGCCATGCTATCTGCTGCTTTATGACGAAAAGCTTCGGATCACCGCCGCCAACCGCCGGCTCGAGGAGGATTTCGGGGCCGCAGTCGACCGCCTGTGCTACGAAGTCTTGAGAAAACGGAGCGAACCCTGCCCGGAGTGCCCGGTGTGGAAAACCTTTGCCGATGGGAAGTCCTACCAATATGAGATGGAGTATGTGCGGAAAAACGGGGAATTTCAGAAAGTCCTCGCCTGGACCTTTCCAATACGGTCTTCGGACGGTGCAACCGCCCAGGTGATGGTCATGTCCACCGACATCGCCCAGATCAGCGAGCTCCAGGATCATCTTTCCTCTCTCGGATTGATGATGGGATCTCTCTCCCACGGGATCAAAGGACTTCTGACAGGCCT
>QZKK01000215.1 GCA_003599475.1 Desulfobacteraceae bacterium
TGCATAAGCAGGCGTTCGAAATAGTTGAGATGGGCCTTGGATGCCTCATCACGGATCTTGAGCTTTTCCCTCACCTCATCATCAAAATTTTCCAGTAGTTGCTGGCGGGTACGGGTCATGGCTTCGTTGATTTCCATGCTCAGTTCGCGCTGAAGTTCATCGAAGGCGGCTTGAATCTCTTCCGGCTTGCGGCAACACTGATAGATGGCGGCAATGCGTTTTTCAAAATCCACCCCGGATTCGATGGCGCCCAGCACTTCATCGCTGGCCCCGAAGACACCTTCAAAAAGCCGGAACTTCTCGGACAAAAGCTGAAAAACCCGTTTATCCGCTGCGTTTTTGCGATTGAGGAAATTGACCACCACCACATCATGCTGCTGGCCGTAACGATGGCATCGCCCGATGCGCTGCTCGATGCGTTGGGAATTCCAGGGCAAATCGTAGTTCACTACCAGCGAGCTAAACTGCAGATTGATACCCTCGGCACCCGCCTCGGTGGCGATCATGATGCGACCTTGTTCGCGGAAGTAATCCACAAGGGCCGAACGCATATCCGCCGTGCGCGAGTCGGTCACGCGATCCGTTCCCTTGTGGCGCTCAAACCAAGCCGCATAAATCTCTCTGGAACGCTCATCCGCGTTGGAACCGTTGAACAATACGATCCCCTCGGCAAAGGCACTGTCCGACAAGAGGCGCAGCAGGTAGCTCTGCGTGCGCCGCGATTCGGTGAAGATCACGGCTTTTTGCGCCGAACCGATTTCGGCGGCCTTGGCAAAGGCGATATTCAGTGCCTTGAGCAAAGCCATACCTTTGGCGTTGTGTTCGATGGAGGTGGCCAAATGGGTGAAAGCGTCAAGATCGGCGATTTCCTGTTCGATGGCTTTGCGATCATCCTCGGAAAGGCTATCGGAAGGTTCGTTCTCTCCCCACTCTTCTGCAGTTGGGTCAAGGGCTTCATAATCCTGGTCCAGCTCATCGGCAAGAGATTCGACCGATTTCACCTTGCGAAGCTTTGCTTTCAGCCGGTTGGAAATCGAGGCCAGGGCGCCTGCAATGGCAAAAGTGGATGAGGCCAACAATTTGCGCAGCACCAGTGTCATCAAAGATCGCTGGCCGGCCGGCAAAGCTTGAAGGTTGTCACGTTGGAGGTATCCCGAGACCAGATGATAGAGCCGATCTTCACTTTCCGCCGGAGTGAATTCCTCAACGATCGGCAAGCGTTGAGTATATTTGATATACGGCATCACCTGGCGTCGCAGGGTGCGGTGGCAAACGGGTTTGAGCCGCATCTTGAGGGTTTTGAATACCTGCTCCTGGCTGAGATTGGCGAACTGCTCCCGGAAGCTCTTCAGGTCGCCGAAGGTGTGCTCATCGATGAAACTCACCAACCCAAACAGCTCAAGCAGAGAATTCTGCAAGGGGGTGGCCGTCAGCAGCAGTTTGTCCTTACCGGCGAGGGCAATCTTAAGGGTACTGGCAATGATGTTGGAAGGTTTATAGACATTCCGCAGCCGATGGGCTTCGTCAATAACGACCAGATCCCATGGAACGGCCTGGACATCATCAGCTTTGCTCTTAGCGAAATGGTAAGAGCAAATGACAATTTCCGGTGCTTCAAAGGGACGAAAATCGCCCTGTTTGACAGCGGCATTGTAGGACTTTGTTTCCAACAAACGGCAGGGCAGAAAGAATTTTTCAGTCAGCTCTTGATACCACTGCTTGCGAAGGTTAGAGGGGGTAATTACAAGGATGCGCCGCGTTCGCTCGGCCCATTTCTGTGAGAGTACCAGGCCGGCCTCAATTGTTTTTCCCAACCCCACTTCATCGGCAAGCAGCGCCCCCCTGGAGAGTGGTGATTTGAAAGCAAACAAGGCGGCATCGATCTGATGGGGGTTCAGATCAACCTGAGCACCTGCAAATGCCGCAGTAATCCTTTCGACACTGTCCGGAGGAAAGCGCCGGGTCAGCTCATGAGCAAAATATTTGGCCTGGTAATCGGTAAGGCTCAAAGAATCCTTTATCTTCCTGGGTCCTTACTTTTCAAAAAGGACCGAATTTTTCTCATCTTCAGGGCTACTCTTCCATTCCCCCATCGCTTAATGGTCTTAAGTCACAATAAACGCCTGTACGAGCTCCTCGTGGCGCAATCCGCGAAGTCGCTGATCCTTCACCTCTGAAAACTACATGGCGGTTTGGCATTGAATCGCTTTACCTTTTGTGATGATTCGTAATTGTTGAAGCGATTCTGATATTTAGGCGTGATAATATGACAGGTTTGATGGCAGGTGCAAGAAAATAACGCACTTTTCCAGGTTTAGCCCGGGAGGTTTGTTCAATGGTCTGCCAAAGCAATCCGTTTCCAACCAATTTATGCGCTCAGGGAAGGAATATGATGGGCTCCAGCAGAGTTCAGAAAGAATGAACCGTTCCAGATATCTCTCCAAACCCCCAGGATATCAGCCGCACTCAAAACCTGTGATACGTCTTAGCGATCAACGCTTACAGTTGGTTGAAAGTTCCTCAGCCTGGATTCCGGGCAAACGGTTTGCAGGACATCCGGAATTCGGATGTTTCTCTTCTTTACAGGTGCAACCGATCGGTAGTTCCTCGCGCAAGGAGTATTGTAGGGGCTCATATATTTGCAGTCTGATGAGGACGAAATCTGGATCCCTTAAATACTTTGGGAGAATCGGCGGGCCGCCCTGTTCGGGTCTTGCGGTATTCCTGATTCGGGTTTTTGGGTTTTTTGGATCGGTTATTTCAAGCAAGCCCGTTTCAAGCAAAGGTGAAATGACCCCTGCCGAAACTTTGGTGCGGTTCGAGCGATTGAATATCTGCATCGATTCGAAAAGATCAGGGTTCGATTCCCAGCAGATTATCCACCCAGTCGGCGCCTGCGTTGTATGCGGTCTCCTCGGCCGCATTGTACGCCGTCCAGGATCGAACCGAACCGCTGAGGCGAACGAGCCCATCCCTGACCTCGATGCTGAGGTTCTCCGATTCCACGAAGGGACTTCGATTCAGCTCGATCAGGATGTGGTTTTTCAGAGCTGCATCGTTTTTTCCGAGTGAAGCCGGCCGGTATTTTGCGCCCGGCAGATATTCTTCTCCGAGGAAGAAATCGTATGCATACTGCCCATAATGTTCGACCTCGAGGAGATTGTTGACGGTAACCACCCCGCTGATTCGAGAAGCGATGTTTTCGGCTTCCTCCTTCTCAAAATAGGCGCGAACCTGTCCTCTGAGATTCACGATGCCGGCATCGACATCCACTTCGACAGAATCCTTTGTAAGATATGGATTCCGATCCATGGCGCTGAGGATCTCGTCGTTTACCTTGCGATCGTTGACCTTCCGATCCGACCGAATGGCGAGCTGATTGTCGACTGTCAAAACCCCGAGGATATGCTCCGCATTGCGGGAAGCGGCTCTCCGGGCCGTGAGGTTCTCCACCGACCCCTTCAAGGTGACATGGCTGTCTGTTACCTCAACGTCGATATCGGCATGCGGCACAGTCGGATCGTTCAAAAGCGCTTTCTCTATGGCCTCTCTGATGTTGTCGTCCGTGGTGTCTGCGCTCTTCTCCCTACGCAAAGCCCTTTCTTCATCATATGGTTTTACCTTCAGGGCGGAAATATCCACGGAACGTACACCGGGAAGATATGCGTCGTATTTTGCGATCCTTCGTTCAGCGGCATTGGGAACCGTTCCTTTGAGAAACACCTTGCCGTCGATCGCTTCAACTTCGATCGACTCGTCATCGACATAGGCATCCCACCTGAGAACAGCCCTGACATTCTCTTCTATTTCTTCATCGGAGCGGGGC
Source organism: Desulfobacteraceae bacterium (assembly GCA_003599475.1). The sequence goes on from QZKK01000215.1 coordinate 3,827, forward strand.
TCCTGTGGAACGACCTCTATTTCGTTGTTGAGGATCACCAGACCTTTGATTCCCTTCGCCAATAGACCGGCAAGCGATTTTTCCCTGTAAGTCCGAGCGGTTCCCATTAACGTCGCCGCCTGGTTTTTTACTGCAATTTCGATCTGAAGCGATTCCGTGGCGGGGTGCTGCAGGAGCGCACGCTGGATATCGCTTAGAATCTCCCAATCCGGGCGCAGCCTGTCCGGAACGAATTCGATTTCGTTCACGACGGATAAGACACCGTTCAGAACTTCCGCAAGGAGGGCTGCCCGCTCCTTTGCCAGGATATTGCCTGCCCGGCCGGTAAGGATCACGTTCGCATCGTCGACTCTGACTTCGATATCGCTCGATGCGGTCACCGGATCCTGTGCAATCGCATTTTCGATCGCAGCGCGAAGATCGGAATCGGTCATGGCTTTTTCGATTCCTCCGGCGGCATACGGAGACGAAACGGTAAACGGGACCAGAAAGAAAGTGAAAACGATCCAACCGAAGCGGGTACCCATTTTTCTCATGATTAGAACCTCTCGCGAAAGGGTCGAGTATCTTGGAACTCCAGACTCGGCAGCTCTGGAAAGAACGCGTATAGGTTACTTATGAATTTATGTGCCCGCTTTGGAATAAATGAATATACGTATTTCGGCGAAAAAAAATGGGTACTTTACGGCAAGCTCGGCTGAGAGGTTGATCGGTTGACCGGTCGGGATGGAGGATGGAAAAGGGGTAAGCTGCCGTGCTGCAGCGGGAGAGTCGGATTCAACCGATCCGATCAGAAGACTCCCGCAATCCGCGTTCCGCAGGAGGCGCAGCGGCCGTTTGCAAAATTCTCGGTTTGCGTCGAGAAACCTCTTCTCCGAAACATCCGGTCCTGGCACCGGGGGCATCGGGTATCTCCTGCTTTTCCGGGTACGTTTCCCAGGTAGATGTATTTCAGACCGGCCTTCTTTCCGATGGAATAGGCTTTTTCCAGGGTTTCGACCGGCGTTGCGGGCGAATCGTTGAATTCGTAGTCCGGATGAAATCGGCTGATGTGCCAGGGGATTTCCGGATCGGTTTCGGCGATGAACCCGGCAATCCCCGCAAGCTGCGATTCGTCATCGTTTTTGCCGGGCACGACCAGGGTGGTGATCTCCACCCAGAAGTTCAACTGCTTCATGTGCCGGATCGTTTCCAGAACCGGTTCCAGCCGTCCTCCGCACGTCTTTTTATAAAATTCCTCGCTGAACGATTTCAAATCCACATTGCAGGCATCCAGGTACGGCTGAATGATGTCCAGCGCCTGGGTCGTCATAAACCCGTTGGTGACGAACACATTGGCAACCCCGCTTGCCTTTGCATGCTTTGCGGTTTCATAGGCGTACTCGAAGAAGATGGTCGGCTCGGTGTAGGTATAGGAAATGCTCCGACAGGCTCGGTTTTGAGCTTCTTCGACGATTTTTTCGGGCGAAAGCTCGGTACCGAAGCGGTGGCCTCGTCTTTCCTCCGAAATCTGGGAGATCTGCCAGTTCTGACAGAATCCGCACCTGAAATTGCACCCGGGTGTGGCTACGGAAAAAGAAGTGGACCCGGGGAAAAAATGATAAAGCGGTTTTTTTTCAATCGGATCGACATGGGCGGCGATGACTTCCCCATACGCATGGGTATATAAGGTTCCACCCTGATTCTGCCGGACGCCGCATTTTCCATATTTGGAATCCGGAATCCGGCAGTGATGGTTGCACAGGTAACAGTGGACTTTTCCTTTGCTGAGCGGTTCGTAGAGCATGGCTTCTCTTTGCATTTTTCACCTCGGTTCCGGATGAATCTTTTCCTCTTTTTCGCCCGCTGCCCTGGGAGTTCGATACGCCTCGATCGGAGCGCATCGGCTGGAACCCCATTATAGGCGTCTTTATCTAAAAAGAAAAACGCCGTTAGCCGCAAAGCGGCTTCTTCTTTCCGATGCGGGAAGCTTTATCGATGTAGAATCGGACCTCGTCGTCAGTCGTCTGGGAAAAATCCTCATACCATTGACCGACCGCGCGGAATGGCCCCGGCGTATTGAGGCAGACAACGCGATCGGCATCCCGACGGAGGAACTCGCAAGGAGAAGACGCTGCAACGGGAACCGCCGCGACGATCTCCCCGGGATTCCGAGTTCGGAGAGAAATGACTGCAGCACGCATGCTCATGCCTGTGGCCATCCCGTCGTCCACGACGATCGCGGTTCGATTCTTCAGGTCGACATCCGTTTGAACCCCGCGATAGAGGAGTTCGCGCCGTTCGAGCTCAACCTGCTCCTGTGCAGCGGCTGCAGCCACAGCAGTCGCCGGGATACCAAGCTGATCGACGATGTCTTCGTTCAAGATCCGGATGCCTCCCGAGGCGACGGCTCCCATGGCCAATTCTTCCTGCCCCGGAACTCCGATTTTTCGAACGATCCACACATCCATCGCAACCTGCAGCGCTTCTGCAACCTGGTATGCGACTGGGACACCGCCTCTCGGCAACCCCAGAACGATGACATCTTCACGGTTTGCGTACTCCAGGAGGGCCTGTGCCAGCAATGCCCCTGCATCGATTCGATTCTTAAAAAGCGGCATCGTATCACCTCGGTAATTTCCGGCTTTTCAGCCTCAGGTGGATTCGGTCGTGGTTATCGCGCCCGAAGCATCCATTTTCGTTCACGGACTTAAGAATAAATCAAGCGTCGTTCAAACTTAAAATGAGGTGCCCGTATCGACAAGTAGGGTGATCCCGTATTTTGGGAGGGAAAAGCACTCAGATAGAAAAGGAAAGGAGCCGGTAAGATGTCCGTTTTTGCCTGAAATATCGCTGCGGAAGGTCTTGGCCCCCTCTGCTCTCACTGAATCGAGAGGGGCTAACCCTGATTTACACTTTAAATACCGTATCCACCCCATTTTATCGTCGATCCGGAATTGCAATTATAATTTCAGCAATACAATAATGACAGACTCGTAAAAAGTCCTAAAACCGTCATGCCGGACTCGATCCGGCATCCAGAACCTGTTGAAATCACTGGATTCCGGCTTTCGCCGGAATGACAAAAAGGGTCAATTCTCGACTTTTTACGAGACCGTCAATAATAGACAACCTGCCGAAGTTCGTTCACATCCAACCACAATCTTTCTCTCTCCTTCGTTAGGAGAGGGTCCCGTTACCTTTGTCCCTGCGGTGGGGAGGGAGAGGAAGGGAGATCTAAACACCGTTTCGCGTTCTGCAGGATAATCGAAATTTTGGATCATTTGACGGGGAGTGTGCAATGAACATCTATGTCGGGAACCTATCCTATGGCGTTACCAAAGAAGAGATCATGGGTCTTTTCAATCAGTATGGACGGGTCGCGTCGGTACATATCCTGAAGGACAAAACAAGCGGAAAACCGAGAGGCTTCGGATTCGTGAGAATGCCCGCGGAATCCGATGGGGAAAAAGCCATCAGACAGTTGAATGGTTCACAATTCCAGGGAAGAATCCTGAAGGTCAACAAAGCCAGGCAGCCGAATGAACAGCCCAACAGAATGCCCGCACTCCTTTTCAGCTACAGGCGCAGATAATCCGCGGCAGGAATCGAGTCCGTCCATGCGTCCGGAATCCGGCAGGATCTGCAAGGGAGGAGGCAGTGCTTGAAGATCAAAGATCGGTTGCTGTCAATGATGTGATCCTTTCCTGCAGCGATGCAGCGGATCAGTATGAAACCGCTTCTTCGATTGTCGAAGATCCGTCTTTGAGGGAGTTTTTCCTGCGCCTTGTCGAAGCCAGAAGAGTGTTTGTTTCCAGGCTGGAAGAGGGTATGAGAAGCCTGGAAAAACTTCCGATGGCACCCGATACGGAAAAGGAAGCACTGGAAAGCCTGTGGATGAGGATCAAGGCTACCGTCAAGAAGAATCATGAAGAGGTACTGCTTCAAGAAGGTGTCAGGCTCGAAAAGCACATCCGCGCCTGCACCGAACAGGCTTTGAAACAGGAACTTCCCGCCAAGCTTCTGCAGATCCTTGAAGAGCTGAAGCAGGAAGCGGACGGCAGCCTTAAGATTTTGGAAAAGGAAATCGACCGGCGGGCGGCCGGATAAAAGTAAAGAAGCAGGAAAACTACCGTTGGCCCTCAAGAGATTTGCGTACCCACCCCATTTATTTCAGCAAGCCGAACCGTTACAGTATCAAAGAAAGATCAGCAGTTCCTCACGGGAAAAACGCATCTCCTTTGTTTCCGGCCCGAACGGGAATCCGGGACAAGACAGAAAAGGGTAAAAAGCCATGACGATTTCAGCGAAAGAATTGACTCCGGAAGATCTCTACCATCCATTTCGGGGAGACCAGCTCTCCTTCGAAACCACTTCGGATCTGGATGGATTGAATCAGTTCATCGGACAGCCCCGCGCGGTCAGGGCACTGCATTTTGGCGTGGGCATCGAAAAGAAAGGCTACAATATTTTCGCCGCGGGATATCCCGGAACCGGAAAATATTCGCTCATCCGGCATCTTCTCGACGAGCGATCCTCCAAGGAGCCGGTTCCTCCGGATGTATGCTATGTGAACAACTTTGAAATCTCTCACCAACCCCGGGTGCTTCACTTGCCCCCCGGGCAAGGCCGCCTTTTTTCCGAAAGCATGGAGAAATTGATCGAAAATGTCAGAAATGCGGTCAAGTCGAGTTTCGAAAATGAAGAGTACCAGAACCGGCGGCAGACAATCGCACAGGAGTTCCAGGAGCTGCAGCAGCAGGCACTCGAGAAAGTCCAGCAGCAGGCGAAGGAGAGAAGCCTTACGGTTCTCCGAACCCCTGCGGGCATCGTTTTCGCGCCGGTAAGAAACGAAGAAGTGATCCCCCCTGAGGAATTCAGCAAGCTGCCGGAAGAAACACGCAGAAAGGTTGAAGGTGAGATCGAAGAGCTCCAGGCGCAAACCCGGAAGATCTTTCAGAGGATGCCTGGCTGGGAACGCGAAATGAGGGAAAAGATCGGGCGCCTGGATAAAGAGATTACCGGATTCGTTGTCAGCCCCTTCATCGAGGATTTCCGGCGAAAATACGAAGGCATGTCGGAAGTCATCGATTATCTCAATACCGTGGAAAAAGACATCATCGATCATGTCCAGGCGCTTCTCCCCGAGGATTCCGAACAGAAATCCGCTCTGCAGCAGATCTTTCAATCCGGACAGAAGCCGCCCTCCGGGGAAAAGCCGGAGAATCCGTTTCTGAGGAGATACAAGGTCAATGTGATTGTAAACAACGGCGACATCCGGGGGGCCCCCGTCGTCTATGAAGACAACCCGAATTACCAGAACCTGATCGGACGAGTGGAACACCTGCCCCACATGGGGATGCTGCTGACCGATTTCGACATGATCCGGGCGGGGGCGCTCCACCGGGCAAACGGCGGATACCTGATTCTCGATATCGTCAAGATCCTCAGCCAGCCATTTGCCTGGGAGGCATTGAAAAGGTGCCTGAAATCCTCCGAGATCAAGATCGAGTCGTTGGGAGCGCTCTACGGCATGATCAGCACGGTATCGTTGGATCCCGAACCGGTTGCGCTGAATGTAAAGGTCGTTTTGATGGGGCCCCCGAATGTAAACTATCTTTTGAAAAACTACGATCCGGAGTTTAGCGATCTATTTAAAGTGACTGCCGATTTCGACACCGTGATGAACCGAACGCCGGACAACCAGGACGATTACTGCAGGCTCCTTGCCGACCTCGTCAGAAAGGATTCGCTGCGCCCCTTCGACCGCAGTGCCGTCGCCCGCATCGTCGAGCACAGCGCGCGTCTGGTGGGAGACGGGGAACGGCTTACCATCCGCATGCAGACGATAAAGGATCTGTTGAGAGAATCCGATTACTGGGCGGGGCAGAACGGCAACGGCGCCGTAAATGCCGCCGATGTTCAAAAGGCAATCGACGAATGGATCTTCCGCTCCGATCGAATCCGGCAGAGGATGCAGGAGGAGATCCATCGGGGTACGGTTTTTATCGACACCGAAGGAAGCAGGGTCGGCCAGGTCAACGGCTTATCCGTCATCCAGCTCGGGGAGTTTGCCTTCGGACGGCCCAGCCGCATCAGCGCCCGCATCCGGATGGGCAAAGGAGAGGTGGTCGATATCGAACGGGAAGTGGAGATGGGCGGACCCATCCACTCGAAGGGGGTTCTCATTCTGTCGAGCTTTCTGGGGGCGCGATATGCGATGGACCAGCCGCTTTCGCTTTCCGCAAGTCTCGTGTTCGAACAATCCTACAGCGGAGTCGAGGGAGACAGTGCCTCTTCCGCAGAACTCTATGCGCTGCTGTCTGCAATTGCCGAGGTTCCGATCAAACAGTCCATTGCAGTCACCGGCTCGGTCAATCAGCATGGTCAGATCCAGCCGATCGGCGGTGTCAACGAAAAGATCGAAGGATTCTTCGACACCTGTAAAGCCAACGGCTTGAGCGGAGTCCAGGGGGTGATCATCCCCGCTTCGAACCGAAAGCATCTGATGCTCAGGAAGGATGTCATCGATTCGGTTTCCGAAGGCCGGTTCCACATTTTTGCAGTGACGCATGTGGACGAGGGGATCTCGATTCTGACCGGACTTCCCGCCGGAGAGGTCGACAAAGACGGCAGCTATCCGCCGGAGACGATAAACGGCAGGGTGCGTGCCAGGCTGGCGGTGCTGGCGGAAAAGCGGATGGACTTTATCCAGAAAAACGAAAACGGAAAAAGGGAATCGATATGAAGGAACAAGAGCGGGGACTCTCCATCCGGAACATCCTCGTTGCTCTGGATGCATCCGTTCACAGTGCCGCCGCAGTGCAGGCGGCAGTGGCGCTCGCCACCAGGTTTCGAGCGGAAGTTACGGGGCTTTTTGTCGAAGACATCAACCTCATTCGGATGTCGGAGTTTCCCTTCGCGAGAGAGCTCGATCTTTTTACCTCCACTCTGCAGCGGATCGAACGCGATCAAATCGAACGGCAGTTGCGCGCCCAAGCCCATCGAATGCGCCAGATGCTTGCCTCTTCTGCCGAAAAGGCCGGGGTGTCCTGGCAGTTCCGGGTTGTCCGTGGCTCGGTGGCTTCCCAGGTGATGACGGCGGCATCGGAGGCGGATCTGGTGATCATGGGAAAACTCGGCCGATCCCTGCATCGGCATATGGGCTCCACCGCACAGTTCATCGTTTCAAGGGGACAGGGGCTGATGCTGGTATTGCAGCACGGGTACCGGTTGGATGTGCCGGTATCCGTCTTTCATGACGGAACGCCACTGGCCGAGAAGGCCCTGGAGGCATCCATTCACCTGGTCAAGATAAAAGACGGCCAGTTGACCGTTTTCATTCTCGCCCCCCAAAAGGAGAGCGCACAAGAGATTCAATCCGCCGCAATGGAAAGACTGAAGTCGCACGAACTGGCCTCGAATTTCCGACTGGTGATCCAGCCCACCCTGGCAAAGATCAAGCACCTCATCCGACTTGAGGGCGGAGGGCCGGTCGTGATCCCCTGCGACAGCGGAGACTTTCAAGGTGAACAGCTCTGCCGTCTGGTTGACGAGATCCCGAATCCGATTCTGCTGGTGAGATAGGGGATATCTTGTTGAGTTGCCGAGTTTGCACGACCGCGTATTTCCATATGAAGACGCTCACCCATCTCTGCGCTCTGACGGCTTGACGGAGCCTCCGGCTGCAGTTATTTTTTTTCGGAATGGAAGATCTCCGGATGAATCCAAAAGAAGGAGGTGCTGAAAGGTTATGACCACCGGACAAATCGTTTTGTTGACGATCTGTTTGATTGGTGCTTTGATTTGGCTGCTGTGGATTTTCATAAAATATAGAAGGTAGTTCGCCTGTGCGCAGGTCGATATCTTTACACCCAAGTTCGATGATTCAATTCTCTCCCCCACCCTAAATTTCCTTTTCATCCTCTTGACAGCTCAGAGAGGATGGGTTCATGGAAGAAAAATACCAGAAACCATGACTGCATCGGGAGATGCTTCATTCTGCTTGACATTTCAGGCAAAAAAAAAGATTATCCAAATCTTTACCGATCATTTCCAGTAGTTTACGAAGCAATTAAAAAGAGGCGGATGTGGATTTTTCTGTACTTGCAGAGTGGATTCAAGAGCATGAAAGTGTTCTCTGGTGGGTCGGCTCCATTTCGATAGCGGCATTTTTAGGGAGCATGCTCGCTGTTCCCGTCATCCTGATTCGACTCCCGTCCGATACTTTTCTTTCAAACCCACACGGCGGCCGGGTTAAAAAAAATCGTCCTTTTTGGTACCGGCTGATCAAGAACATCATCGGCGGGGTTTTCGTTCTGGCAGGCCTCCTCATGCTGTTTCTTCCGGGACAGGGATTGCTGACGCTTGCCATCGGGCTTCTGCTCCTCGATTTTCCGCAGAAGCGCCGCATTCTAAACGGCATCGTCCGCAGACCTTCGATTCTAAAAACGATCAACCGGTTGAGGAAAAAAGCCGGCCGGCCGCCGCTGAAGGTGGATCCGGTGTCGGAGTGAAGTCTGAAGGTCTCAACATCGGGAAGTTCGGGCATCCTCACCCCCAAGCTGGTATAGGAACCACAATCTAAAATCTAAAATCTAAAATTCCTACCAGGGTACCGGCTGCTTTTGGCGGAAGAAGCCGCCGGTCGGCCCGTCGTCGGGCAAGGTGGCAAGCCAGACGGGTGTAGCGGCACCTTCTTCCGGGGACAAAGCCGCCCGGTCTCCTCCCATATCGGTTCGAACCCACCCGGGACAGGCGGAGTTGACCAGAATATTGGTGCCCATCAGCTCCTTTGCCAATAGAACCGTCATTCCGTTCAGAAGCGTTTTGGACAGCCTGTAGGCCGGGGCTAAAACCTGTGCGCCCTTGGAATCCGGTCTTGCTATCTCACTCAGGGATCCCAGAGTACTGGACATATTGACGATTCTCCCGTAGCGATTGGCCCTCATCATCGGGATACACGCTTGGCTCAGCAGCAACGGGCCGAATGCGTTTGTCTCAAGGGTATTTTGAAAAACGGTGACGCTCAACTCGAGGATCGAGGTGTGGGAGTCGATCGAAATCCCGGCATTGTTGACGAGAATGTCCAACCGCTCGAATTCATCCTGAATCCTGCCAAGGGCTGCCTGTATCGTAGCGGGATCTGTCACATCCAGCAGCACAGAATGCGTGTCGAGCCCCTGTTTGGAGAGGCTGCTGCAGGATGCCCTCCCTCTTTCCGGATCCCTGGATCCCATCAGAACGGTTATCTTCTTCAGAGCCAACTGCCGTGAGATCTCGAACCCGATCCCCCGGTTCGCTCCTGTCACCAAAGCGACGCGATTAACTGACGACTGCATGTGGTATCCTCCAGCCCTTAATCTCTTTCCACGTTATCTTAAAAGCTCCAGTTCGGATTCCCCGTTTTCCCGGTTCGGCGGGATTCAGGCTTTCAGATCCGGAGCGGCCGAAACCTGCACCTGAACCTGGAGAGCCGTGCATCCTTTCTTCTCACTGGGGCTTCATGGATGACCGCGATCTCTTTTCGTATAAATCGATCCGATTACCGGTGAAATGGGGTCTTTTACTTATTTCGTTCAAGCGGGCGTTCTATATTGATCCGGTCTCGACAACTTCTCTTTCGCACCCGGGTAACGGAAGCCTTTGACTTCAAGAGCGATTCTTAATATAAATTCTACCAGCTTCGCCCCCTGCGGTAGAAAGGGAGGAGTCGTTTTCGGTCCGAGAAAAGCGGAATCCATGGAAATCCCCTAATGGAAATCCCCTTATTGATCGATGTCACCCTGATCTTTGCTTCGGCTATCGCCGTGATGCTGATCAGCATACGGTTTCATATGGCCACCATCGTCGGCTTCCTGCTGACCGGCATACTGACCGGACCCTATGGGCTTGGATTGGTCGATGCGGTGGAGGATGTGAACATTCTTTCGGAAATCGGGGTCGTGCTTCTGCTCTTCAGCATCGGAATCGAATTTTCACTTGAAAACATCTTGCGGGTCAAACGTTCGGTCTTTATCGGCGGATCGATCCAGGTCCTGATGACCCTCTTCGCCGCCGCGTTCTTTTCCATGCAGTTCGGACTGTCCCCCGGCCGGTCGGTATTTGTCGGCTTTCTCGTATCCCTCAGCAGCACCGCAATCGTATTGAAAATATACCAGGAGCGCTCGGAGATGGAAAGCCCTCATGGGCAAAATGCGCTTGCGATCCTGATATTCCAGGACATGGCGGTGATTCCGATGATGCTTCTGCTTCCCTTTCTGGCCGATGCCCCGGCTCAGGAAGCGGGCAGCCCGCTCTTTTCGGTTTCAAAAGCCGCCGCCATCATCGGACTGACGTTGGCCGGTGCCCGATGGTTCATACCGAAGCTGCTTTTCCGGGTGGCCAGGACCCGGAGCCGTGAGCTTTTTCTATTGAGCATACTGGTCATCTGCTTCTCCGTCGCTTTTCTCACCCGTGCAGTCGGCCTCTCGCTGGCGCTGGGGGCTTTCCTGGCCGGTCTCATCATCTCTGAAACAGAATTCAGTCATGAAACTCTGGCCAGCATCATCCCGTTTCGGGATGTTTTCCTGAGCCTGTTTTTCGTATCCATCGGCATGCTCCTGGATGTGAGATTTCTCTACCAGGAATCGGTCGACGTCATTCTGCTTGCAGTCGTCGTCCTGCTGCTGAAAAGCCTCCTGGGCTGTCTTTCCGTGCTCTTGCTCGGATTTCCTCTCCGTACCGCTCTTCTTACGGGGATGGCCCTCTGCCAGGTCGGCGAGTTCAGCTTCATCCTCTTTATCAGAGGCTCAGGCTTCGGCCTCCTGCCGGAAAGCCTTCATCAGCTCTTCCTCAATGTATCCGTCGTCACGATGGGGCTGACGCCGTTTATCATCGCCGCCGCTCCCCGTGCGGCGGATCGCATCCTGAAACTCCCCCTGCCGCAGATCCTCAAAGAAGGATTTGCGCGGAATTCATGGAAGTCGGAAGAAGAAATCGAAAACAAGAAAGAAGGCCATATCGTCATCGTCGGGTATGGGTTGAACGGCAGAAACATTGCACGCGGCGCGAAAGCAGCCGGTATTCCCTATGTAATCATCGAGATGAATCCGGAGACGGTGCAAAAGGAAAAAAAGGCGGGAGAGCCGATCGAATACGGGGATGCCTCCCAGGAAACGGTCCTCCAGAGCACCGGGATCAAAAGGGCCAGGGTTTTGGTGGCGGTGATTTCGGATCCTGCCGCGACTAGAAGGCTGGTTGCAGCGGCCCGGAAGGCCAATCCCCGGATATTCATCATTGCAAGGACCCGATTTCTCACCGAAATGGAGCGGTTATACGCTTCGGGAGCGGATCAGGTCATACCGGAGGAGTTCGAAACTTCCATGGAGATTTTAAGCCGTGTCATGGCCCAGTACGTCATCCCCCGGGATGAGATCGAGCGTCTCATCGGCAGTTCACGGAAAGATGCCTATCGGATGTTTCGAAGCCTCTCCAAGGAATCGACCTCGTTCTGCGAACTCAGAGTGAATCTTCCCGATATCGAAATCCGCACCTTGCGTCTGGAAGAGAAATCGCCCGTCGCCGGCAAATCGATCGGAGAGATCGAGCCGAGAAAGAGATACGGTGTGACCGTACTGGCGATCCAGCGCGGGGTCCGGACCCTTCCGAACCCCGACGCCGAAACCGTCCTTTCCGCGAGAGATGTGCTCGTTTTGCTGGGGCCGTCGGATAAGTTAAGCGAATTCTCCGAACTTCTCCGAAACCGGAAGCTGGATCCGGACGAACATTCGCTGCAAACGGACGGTCCTTCTCTTCGACCCGGTGGAAACGCCGGTGGGAACGAATAGGCGCTCCATTCTATTGCAGCGCTTCCAGAATTCCGATTGATGAATCTTCCCATCGCTGAAATGCTTTCTCAGGATCTCCTTCCGTGGGGATTGAACATCTCTTGATACCAGATCCCCCCAACCCTGCGAACCCGCAATGTACCCGTCATATACCGGTAAAACTTATCCGATATGCGGGTTTCAACCCATGTACATTCGAGCTTCTCGTGTCCATTTTTCTTACCGTCTCATGCGTGACCCATCAAAGCCGGAGAGATTCATCCCTTCCCGGAGGAGATCGCCCGGCGATGAAAAAGTGAAATCGGTTGGAGGAATCATGGAAAACGAAGCGATCAATCCGGCAAACGGAAAGACAATCCGGAGGTACGATAAGACTTCTGCCGAAGAGGCGTATCTCCGGATCGGTAAGGCTCATGACGCCTTCGGCTTGTGGCGAAGCAAATCCTTTACCGAACGGGCGGCTGTATTCAAAAATATTTCCAGGATCCTGCGCAAAAACAATGAGGAATACAGCCGGCTGATTACGATTGAAATGGGCAAGCCGATTCGGGACAGCCGTGCCGAAGTCGAAAAATGCGCCTGGGTGTGCGAGTATTTCGGAGAACATGCAGAGGAGATGCTTAAACCCGAGCCGGTACGAATGGAGGCAGGAAAAAGCTATGTCTCTTTTCATCCCCTGGGCGTCGTCCTGGCGATCATGCCGTGGAATTATCCGTTCTGGCAGGTTTTCCGGTTTGCCGCACCCGCCCTGATGGCCGGAAACGCGGCGGTATTGAAGCATGCTTCGAACGTCCCGGGGTGCTCCCTGGCAATCGAGAAGATCATGGATCAGGCAGGGGCGCCGGAAAATCTTTTTCGGAGCGTTCTCCTGCCCGGAAAGCGTGTGGAAGAGCTCATCGAACATCCCCTGGTCCGTGCCGTAACCCTTACCGGCAGCACCGGTACGGGAAGGGGAGTGGCCGCGCATGCGAGCCGGCTGCTCAAGAAGTCCGTTTTGGAACTCGGCGGAAGCGACCCTTACGTGGTGCTTGAGGACGCCGATCTGGAAAAAACGGTAGAGGCCTGCGTTGCCGCCCGCCTTTTGAATTCAGGTCAAAGCTGTATCGCAGCGAAACGATTCGTGGTGGTAGAAGCGGTGCGGAACCGGTTCGAAGAGATGCTCGTCGAGCGGATGAAATCCAAGAAAATGGGAGACCCCCTGGACGAAGCCGTTGAAATCGGTCCGATGGCACGTCCCGACCTGCGGCAGGATCTGCACAGGCAGGTCCGCGAAAGCATCGCAAAAGGGGCGGACTGTCTCTTAGGGGGAGAGATACCGCAGGGAGAAGGCAACTTTTATCCGGCCACGGTGTTGACCAATGTCCGGAAAGGGATGCCTGCCTATGACGAGGAGACATTCGGCCCGGTTGCGGCCGTTATTTCAGTGAGGGACGAGACGGAAGCCGTCCTCGTTGCCAACGACACCCGTTACGGACTCGGGGCTGCCGTCTTTACCCGGGATATCGAACGCGGAGAAAAGATCGCCAGGGATCGGCTGGAAGCCGGGAGCTGCTTTGTCAATGCATTCGTCAAGTCCGATCCGCGGCTGCCTTTCGGCGGGATCAAGGAAAGCGGCTACGGGCGAGAGCTGTCCGCATACGGCATCAAGGAATTCGTGAACATAAAGACCGTTTATCTGCAGTAGAGATCGATGAGCTGAAAGTCGAAGGCTGAAAGTGAAAAGCTGGAAGCCGCAAGGAAAGACCATCATCAGGGCGACATTCTTCAAATAGCCAAAACGCAATAAAATAACATAAACTTTTTCTGCAAGGAGGATTACGATGCAGGTAGAAGATTTTTGCAGCCAGATGGAACGACAACTCATTGCCTTCAAGGAATCGCTCGGAAAAATCGAGCAGAAGCTCGACGATGGCGGAACCCAGGCCAAGCAGCAGATTCTGCCCGTCGTTGGCGACATCAAGAATCTGTTGACCGAGCTGAATCTCCAGAAGGAAAGACTGGAAAATGAATGCCCCACCGATTGGTCGGATGAGAAAACCCAAATGGAAGATCTCGTCGGCCAGATCGGCTCTCACATCGACCGTACCTGGACCCAGCTACCGCAGGGAAATGTGGGCGGATAGCTCAAAGACCAAAGCTGAAAGCTGAAAGCAGAAGTGTCGGGAATTCGGATTTTCCTTGGAGCTTTGAGCTTTCAACTTTCAGCTCCTCAGTGTGCGAACTTTTCCGCCAGATTGTTGTCGATGACGTACATGCAGACTTCTTTCGCCCCCTGCTTGGTGTAGCGGAACTTGCTGCAGAGGTTGTCCAGGAGGTAGGTGACGTCGGCCTGGATCCGTTTGTCGTAGGTCTTGAATGCCGTCCTGTCGAAGTCTCTGAGCGCCCGGCGAAAGTTTTCATTCTGCAGGAAAGGATCGAGTACGTTTTCCTTCAAATTATAGGTGTAGCGTTCGTGCAGCGAAGAGAAAATTTCGGTTTCCACAAGCGGTTTGTCCTGCAGCATGATTTCCTGCGGCAGGGTGGTGGCCGTATACTCCTTCTGGGTTTCTTCACGGAAAGCCAGGCGCCGCGGGTTCGACGCCTCGGCCCCCAGCAGATGCTTTTCGATCATTTCGAAGAAATCGGGGGTGATCTCCAGCCTGTCGCCGGTGAACCTGCAGGTGACGACGGAGCCTATTTCGAAATTGATGGCAAACAGGTAGTTCTGGATGTCCCTCGTGATCTGGTCGGGATTGTAGTAATAGAGCGCTTCTTTGACTTCCTGCAACACCCAGTAGTTGTACATCCGAAGCAATGAGTCGAGAAATCCCCTCGGTATGACGGAATTCAGCTCCGGCCCAACTTTGCTGAAGAAGTTATACAGCATGGACATGTTGATGAGCTTGTCCTCGGCGGCATATGTAGAGTAGAACTCATTGAATATCTTGATGGAATCGCGTCCGGAAATTCCCTGGTCCCCATCGCTTTCCGATTCTGCGATGATCCGCTTCCGGCGTTTGGAGGTCAGCCGTTTTCGGTCCTGGTCGGTAAGCCACGTGGGGATATGGCCCGAGTAGATTTCCATCTTCAGGAGGTGCAGATTCTCATCGCAGTAGAGGCTGTAATTCAATGGATTTCCGATCCATTCCAGCAGCGCTTCGGATCGGGTGTTCAGACGGGTCGAGATGATGACCCTGGCGAAGTTTTCCAGTACCCGGGGCAGAAAGCTCTTATCGATATGCCTGCCGAAGATGTTGCGGTAGATTTCCACCTCGGTTGAAAGATCCATGACATACGGAATCTTGATGTACTCCACGCGATCCAGGAAAGACTGATACCCGTTGAGGTTCATTTCATCTTCCGGATTCATTACCGCAAGAAGGAGAGAGTTCACATTCTCCTCGATGTCCTCTACTTTGTGAACCCCTTCGCTGATGATGTTGTGAAGCTCGATGAGCCGATCGATATTGTGGGTCTTGATGTCCATCAAAGCATAGATGCCGTTGTTTGTCTTTGCGTACTGGGAAAAAATGTATTTGACCTGGCCGCCGTCATTTAAGGTGTTGTTGATCTGTTTTTGCAGCATCGGGTTTCTCAGTATGTTTTCTTTGAGCGGCCTGTCCCCGGGATTGAAAACGCTGATCCCCTCGCCCAGTCGCCTGTTGAACCGATAGGGCCGGGCGTAGAGCATCTTAAAGACGCTCTGCGGATCCTCGAGCTTGTCCAGCAGCGCCTGGTATAAAGAACTGCAGATCGTGCAGGGTGTGTCTTTGAAAACCCAGTCGAACTCCTTTTCGCGGAACAGCTTTTCCCCAAACGGGTGATCCCTGAAAAGATCCTCCAGGAATGCCCGTCGATATGCTTTTGGAATCATCACGATCGGATCATCGTGGCTTGGACAAGGGATTTCGAGTTCTCCCTGAGTGGACGCTTCGAACATCCGCAAAACATCCTCTCTGTGTTCCTGTTCGAGCATCTGGCACACGGTGAGCAGAGCCGGACTGCTTTCGCGATCCAGGGAGGCGCCGAACAGGTTGCGTTCGAAGCGCCAGACGGCTTCATAACGAAGACCGTTTTCCGTTGCGGCGTATTTTTCAAACTTCATCAGCAGATTGTTCAGGAAGGTGCTCTTTCCGCAGCCCGGAGGGCCTTTGAAAATGTAGATCTTGTTTTGCTGCGCTCCCCGTTTGAGCGCTTCCACCAGCCGAACCAGCCGGTTGGCAAAAAGACGGTCGGCAAAATACGGATGGTCCGAATCCTCGACGAAGAGACGGTGGCAGTCGTAATAGACGAAATCGATCGACTCCGGGTCTCCGGGATACTCGTCTTTGCCTGCACCGATCAGATCCGTGACCATATGATGAAGCACCTGGAAAACATTCCGCATGACGGTTTCGGGGCGGCGGACCAGTTCTTTGAGGTAATCCTCGAAGGAGACTACCGTGCGCTGATCCATCTCGCTCATGTTGTTTCTAAGATGTCTCAGGGCAAAATTGATATTATCCATAAACTGCCTCAAAACATGGATTTGTTTCATCGGGGGAACCGTTCAGCCGCAAAGGCCCGCTTCCCTGCGTTGGGATTATACATTCTTTCTTGAAAGCTTGCGCCCCTCCATCGTGTATACGATACGCTGCCATTTTTTTTCGGCTTCATCCGTTTCCGTGCGGACCCCGCTCGGCGGGGTAAATCCAAGAGGCGGTTTGGAAGCCGAGACCCGTTCCTGTGTCTCCAACTGGACCGGTCCTCCCCAGAGAAACTCGATGCCGAGCATCGTGTTGTGGATATATTCCTTCACCAGCGGCCGTCCTTCGAACCGGTGCATCAGATAGAGCGTACCCTTTTTCGCTTTTTCCAAATCGATTTCGATATAGGGAGGATGATAAAGGGTGTCGAGCACCATCTGCCGGTATTGGCCCGCTTCCCGGCTTTTGACGAAATACTCCCATTCAGATCTCTCTGAATTGAGGCGTTTTCCCGTGACGAAAAGTTTGTTTTTAGTGACAAACTCCTGATCCACGAAGGTGTTGATGAAAATGAAATCGCACATGTTTTCCCGTATCGAGAAGATCAGTTCTTTGCCCTGGGCGGTGTTTGCATCGTATCGGCTGCGGGCCTGCGCATCCTTCAAACGCGAGAACTCAACAGAATATCTGCCTCTGTCGCCTCCGGCTTCGATGTGCTCGAAGAGGCGCATGCCGAGTGCATAGGGGTTGAGCCCAACACGGGGCAATGCGGTGACTCCCGCATGCACCCGCGCGAAATCGACTTCGTGTCCTTCGATCCGACTGTCTTTGAAAAAGAGCTTTTCGTGCCAGTAGCTGGCCCACCCCTCATTCATGATCTTGGTTCTGATCTGGGGGGAGAAGAAAAGCGCCGTGTTGCGCACCACCTGCATGACAGATTTCATCCATCGATTTTCTTCTCTGTTCAAGAATTCGGAATGTTCCATGATGAACTCGATGAGATCCTTGGGGCGCCTCAGCCGGACATTCCTATGCTTATCGTAGAGCGCTTTGAACTCGGGATATTTGCGATCGATTTCGGATAAAAAAACCTCCTCCCCGACGACCTTATCTTCCCTCCTGCAGCGGTTGTACCTTTCGATTTCCTTGAAGTATTCGTTCGAAGGCACCTTTTTTGTGGACTGAAGGAACACGTCGAAGTAAAAATCGACTTTTTTGGCGTTTCTGCTCCCATTCTTCGGCACCGAATTGCCAAGCTCCAAATGGTATCCGACCAGATTGTCGATGCCGCGGGTAAATTCGATAATATAGTCGACCCACCGTCCTTTGTCGGATCTCATTTTCGCAATCATCCGTTTATCGGAAAGGGCCTGTCCGGTAAAATCATCGTTCCATGTACGTTGAAAATAGAGATTGTTCTGGAAAAAATCGATGTGGGCAAGAACATGATAGAAGATCATCACGTTGAGCCAGTCCGGATTGTTGTCGTTGTAGAAAGAGATCGCCGGCCGCGTGTTGATCACGGTCTCGTAAGGGTTTCCGGGGTACAGCTCGTATCTTCCCTTTTCACGGATGACTTCCACATCGTGCACCCAATAGTCGTAGAGAGTCGGAATCATCAGCTTTCCGGAGAGCTCCAGCAGATCCCGGTTGGTTACGATATACTCAAGAGTTTCATCGTGGAAGCTGAGCCCTTCATCGCGTGCCCGCACCTTGCAGCCTTCCATGATTTTTTTGGTATGCTGTTCGATCAACTCCATCGGCTGTTCCCCATTCGTTCATCCCGTATTCCCGTCAGGGCGGGGTTGAGGTTCATCGCTGAGTCTAAGTTTGAAGGCCAAGGCCTGCTTCCGATCGGCTCTATTCCGATGTCAGCAGCTTGATCCCATCGATGAGGCGCTTCTCGTCGGCATCGTCCTGGAAGATATCGAGCCGGATCAGGTCCGGCTTCTGATTGAGCAGATCCGAATTCTTGAGGTATCTCTCCACTTCGGTCTGGGAACGCGCCCCGCCCGCGTGTTCGGCGATCGTGATCCCCACGCGGTTGGCATAGGTAAGCATCGTCTTCAGTTCCGGAATCGAATCCCGGCCGGTCGTGTCCCAATCGTCGCCATCGGTGCCGTGGAACAGATAGATGTTGTAGTCGGCAGCCAGATTGTCCCGCCGCACGATTTCGTTTACCAGGCGGTAGGCGGCGGCGATTTTGGTTCCGCCCGCCACATTCGAATTGTAGTAGGTATAAAAATCCGGCACCTCGGTCGCCTCGGTGTCGTGGAGGATAAACCGGGTTTCCACCTGACGGCTGTACTGGTACAACAGCCAGCTATAGATCAATACGTGTTGTGCCACGATCAGTTCCGTCGTTTTCCCGAGCATGGAACCCGAATAGTCGCGGACGAAAAAGACCAGCGCCTGCGACTCGTAATCTTTTTCCCGGGAAAGGACCCGGTAAACCATATCCGTCGGAGAGATCAGAAAGCGGGAGGTGTCGATCGGCTCGGCTTCCGAAGCATTGCCGAGTGCGATATTGGTCGTCAGGATCTTTCGTATGGTGGCTTTTTTGTCCAAAAACTGGCCGCTTCCCTCGTTCCTGTCCGTGAGGTCGTAGGTAAAATGGGTAAGCGATCGCTTGTTTCCCTTTTTCTTCAGGTTCGGGAGTTTGAATTTTTCCGTAAGAATCCGCCCGATGTCATAGGCATTGGATTCAAGCTCGTGGGCAGCGCCTTCGCCCTGGCCGGGCCCCTGCGCGCCTCCCGAATCCTGGCCTCGAATCGGCTGGCGACCGATGACCTCGCCTTCTTCCCCGTCGCCGGCTCCGCCGGTGCTGCCGCCTCCGCCCTCCTGGCTGGAGTCTTCCTCCCCCCGGTCATGAATCAGCTTCTCTTCGATGGTGGTCGGGACCACCACGATTTTTTCCGAGGCGTCTTTTCCCGGTTTGATCAGGCGGCCCATGCGTATTTTCCTGGGAAATCCGTCCTTTTCCCGCTGGTTGTCTCTTTCGAGCAGCTCATCGATCGAACTGAGGCGGGTATGATAAGAGTTCCCGAGCGAGGCAGTCATTTGAAGGGAAAACATGTCCGATTGCTCATAGATTCCCTTGATCTCAAGAGTTTTTTCCGGGGGCGGGTCCGGGTCATGGGACCCGCCCCCGTTCAACTCCAAAAGCCTCCTGCGCTCCTGCTCCAGGCTCAACCCTTCTCCGATTTGCCCGGTGATCCGGTATGGTTTCTTCGGGTTCATCTCTTTAATGCTCATCCTCCTGGGTGCAGAAATATTCGATGGTTTTCTGTGCACAGGTGTTGCAGTAGTTGAGCTTGTGGAGCATCGTCTCGATCATTCGATCGTAGAGTTTCTGGTTTTCTTCGTTGGTCCGGTTGGCCAGTGCGCCGATCAGGCTTCCCGCGCCTGCGATATCGGATTTCAACCGGACATCGGTCACCGCCTTGACCAGTTCCAGATTGTCCATGAAATCGTAGTTCGGATCGACGGATATTTTTTGTCCATAGATCTTCCGGATCGATGTCCGAAATGTTTCCCGCTGCTCTTCGGTTTTGAGGCCGAGTCTTTCCTCTACGCTGTGGATGTAGCGCTGATCGATTTTTATCGCCTTCAGCTCTCCGGATTGAGGATCTTTGTATTTCCACATGCGGTCCGGCCCCAGGTTCTCTGCGTCCACGCCGATGATCATGTTGACATAGTTGAGGACATCTTTCCTTATGGCAAGCGGCTCGTCCATGTAGGCATTGAACATTTCAGTCATGATGCGTTCACGATAGAGGCTTTTGGCTGTTTTGAGGTCTTCCAGGTACTTGATCCGGTCGTTTGCATCCGTGACATAATCGAGGACGATCCGCTCAAGGGCCTTGAAAATATCATAGGCGAACATGCATCTCCCCTCGTTGGTCTCTGAGCTTTCGATCAGCAGTTGAATGGCTCTGCCCAGATTCCGCTGTCCCAACCCCTTTTGCCCGAAGCGGTTGATGATCTCGGGATCCTGATTCAGCATATCGATGACCTCGGCCAGAGTTTTGATGCTTTTTTCTCCAGCCACTTCACCGGCGGTCAGTTTCATCATTTCAATCGGCGTCAGCTTTTCGGATTTGGGAAGCCGGCTCAACACCGCCGCGACCGATGCGGCATAATTTAGGTTCGGATCCTGGTGGAGATGCTCCCGAAGAAAAGTGGTTCTGGTTTCGGTTCCGAGGGAATAGGCGGTCAACTGCGTCTGGAGCTTGTAGTTGGTGTTATGGGAGACGTAGCAGATCCGGCATCTGTCCACGATGGGAGCCTCTTCCTTTTCGGCCAGAAAGCGATGAAATTCGGAGTTGTTGCTGGTTGCGATGATCAACGTGTCGATCGGCCACTTGAATCCGTCGATTTCGATCGACCGGTTCTGGATGACTCCCAGATATACCTGCACGAGGTCCTTCTTGTTCTTGTAAATTTCGTCGCTGAAATGAATGCCCCCTCCTGCAACCCGCGCCAGCGCACCCCTCCTGAGGTCGAACCGGTACGGATTGTTGGTGTCGGTGATATGCAGGAGGCGCTGAATCGATTCTTCCCCGAGCAGATCGACCGCAGAAGAGGTGATCTTGTCTTTGGCGGGGTATTTTCCCGTCAAGGTTCCGAGGCTTTCCGAAAGCGGAACGGGAACGATTCGGATGAACTTCAGCATGTCCTGGATATCGCCGCCCGTATACGTCCGGATATCGTTCCAGATGTAATCGCTGCACGCCCCCAGGGGGCGGAAGTTGTCGTAAAATTTTTCAATCCGATCGTCCGGAAAGCCGATTGTTCGAGCCAGATAATTCCGATTTTCATCCGGGTCCTCGAACAGGTTCATGGCAAGGATCATGGGATCTTCGTAGGTCTGGGACTCGATGGTAGTGATTTTTCCATAGCTGCCCAACTGATCCAGGTTCACGAACCTGAATGTGTATTTCCGGTTATCGGGCTTTGCCAGGTAGCTTCTGTATTTATTGCACAGGAAGTCGACGAAAAAGGTCTTTCCGTTTCCAGGCTCTCCGACGAGAACAAAGGCCATTTCTTGGGACGAACCGTTTTCGGCTGCATCCTTTACAAAGGAGACGAAGCTGTTGATTTCATCGTACATGCCGATCACATGTTTTTTGCCCGTCCGGAAGATGCCGAAATCGTACATGGTTTTACCATTGACAACGACCTTTTCGATATCGTTTTCAAGGATCATCCGGGCGACACCCTGAAAGGCGTTTTCAAAGCGTCTCCGCCCTGCACGCACCTCTTTCAGATGATGATCCAGCGTCGATGGAATCAACGTCTGCTCCTTTTGCAGTCTCCGTTTCTGAGGAAAATTCTCCATATCGAGCAATTTCTCTTCTAACATGTCCTTAATCCTCTATGCGTTTGAGCGTTTGCGTTTTTCCTTGAAAGCCCAGGTTTATGACGTCTACAGCGGATGACAGCGGAGGAAGGATTACCCTGAACGCTAACGACTTCATTGTAAGTCTTCCATTCGAGAGATCAAGTTTATGAAAGTGCCTCAAATCCTTCATCGGCCCTGCTCCACTTCAAATCATTTGTAACCTTTTGAATTTCAAGATAATACTTTTTCAGTCCCATGTAAGGGGAAAAAGTCAAATATCCAGGATCACCTGCACATTCCAGCCGCCATCGGTCTTTTCGAGCCGGAACCGGTGGAGGGTGACGGCTTTGACATCCACCTGAAGCCGGTGGATTTCCGGATCCAGGGTTTCGCCCGCACCCATGGCCTCCAGCCGGTACCCGTCTTCAGTCTCTTCGATGTAAATATCCGAAATATGCAGAAGGAGCTCCTCGCTGTCCTTGTAATAGATGATTTCCTGCAGAAGATCGAACAGCATAAGGTCGAGCTGCGTATTCTCCAGCCGGATCGGCCGGGTGACCTCTCTCCGAACACGGTCCGGATCTTCCACCATCACGTTCAGCGTGGCGGCGGCCGCTGCCTGAAAGGTGCCTTCCAGCGATTCCGACCATGCGGAAAAGGCGATGTCGGCTGTGGCAATGTCTTCCAGGTACCGGTAAGGCATCCCTTTACCTTTCACATCCTTTGAGAGGATCTAGGATAACAGGTGCCCGGGCGTGAAGCCCCTGTCCGATAAATACGAGCACCGTCTCCGGGTATTCGAATCCTTCCAGATCCCAGCGGCCCGCCACCAGGTTGAAAAGAGAAGTCTCATCGTCTGTAAACCGGACGAACCCCTTTGCCCGGTAGATATCTTCCCGGATCGATTCGACGAATCGTTCGAAGCAGGCTCTTTCCAGCTTCCGTTCCGTTCGGTAGTCGAGCGATTCGAATCCGGGCTGGTGTACATGGACCGCGTGCGCGGCCGTCTGCCCGCGGCCCATGCCGAATATAAGATTCAGGTCGATCCTGCACCGGCTGGTCGGGGCAACGGGAGCTGCGGGGTTGAGCTTTCGGATTTTTTCCTCCAGCGCCATTTTCCGGTCGGCGGTGATCAGGTCGACTTTGTTCAAAAGAATGAAGTCGGCCGCTTCGATCTGCAACCGGGAGGTAATCCCCAGGCTCGGAAACCTCATCATGGCATCGGCATCTGCGATCATGACGACCCCATCCAGTCGAACCTGCGGCATGCTCTCCTCGATGTCCAGAATCAGGGCGTCCGGCTCGGCGACGCCCGTCGTTTCCACTACGATCTGTTCCGGATCGACCCGCTCGATGATTTCATCGACGGCCGCTCTGAACTCACCGATCAGAGAGCAGCAGACGCAGCCTCCGTCCAGTTCTGTAATATGGACGTTGCGGCCGGCCAGGATGGCGCCGTCGATTCCGATTTCGCCGAACTCGTTCATCAGAACGGCTATTCTCTTCGGGGCCTGGTCCAGCATCGAACGGACCAAAGTGGTCTTGCCGCTCCCCAGCGGACCCGTAATCAATGTAACCGGCGTGCGCCCGTTCATTTTCCGCTATCCTTTCACATTTCCGATGGGCAGAAAACGCACCACCTTTTTGCAGGTACCGGCCAGTTCGGCGGCCTCGATCACGTCGTCGATTTCCTTGTAAGCGCCGCCGGCTTCTTCGGCCAGCCCGCTCCATGAAGCCGTCCGGACATAGATCCCCCGGGCCTCCATCTCCTTCTGCAGCTCCTTTCCATGCCACCGTTTGCGGGCTTTGGTCCGGCTCATGGTCCTTCCGCTCCCGTGCGCCGTGCTGAAAAA
>QZKK01000125.1 GCA_003599475.1 Desulfobacteraceae bacterium
TAAGACCGTGGTTTTCCTGCATCCATCGGACAAGCCATTCAAGGGCGGGGGAAAGGCCGCCTTTCTGCAGAAACGGAGGAGAGAGCTCGGCGGTCAGAGAACGCGAAGCCTGGATCGAAAGGGTGATGAGGTTCAGGACACTTTCAACGGTCTGCTTCTGTTCCGAGCCGATGCGCTTGGCAAGCGTTTCACAGTTCATCTTGGCTGCGACCAGAAGCTGCTGCAGATGGTCGTGAAGAATTTCCGCAAGACGCCTTCGTTCACGCTGCTCGGCGAGTGTCAACTCGGAGCTGAGCCGTGCAAGTTGTTCAACCCGCTTTTTCAGCTCTGCCGTGCGTTCCAGAACGCGCTGCTCCAACTCCTCATTGGCTCTCAGCAAAGCGGTCCGGCTTTCTCGCAAGGCATGCTCAGCCCTCCGCCGGCCGGTGACGTCGCGGAAGACGATCACCACGCCGATCATGTTGCCGGCGCTGTCCATAATCGGTGCTGCACTTTCTTCAATCGGAATCTCCCGGCCGTTCCTGCGGATCAGAGCCGTAGAATGGGACATATTGACGACGCAGCCCTCCCGCAGAACGCACCCGACGATATCTTCGCCCGGTTCACGGGTCTTTTCCCTTATGGTTCTCAATACGTTTCGAATCGGCTCGCCCAAAGCTTCCCCGGGAAGCCAGCCCGTCAGCGAAGCAGCGATCTCATTGATAAAGATGATCCTGCCCGAAGTGTCGGCGGCGATCACTGCATCCGCAATGCTGCTGACAAGAACGCGCAGCCATTCCTGCTGCCGGCGCAGCTCTTCTTCAACAGCCTTGCGTTCATTTACCTCCTTGATCAGTTCATTTCTCGAAACCGTCGTGTCCCGCAGTTGGCCCGTCATCCGGTCGAATGCGGCGGAAAGCTCTCCGATCTCATCACGAGGGGGCAATCCGATCCGGTGGTTCAGGTCCCCGCGGGCGACAATTTCGGTTCCCTGGCGCAGTACGGCAAGAGATGCGGCGGTGTTTTTCATCACACGCAGCAGAACGAGCGCCAGCGGGAAGGTGGTGGAAGCGATGAGGAAAAAGATCAGCCCGTAGATTCTTCTCCGGGTTGCCGTGATCTCCCTTTCGATAAGGCTTTCGAGGGATAGCGCCTGGGAGACGCCTTCGCGCGATCGTATCAGGATCTGGCCTGCCATGCGTTCATCCACCTCTGCGCGCAAGAGGGCATCGCCGGCTGCAGCCGGTTTTTCAAAATTTGAGACCAGTTTATAGAAGATATCCCGCATTGCGGCCAGATTCCGGCCGACGCCCTCCAGGTACTGCTGCTGTTCTTTATCTGCAAACCGGAGGGACGTGATGAATTTGCTCAGAGAGTCGTGCGCCAGTATGTACTGCTGTTTTGCCCGCTCGGGGTGATGGAGCATGTAGGCTTGTGCGGAATTGTTGAGCTCGTGCATTTGGGCGACGATGCGGTGGATCTTCCTGTGCTTTTCATAGGCATCCCTGTTCACTCGATAAGAGAAAAAGAGTGCAAACACGATGATGCATGCGACAAGCGCAGGTACCCAGGCGGCCAGCCTCAATTTCGTATGGATCTTCATGCGCGACTCCTATTTGCCGGGAATTCTCACCGCCTCCGGCTTGAGGGATTTCAGAGCGCCGATGTAGATATATTCCATGAAATTGGGTAGAGTTCTTTCGCTTTCCGCGCTTTTTCCGCTCATCCATCGGGCCTGGTCTTCCAGATGCAAAATAAGGCCCTGATCCAGTTCGGCGGTGAACGTGTAGTCCTTCCATTCTCTCTCGAAAAGAGGGCTTTCCGTTCCGACGTGCTTTGCGGCGATCGCACGCGCCCGGGTAGGGTTTTCTGCAATGAATCGATTGGCCTTGAGGACTGCATGAAGAAATTTGCGGATCCGATCCGGATGTTTCCGGATCGTTTCGGATTTCGCTGCGATGTTCCAGGTCATGGTGTAGATGCTCGAATCCTGAAAAACAACCGCTTCTTTACCGAGCTCATCCTGGAGGACGATGGTGTGAGGAGCCCATGTGCTTACGGCATCGACTTCTCCGTCGATCAAGGCCGCCACCATCGAATGGGGAGCGATATGGACGATCCGGACCTCCTGCGGGTCGATGTAAGAAGTTGCAAGATAGATGTGGAGGAAAAAATCGGCGGTCGTTCCGGAGACCACTCCGATTTTTTTGCCTTTCAGGTCGCCCGGTGTGGAAATGCCTCGATCTTTTCTTGCGACGATCAGGACCGCCCGGTCGACTTTGGCGATCGTCGCAACCACAGCAATCGGTTTGGCGTTGAGGACCGCACGCGCGAGCGGGGTTTCACCGGCCGCGGCGAGATCCGCTTTTCCCGAAACGAGGGCATCGAGTCCAAGATTCCCGGATGCATGCAACTGGAGGGTCGCATCGAGCCCCTCTTTTTTGAAGTAACCCTCCTCATGGGCAATGAAAATGGCGGCAGAGCCGGCCCATGGCGTAACGGCGATGGTAATCGGTTCGAGGCGATCGGCTGCATCCAGCCTCTCCTGTCTGCCGAACCCGATCCGACCGGTAAACACCAAAGCGAGCACGATTAGAATTGTCAGCTTCGGTATAGAATTGCGCATTATTTCCCTGCTGAGCTTCCCAATCTGGAATCGTGTATCGATATTGAGGAACCTGATAAGATTACATGTTTATTTTAAAAAAATCCAATCCTGCACCGTAAAACCTGGAAATGTATGCGGCTGGACAAAGCCGATTTTTCGGTGCCGACCCCCGGAGACGATGCAAAGTGCTTAATGGGCCCGGTTATCCTGTCGGCTTTCCGCAGGCTTGACGCAAGAGACTGCCTGACGCAGCACGATGCACAGCGGAAGCGCCGTCAGAACAACGGCTCCCACGACGGCAACAGTCGGCAGGATGCCGATCTTATCGGCCAGCGCCCCATAGGCGAGCGGTGCGACGACCCCGCATGCCGAACCGAGCGTATAGAACAGCCCGAAGGCGCGCGACATCCGCTTCGGATCGACCAGATCGCCGACGGTGCCGTAGAGCACCGATGATGTGCCATTGAGGGCAACTCCGATGAGAGGGAGCAGCAGATAGGCTGCAAAAGGCGGCAGCACCAGGGTCAGCAGGATCCCTGCTCCGGTCGCCACCTCGGTCGTCACCAGGGTGCGAATCACACCCAACCGCTCGGCCAGATAACCGCAGGCGATCTTGCCGGCCATCCCGCCCACAGCAACCATCGGTACCGAGATGACGGCCCACCCCTGCTCGATTCCGCGCTCAATCATCAGAAACGCAACGAATGTGAGAAATCCGCTGCGCGTGCCGCCGTCGATCACTTCAAACAGGCAGAGCGCCACAAAGCCCTTTCGGTTGCGGATGCCCCAGTTTTTGCCGCGTTTACCGGCCGTGCGATCGGTTCGCTGTTGCGGTTCCGGACCCCGGACATCTTTCAGCAGAATGACGATCAGCGCCGCGCAGATCCCCGCAAGGATGCCGAGGCCGATTGCGGGCATCTGCCAGGCGATACCGGCGGCCAATAACATTCCGGTGCCGCCCGAAACAGCGACCTTACCGACATCTCCTGCAAAATTGTAGGTTCCGAGTGCGATGCGGCGGCCTTCAGCAGGGTAGGCGCCGGAGATGATGGAGGAGGAGAGCGGATGCTGGAAAGAAGCGCCAGCACCGGCAAAAAAAAGGGCGATGAGGATGGAATAGAATCCAGGTGCAGCGCCGAGCCAAATATATGAGATTCCCGCGCAGGCAGTGCCGAATGCAAGCAATTTCCGTTCGCCGAGCTTTTCGGACAGAAGCCCGGCCGGCAACTGGAGAGCCGCCATCGCTCCCTTGTTGACGGCGCGGACAAGACCGACCTGCGAATAGCTGAGACCGAAAGCCTGCGCCAGCACCGGCAGCAGTACGTAGAGCAGGTCGGTCAGGCCGTCATGCAGGGCGTGGACGCCGCAACAGGCGACAAGTGCGGCGCGGGCGTGTTTTTCATTGCCCCGAACCGGCGAGGACCCGTCCTTGGGCTTGACCGGGGAGGCTGCATTCATTACCGGCTCCGGACGCAATCGAGAGCCCCCTCGTGAACCCAGTGCTTTTCCATCCGGGCGATGGATTTTGCAATCAGCTTCTTCGATTCGGCGGGTGTAAGAACCACCTGAGCTTTCATTTGCATCTCCTTGCGCTTTTTTCGCATCTTTTTCCGCCTAGTCTCAGATGACTCGGATCAAGTCAACCGGTTTTTTTGTTTATCGCGCAAGGCGAAGAGATCGGACAGGCCTTTCCTCGTACCGGTCGACCCCGGACGGCGGACTTCCATGCGAATTCGGCTCTAAACTTGCCATTTAAACTGCCGATAATCAGAGAACCGAGGCGTGTTTCCCGAAGACAACGAAGGGAATGGGGGCTCCATTCGATGACCATTCGTGCGAAGACGATTCTTATCATCTGCCTGACACTTTCCGGCGTCATCGTTGCCTTCTATTTCAGCTTCTCGTTCATTCTGCTCCAGGATTTTGCCAAGCTGGAAGCGCTGGACACAAGAAAGAACGTGGAACGCGTTTTCATGGCGCTGAACGACAACCTCTCCACCCTGAACAGCACCGCGGGAGATTGGGCCTGTTGGAATGACAGCTATGAATTTATCGAAACGCGCAGCCCGGATTTTGTCGACAACAATCTGAACGACTTGTCATTAGTGGAGCTGCAGGTAAACCTGATCGCCTTTATCGATACTTCCGGAGGGGTGGTTATCGCCAAGGCTCTCGATCTGGAGAATAAATGTGAAGTCTCAACTCCGGAAATGTTCAGGGGTCAAATTCCTCCAGAAGATGCGCTGATCCGGCATCCAGCTAAGGAAAGCAGCGTTACAGGGCTCATTACACTGCCCGGAGGACCCATGTTGATTGCCTCGCGGCCCATTCTGAACAGCTATCAGAAAGGGCCGATCCGTGGAACGCTGATCATAGGAAAATACCTCGATCGTGCAAAGATAAAACAACTGTCCGAGCAGACCCGGCTCGATGTAACATTCGAGGCCGCGTCTGAGCGGAGGATGCAGCCCGGAGAGCTGCAGCTTCCAGAAAATCGGTCCATCGGGATCGAGCCGATGGATGAAAACCGGATCTGCGGCAGCAAGATGCTGATGGATCTATACGGCAATCCATGCCTGAAGCTGAGGGTCAATCTGCCGAGGACCATTTACCGGCAGGGGAAGAATACATTTCGCTATATGATTGCATCCTTTTTAGCGATCGGGCTGGGCTTCAGCCTTTTGACTTTGCTTTTGCTGGAAAGGTGGGTTCTTTCACCGATTGTCCGCATGGGCCGGAACATGAGTGAGATATGCATGCTCGGAGATCCGGCCAAACGCATCCCGGTCACCGGAAAGGATGAATTCTCCATGCTCGGCACGGGCATCAATGACATGCTGGTCGCTCTGGAGAATTCCCAGAACGGTTTGCAGAAGGCACACGATGAACTGGAGAAAAGGGTAGAGAAGCGCACGGCCGAGCTGGAAAAAAGCAACCGGGCATTGCAGTCGGAGATGTCGGAAAGAAGACTCGCTGAGGAAGCTCTTCGGGAAAGCGAAGCCCAGCTGCGCACGCTGATCAATGCCATGCCGGATCTTATCTGCTTTAAAGATGCCGAAGGCCGGTGGATCGAGGCAAACCGGTTCGAGCTCCGTCTCTTCGAACTGGAGGGGGTCTCGTACAGAGGCAAAAACAGTTACGAAATTGCTCGGTTCAGCGACTTTTACCGCGAAGCCCTCCTGAGCTTTGAAACGACCGATGAAGAGGTCTGGCGGACCGGCAGGATGATTCGGCATGAAGAAGAGATCCCCCTGCGGAATGGGGAGAAAATGATTTTCGACATCATCAGGGTCCCCCTTTTCCATACAGGCGGAAAACGAAAAGGCCTTCTGGTCGTCGGAAGGGATATCACCGAGCGGAAGCGGGCCGAGGAAGAACGTATTTTACTGGCACGCACTATCGAACAGCTTAAGGAAGCGGTTCTTATCACTCGAAAGGACAAGACCATTCAATACGTCAATCCGGTCTTCGAGAAGCTCACAGGGCATAGCCGAGACGAGGTGAACGGCCAGGATATCTTCGAGCTCGGAAAGAAAGAACCTGAAGAGAGCTTTATGAAGACGGTTTCGGATGCGGTTTGCCGCGGTGAGGAATGGAGCGGGCGCATCAGCGACAGGAGAAATCTCCAGCAGCCGATCGAAGTGGATATAAGGGTTTTGTCCCTAAAAAACGACTCCGGAGCCGTTTCCAACTTCGTGGCCATTATCAACGATGTAACAAACGTGGTCAGGCTGGGAAGACAGCTCCGCCAGGCGCAAAAGATGGAAGCCATCGGGACCCTTGCCGGGGGCATCGCTCACGACTTCAACAACAGCCTGACTCCGATCATCGGCTTTTCGGAAATCCTGATGGGCGGCCTGCCGGCCGAAAGCACGATGCGGCAACCGCTGGAGCATATATTGACCGCCGGAAACAGGGCCAGGGATCTCGTAAAGCGGCTTCTGACCTTCAGCCGGCAAGGCGAGCAGGAACGCAGGCCTCTGCGGGTCTGGCCGCTGGTCGAGGAGGTTCTCAAACTGATCCGGGCCTCGCTGCCTGCCACTATTGAAATCCGGCATGAAACATCCGTCCCGCGCGATCGGGATACGATCCTGGCAGATCCCATTCAGGTCCATCAGGTGTTGATGAATCTTTGCACCAATGCAGCCCATGCGATGAGGGAGAAGGGGGGCACCCTGCGGGTGGGCCTGTCCGAGGTAAACTGCGTCTCTCAGGAGCGGAATCCGGTTTCTGGAGACCTCGACCCCCTGCCATACCTGGTGCTTTCCGTAAGCGATACCGGATGCGGGATGGCGTCGGAAGTGAGGGAGAGGATTTTCGAACCTTATTTCACCACAAAAAAACCGGGCGAGGGTACGGGCCTGGGTCTTTCGGTGGTGCATGGGATTGTGAAAAGCCATGGCGGGACCATCCATGTCTGCAGCGAACCGGGGAAAGGATCCATATTCCGGGTGTTTCTCCCATGGGTCGATATCGGATGCGGATATGGAGAGGATTCCCTTCTCCCAGTTCCAGTGGGAAACGAAAGGATCCTTTTCGTCGATGACGAACCGGCCGTCGTCCTCACCGGTCAAAGCCTTCTACAGCGTCTCGGTTACAAGGTCACCACGGCAACCTCAAGCCCGGAGGCGCTGGAGGTTTTCCGAGCCCGGCAGGGTGATTTCGACCTGATGATCACGGATTTGACCATGCCGGAGATGACCGGTGTGGAACTCGCCCGGGAAGTTTTATCCATCCGGATAAACTTTCCCATCATTCTGTGTACCGGTTTCAACGAAATGTACACATCTGGAAACGTCAAGGCCCTCGGCATACGGGATTTGCTGATGAAGCCGCTCAATACCCGTGAAATCGCAGAGAGGATCCGGAGGATTCTGGATGAAAATGGGGAGGTCCCGCCTCGGCCATTGCCTGGTGTGCGTTCACAATTTCGATCGGCAGTCCGAGAATCCTTGCTCTGACTTCTTCCCACCTGCCGGCTCCAGCTTCGTGTTTCACCATAGCGGGAGATCAATGAATGTTAAAAGAGGGGGTGGTATACCTGCGGTTATTTGACTTGACACTTGTGTCTCGATCGACTAATTCGTGGGGTACAGTATACGAATCTTTTAACCATCGCTGTCATCACTCCTTTTTTCGGAATTTTCCATGGAAAACATGGATGAAAAACTGTTCATCGGCACCCTGGTTTCCATTCGCGAGCGGGTCTATGAATATATCCGCAATCGAATCCTGAGCGGTCAAATCAGCCCATCCACGCGGGTCATCGAAACCAAACTGGCCCGAGAGATCGGAACCTCCCGCACCCCCGTTCGGGAAGCACTGCATCTTCTGGAAAGCGAAGGACTGCTGGAGTCCATTCCCCGGGTCGGCTATCGGGTAAAGGAAATCAAATCCGATGATGTGGAGGAAATCTGTGAGATCCGGGTGATCAACGAGACCCTGGCCTGCCGGTGGGCCATGGAGAGGATGAGGCCTGAAGCGTTGAAGGCCATCGAAAAGAATCTGGAGACGGCGAAAGATGAAGCCGAAGCGGGCCGCCCGGAGACGTTTGTCGAACACGATGCCGAGTTCCACGAACTGCTGGTCCGGGCCAGCGGCAGCCGGCGCCTTCTAGAGCTCTGCCAGATGCTGCGCCGCCACATGCTCCGGTATCGAATCGAGAGCCTGTATCTGTCCGAAATCGTTTTTCGGGCCATCGACGGCCATCGCCGGATCCTCGACTGCCTGAAGGCGAAAGACCCGGAAAGAATTGAAGACGTCGTTCGCGAGCACGTCGAACAGTCCAAAAAGGATATTCTCCGGTACGCATTCGATCGGCAGCCTTCCGGATCGAATGGATGACGCACAAGCGAAAGATGAATGAAATCAAATTTATAGGCCGTGGAGGCCAGGGAGTGGTGCTTTCCTCCCAGATCCTGGGGCTCGCATTTTTCAATGCGGGTCTCTACCCGCAGTGCTTTTCCGTATTCGGCGGCGAGAGGAGAGGAGCTCCTGTGATCAGTTTTCTGCGCGTCGACAGGGAGAAGATTCTTCTCAAATGCGGCATCCGGAACCCTCATGAAATCGTCTGCCTCGATGCAGGGCTCATCGATGCCGGGGAGATCCGATCCGGTCTCAGACCCGGCGGAAGGATCTGCATCAACACCGATCGGCCATCGGAAGCATTCGACGCACTTTTTTCATTCACCCTGGCTCTGGTCGATGCGCGAAAGATATCGGATGCGCTCGATCTCGGTCGGGTCGTCAACACCGCAATTCTGGGCGCCTATTGGCGCATGTCCCAGGACCTTCCGCTCGAGTGCCTG
Source organism: Desulfobacteraceae bacterium (assembly GCA_003599475.1). The sequence goes on from QZKK01000125.1 coordinate 8,896, forward strand.
CTTTCGGCGATCGAGACCACGATTCCTTCGCAAAAAGAGGGGAACCTGGAGGCGGCCCGAAGGGCCTATGGCGCCGTCAGAATATACGAACCCGGAAACGATTCCCCGGCGGGGCGATCCGCACCCCCGGGCTCTAAGGTCCAGGATGGATAGACCGCCGCCGAAATGGTTTGATCCCGAGGCGATCCTCCCGATTTCCCGGTCGAGCACCGAAGTGTTCAAGACCGGTGCCTGGGAGAGCCGGCGGCCGCAGTTCGCCGAGAAGCTCTCCCCCTGCCGCAGCGGATGCCCGGTGGGAAACGACATCCCAAACGCTCTTTACAAGGCATCCCTGGGAGATTTCGATGCCGCGTTGGGCCTGTTTCTGCAGGAGAATCCCCTGCCGGGCGTTTGCGGGCGGGTCTGCCGGAATTCCTGCCAGACGGACTGCAATCGGGAAAAATGGGACGGTGCCGTTCAGGTCCGATCCCTGGAGCGGAGTGCCGCCGATATGGGAACCGCGGAACCGGAACTCCTCTCCGAGGTCGGGAAAGGCCAATCGGTGGCCGTGATCGGTTCGGGACCGGCCGGGATGTCGGCCGCCTATCATCTTGCCCGGATGGGGCACCCGGTCACCGTCTTCGAGGCGGAAAAAGAGCTTGGGGGGGTGCTCCGCACGGCGATCCCCCGCTACCGGCTGCCGCAGGAGGCGCTCGAGAAAGATCTTGCCCGGATCGTCCCCCTTTTCCGTGAGATCCGCACCGGTCTGGCAGTGACCGGATCTCTGCTGAAGGATCTGCTTTCCGGTTTCAAAGCGGTCTTTCTGGCCGTGGGTGCAGCCGAAAGCCGCGCTCTGGAAATACCGGGAAGCGGTTGCAGAGGGGTCCAAAGCGGGATCGATTTTTTGAAACAGATCCGCCGGAGCCGGCCGCCGGAGGTGAAAGGAAAATGGATCGTCGTCGGAGGCGGGGACGTGGCACTCGATGCCGCCGTCACCGCCCGCCTTCTCGGGGCGGAACCGGTCGAGGTGGTGTGCCTTGAACAGGAAATCGATATGCCCGCCTCGGCTTCCATGCAGAAAGAAGCCCGGAACGCAGGCATTCGGTTTCATTTCGGCTGCGGGGTCCTGCGCTTTCTGGAGAAGGGCGGGCGGGTGGCCGGAGTTGCGGTCTCCCGCTGCAAGTCCTGCCGCATCACAAAGGGAGAAATCCGGCCCGACCTGGACGGAAGCGAATCCCATGAGCATCCGGCCGATCATGTCATCGTGGCGATCGGAGAAACGGTCCGGCTCGGCGCGCTGGCAGACGGGTTTGCCGGCATCCCCGGGAAGGGGCGGGTCGCCGTGGATTCCGAAACGCTTGCCACCGCTGTCCCCGGTCTGTACGCCGGCGGCGACGCGGTCACGGGCTCCGGATCCGTCGCCGAAGCCATCGGCGCCGGCAAAAGAGCCGCCCTGCAGATCCATCTTTCACTCAACCCATCGGCTTACGACCGCACATTATCGGATGTGCTTCTGGCAGAAGGGCCGGGGTTTTCCATCGACGCTTTCTTCCATGCGCGGGCCGGCTGGAACCCCCGGAAGGTGATCCGATTCGACGACCTGAATCCGTTTTTCACAGAGTCCCGGCCGCCGGTTCCGGTTCCTCACCGCAGCTTTCCTGCATCCGATGGGGAAGAGGTTCCGTCTTTCAGCCGGGAGTCCTCGCTTATTGCGGCCGCGCGCTGCCTTTTCTGCGGTACCTGCATCGGGTGCAAACGGTGTGAACTTTTCTGCCCGGACATGTCGCTCACCCCGAACAGCGGGCGAATCGGCTTCATCCCTCGGGACGATTACTGCAAAGGGTGCGGCACCTGTGCGGCGGTGTGCCCCGGAGCGGTTATGGAATTGGGAGAGAGCCGGTGAAGAGATTTCTCAGCGGAAATCATGCCGTCGCCGAAGCCGTTCGCCTTTGCAGGCCCGGCATCGTGGCCGCCTACCCGATCACGCCTCAGACGCCCATCTATGAAAGGCTCTCCCAGATGGATGCCTCGGGCGAGCTGGGAGGGATCATGATGCGCATGGAATCGGAGCACTCCGCCATGGCAGCCTGCATTTCAGCCTCGCTCACCGGTGCGCGGACCTTCACCGCAACTTCTTCCCAGGGTCTTGCCCTGATGCATGAAATGCTCCATTTCGCCGCAGGCGCCCGCACCCCTGTGGTGATGGCGGTCGTAAACCGGACCCTGGCGCTCCCCTGGGCCTTCTGGAGCGACCAGACCGACAGCCTGGCCCAGCGGGACACGGGCTGGATCCAGATCTATGCGGAAGGCAACCAGGAAGCCGCCGATTCGATCTTTCAGGCGTTTCGGATTGCAGAAAGGGTGATGCTCCCGTGCATGGTGGTCCTGGAGGCAAATTTCATCTCCCACTTCATGGAGCCTGTGGAGTTCCCGGAGCCCGGCGCGGCCGAACGATTCCTGCCGGCGGTTTCTCTCCCACGGCGTTTCGATCCGGACAATCCAAGTTTTGTCGGCGCCGTGGTCACCCAACGCCAGTACCGTCATTTCCGTCAGTTAAGCCAGCAGGCCATGGCCCACACGCTGGGGGTGGCCGGGCAGGTGGACCGGGAATTCGAACAAACCTTCGGCCGGGGCTATGGGCTCATCGAAGCCGTGGACACGGAGAATGCAGATCTGGTCTTGGCGACCTCGGCTACGATCACCTCCACGGCACGGCTTGCACAGAGGCGATTGCGGGATCGGGGGATAAGGGTGGGGTTGCTCAAGATCCGGCTCTTCCGTCCCTTTCCGGCTTCAGCCGTCCGTTCGGCGCTTCAGGGGGTGGAGAGGATTGCAGTCATCGACAGGAATATCTCCCTGGGGCAGGAGGGGATCTTCTGCTCGGAGATCAAGGCCGCACTCGCAAACAGCCCTGTTCGGCAAAGGGTCCAGGGCTATCTTGCCGGAATCGGCGGGACCGATGTGGATGACATCCTCATCGAACGCATCGTCGAAGACGCATCGGCACGGGATACCTTTCTGGACGGCCCCGTCTGGATGGAGGAGGAATGACCTTGCCGAAAGAATACCCGCCGGATCTGATGCGGCCGGGCCATTCGGCCTGTCCGGGGTGCGGCGCGGCGATCGCCATGCGGATGGTGCTGCGGGCGCTTGGGCCGCGTGCGGTGGTGGTGGTGGTCCCCTCGTGCGTGTCGGTGATCGCCGGTCCTTTTCCGAATGCCGCAGCAAAGGTTCCCATGTATCACGCCGCCTTCGAGGTGGCGGCGGCGAGTGCTGCGGGGATCTCCAATGCTTTCAAAACGCAGGGCATTTTCGACATCCCGGTTCTCGCCTTTGCAGGCGACGGCGGCACCTTCGATATCGGCCTCCAGTCCCTTTCCGGGGCTGCCGACCGGAATGAAGACATCATCTATGTCTGCGTGGACAACGAAGGGTACATGAACACCGGCATCCAGGTCTCTTCGGCAACGCCTCAGCACACCTGGACCGGCACCACCCCTTCCGGCAACACCCGGCGAAAGAAGCAGATCATGGAGATCATGGCGGCGCATCGGATTCCTTACGCGGCTACCGCCACCGTCGGTTTTCCGGAGGATCTCATGGAGAAGGTCAGCCGGGCCAAAGCGATTCGGGGCACCCGGTTTATTCACCTGTTGACCCCCTGCAACACGGGCTGGAAGATCGGAGAGGACATGGCGCCCAGGGTCAGCGCCCTGGCTGTCGAGACCCGCATCTTTCCCCTGTATGAAGTCAGCGGCGGGCTCCGATACCGGCTGACCCATAAGACAGGCGGGCAGCCGGTGGAAGCCTACTTGTCCCTCCAGGGGCGATACAAACACCTGACCCCGGAGCAGATTCAGGACATCCAGGCGGAGACGGACCGGGCTTGGGAAAGTCTCAAAAAGAGGTGCGACTTTTAACTTAATCAAAAATTCGAATGGAGAGCTATGAAAATTGATGCAGAAACCTGTATCGGCTGTGAGGCCTGCCTCCCGTACTGTCCGGTGCAGGCGATCGAAACCGACCCAGAGGCGGATGAGCCCCTCAGCCGCATCGATCAGGACCGGTGCGTGGAGTGCGGGGTTTGCCTGAGGGCCGATATTTGTCCCACCGGCGCCATTTATCTTCCGGAGCTTAAATGGCCGCGGCTTGTCCGGGAGGCTTTCAGCAACCCCATGGCCCCGCACCGGGGATCGAAGGAGATGGGCCGGGGCACAGAGGAGATGAAGACCAACGACGTCACAGGCCTTTTCCCGCACGGGGTGGTAGGCTTGGCCGTCGAAATGGGCCGGCCGGGGGTGGGAACCTCTTTCCGGGATGTCCAGACCATGGCGATGGCCCTTGCCCGGAAAAAGGTTACCTTTGCCCCTCAGAACCCGGTCACAAACCTCATGGTCGATCTCGAAACCGGGGAACTGGAGTCCGAGGTTTTAGAGGAGAGAGCGCTTTCCGCCATCATCGAATTCCACATTCCAAGAGAGCGGCTTCCGGAGATTCTTTCGGCAATCCGGGCGGCCACCGGATCGATCGACACGGTCTATTCGCTCGATCTGATCACCCGCCTCGGAAGCGGGGCGCACGCCCAGGTGCTGGAAGCGGTTCGCGCGGCCGGATTTACGACAAGACCCAACAACAAGACCAATGTCGGCCTCGGGCGGCCGCTCAAGCAGGAGGCCTGAAATGACCCATACGTTACACAGGATCGGAGATGCCGAAAGCCTCCGTGAAGACTACATCCTGCTGTTTCTCCCTGCCAGGGGAATCAACCTGGAAGGTTCTGAAAAGAAGATGCAGCAGATCTGGGAGGTCATTTCGCACCACAGGGAAGGGCTGGTCAACTTCGGCAACCTGACCGACGGAAACAGCCGAAAGACCCGCCTGGAGGATCTCAAGAAGGCAAAAAGCCGGATCATTCATGCGGTCTTCAAGGATCGGAATTCACTGAAAGCGTGCCTTGCAGAGCTTAAGGAGGCGGATTTCGGGATTTCGGTGGTGGTCTCCGGGCTTGAAAAGGAAGTGTTCTCCATCTGTGAAGAAGCGGGACTTACCCCGCATACGGTCAACGACTCCCTCGGATTTCACGGGAAGACCGACAAGCTGCCCCCCGAGCCGGTGCTTGAGATCACCACCATGTGCGGTCATGCCCTGGTCGCAGCCGGGCTGGTGGAGGCGATGATCGCTGCGGTAAGAACAGGAGAAAAGACTTATGAAGAGGCGGCCGGCGAGCTTTCCCGCATGTGCGAGTGCGGAATCTTCAACCCGCAGCGTGCGGAACAACTTCTCCGGAAGATGGTGCCGGATGAATAAAATGGCTCTAAAGATTGCAGTCATCGGAGGCGGAAACGGCAATTTCACCGCGGCTGCGGAGATGGCGCTTGCAGGGCACACGGTTTCCCTGTGGAGCGATGCTCCCGGGCGCCATGAAAGGCTTTTTTCGGACCGCTCCATCCATCTGGAGGGGATCCTCGGCCGGGGGGAGGCCTCTCTGGCGCGGGTTTCGCAGGACCCGAAAGAGGTGATCGACGGGGCGGATGTGATCATCGCCTTCATGCCCGCCTACACCCAGGAAAAGACCGCACACATCATCGGCCCGCACCTTGAGGACGGCCAGATCGTTTTTCTCTGCCCCGGATCCCTGGGTTCGTATCTTCTCTGCACGATCTGGAAGGAAAACGGCTGGTTGAAGGATGTGGCCGTTGCCGAGCCGGGAACCCTGCCGTATCTTGCCCGCAAAACCGGCCTCAACACCGTTCAGGTGAGCGGCCGGGCGGTGCGGCTGCCGGTGGGGGTATTTCCGGCTCGAAAAACGGAGGAGGCCACAGGCGTTCTGAAAGAACTCTATCCGGCAATCCATAGCGTCGAAAACGCAATGTCCGTATCCCTTTTGAACGTAGGGCCCATTCTGCATTCGGTGCTCGTCCTTCTAAACACCGGCCCCATCGAGCACCTTCCGGCGTGGGATATTCACAACGAGGGGACCACGCCGTCTGTGAAAAAGCTGATCCTTGCCCAGGATCGGGAGAGAGTCGCCGTGCGAAGCGCCATGGGGTTTCAGTCGCATCCCTATCCTTTTTCCGACCATTACGATCCAAACAGCGAAAATGAGTGGATGTACGGGCGAAAGGCTCACACGGATCTGGTCAAAAGCGAGAAATGGCGCGAACCGCTCACCTTCGAGCACCGCTATGTCCGGGAAGACGTCAAGTGCAACCTTGCTCTTCTTTCCTCCATCGGCGATTTCTGCGGAGTCGAGACCCCCATCGCAGACGGGCTTTTGACCCTGATCGGGACAATCACCGGGGAGAACTACAGGGCGTCTGGCCGGACCCTGGCATCACTGGGCCTGGCCGACAGAACAAGGGAGGAGCTTTTCCGGATTCTGCAGGAAGGAATCTGAGGGTTCCGCGCCCGTTCACGCATCATGCAAAATGCGGGTGCTAGGAGAATCGAAAAAGGACTTCTTCAAAATTCTTTACTTTTCCTTCGTGGAACTCGATCCCTTCATCTTTGAGCATTTTGATTTTTTTCTCTATCGCGGCTCCCGATGTCTTTCCCTGAAATCCACCAATCCGACCGGATGTGGCAACGACCCGGTGTCAGGGAACCTCGGGCGCATAGGGGTTTTTTCGCATGGCTTGCCCGACCCCTCGATAGGCTTTGGTATTCAAGGCATGGGCGATCTCTTTATAGGTCGTTACGCGCCCTTTCGGCACCTTTCTTAAAAGATCGTATGCTTTATCGGCAAAGGTCTTCATGTTTTTCCCTCCTCTTTTTTGCGCATTGCCGCCAGGCGGGCAGCCCGGGGTCAAATATTTCCTTTCGCAATTGAGCCTGGTCAGATCGTCTTCATCAATCGGGCGATCAGGGCTGTTCGAGGGATGAGCAGATGGCTCAAGACCAGGACCTGACCGTTGCCGGAGCCGACGGTGGCCATGAGGCAGTCCCCGTATTCGGTCATGGGAACGATCTCGATTTTATCGGCAATGGAACTGGAAACCTCAGCCAGGTATCGGATCAACCGATCGCAGGCCGACTTATCGGAGGAGGGCGAGTCCATGTTGACCACGGTCTCTATCATTTCAAGCAGATCGGACCGTTGGTCTTCGAGATATTCGACGATTTTCAGAATGCTTTCGTCCATCGGTTTGCTCCTATTTACGTAAACATGGAATTAACAGATGGTGGATTAGCGCGGGCAGCTCCTTCTTGTCAAGATTTTCTAAGCCGGAACTTCTGAACTGAGGATGAATGAGGGTTGTTGAGTCAAGGATATGAGACCCAATGGTCCAATAAATTCAGCTTATTTCATCCGGGTATATAAGACATATCGCAGGTTTTTGAGAAGATGATATTTTCCTCTTTTTGAGATATATATCCGAAAAATCTTCAATATCCATTCACTGTCGCTCAGCCAGGTGCCCAAAGCCCGCAAAATAAAGCAGGGCATGATGCAGGCACTGCTCACCGGGAGGATACGGCTAATATGAAAAAAGAGGTGTTTCAAGGGTCGTCGGGCGAGCGAAGCGGACTGCGGGAGTCTGGGTCTAATCGGATGGATCCGCCGGACCAAAAGGGTGAGACGAAGCTGCACCGGCGTCGGCGTCTGCGGCCGAGCGGCGGATACCGGCGGCTTCGCAGTTTCCAGACGGCTACACTTATATACGATGGCACGGTTTCTTTCTGTGGGCGCTTTATTGATTCACGCTCGCGTACCCATGATCAGATGGTACAGGCGGCACGGAGCGGGCGGCAGAACATTGCAGGGGGCAGCCGCGCCGGGGCGACCAGCAGCAAGTCGGAAACCCATCTGACCAACGTGGCACGCGCCAGCCTGGACGAACTGCTCCTGGATTTTGAAGACTTTCTGCGTCAGCGGAAACTCTCCCAGTGGGCCAAAGGCGAACCCGAAGCTCAAGCGGTGCGGAAGCTTGGCAGGATGTCTGATCCGGCTGATCGGGCGGATCCGTCGGATTCTTCCGATACAGCCGATCAGATGCGTTGGGCGAGGTACGCCCCCTGGCTGGAGCACAAGGACCCCGAAGTCGTGGCCAACACGCTGATCTGCCTGATTCACCAGGCGAACTACCTCCTGGACCAACAGATCGCAGCATTAGAACGCGCCATTATCGAAGACGGCGGCTACCGCGAACAACTCACAGCAGCCCGCCTTGCCGAACGGGGGCAAAGGGGAAAAAAGCCCCCCGATCCGTCTGATCGGACTGAGCCGACCGATCGGATCGAAATACCCTCCTGTCCGCTTTGCGGTCAGCCCATGAAGCAGAGGACCGCCCGTCAGGGGAAACACCCGGGTTCCCGGTTTTGGGGTTGCACCCGCTATCCCGACTGCAAAGGCACCCGGCCAGATCCAGCCGATCCGTCCGATCGGTTACACGGCAAAGGGTAAAATCCATGAACACCATCGGCCGGCCCGAACGGGCCACCCAGAACCGCGTGATCACCCTGTTCGCGATGAACAACCCCAATGATGGCGTGGCAGTTATCACCGACCGAATCAAAAGCTGACCAAGGTTTATCTCCGCGTCCGGGTTTCTCTTAGCCCTCTTTTCCGATGCCGCCTTTGAAGCTCAGTCGCTCGGATCGTTCCACACACCGCAGGAGTTCCAGAAAACCCCGGTACCGGTCTGTGAACAGGTTGTCGATGTCGATTCCTTCGTAATCGTAATACCCCCGCTTCGCCCTGGGCCCCACCTCGCCCTTTTCCATCTTTTCCACCACCGATTCCGGCGGTGAAAACCGATCGCGGGAGAGTGCGTTTTGCAGAAACCGGTCCGCGTAATAGAGGATATCGACTCCCCCGAGATCGATGAATTCGACCAGGCCGAGGACCGCCAGCCGGAAGCCGAAGCCGGCCTTGACCGCCGTGTCGATTTCCTCTGCGGAGGCCACCCCCTCTTCGATGATCCGAACCGCCTCGTTCATGGCCGCCGCCTGGATCCGGGGAACGATAAACCCCGGGCTGCTCTGCAACACGACCGGGATCTTGCCGAGGTCTGACAAGAAGGCGGTCATCCGGTCGATCACAGATCGGGCGGTTTGATCCCCGACGGCCACCTCGACCAGCGGGATGATGAAGGCGGGGTTGAGCCAGTGGGTGTTGAGCATGTTCTGCGGTCTTGAAACGGAATCCTCAAAGGCTTTCAGATCGATGGTCGAGGTGGTCGATGCGAGAAGGGTCCTTTCGTCGACAAATGGATCGATCCGTTGGAGCAGCTCTTTCTTGAGCCGGAGCTGCTCGGGTACAGCCTCGAACACGATATCGCACCCCCCGAGCTCCTCTTCGATGCTGCGCGAAAGCTGCAAGGCTTCGAGCAGATCGTCAGCCGGCCGGAGAAGCCGTCCCTCCGCATGAAGAAGGGAAAGATTCGCCCGGATCTGCCTTTCGGCTTTATTCAAGGCATCGTATTCTCGATTCTTTTCCCGCGGCTTGGCGTCGAAAAGCCGGATCGAGTAGGACTTTCCGGCAGCCAGAACAGCAGTTGCGATTCCGATCCCCATGCGTCCCGGCCCGATGATTCCAATAGAAGTCCCTGCGGCCATTTCACCTCCGATATGAAACTGCATAAGTTCAAAACGTTCAGTGCCCGAGAAAATCCCTGGCCCGAATTATCATGGCGGCCATCTGCACGATCCCCGTCAGGTACTGCTCGATACCGATGTTTTCATTGGGGGCATGGGTGTTTGCGGTTTCGAAAGGGGCGCCGAGACCGATGATAAATGTCGGTCCTTTAAGATACCGGTGAAACCAGCAGAGAGGGCCGGATCCATCCAGGAGCGGCCATACGACAGGGTCTTTTCCGGTGACCTCTCTGGCCGTCGACATGGCGAGCTGCGCCCAGGGATCTTCGGGCGGGCACTGATAGGATTCAAATACCGGGGAAGCCGTCGCATCGAAAGGACCGTAAGGGGATTCGTCCATGAATCGTCTGATCTTTTCGGCCGCCGCATGGGCCGACTGGCCCTTTACGAGACGAAAATCCATGATGGCCGAGGCTTCGGCAGGAATGATGGTCTTGGCCTTTTCTCCCACTCAGCCGCTGCGGATTCCCGAGATGTTGCAGGTCGGACTGAAGAGAAGCGATCGGAGACGGTCCGCGGGCCCTCCGCCCGCAAGAATCCGGGAGATCCCGTACTGCCGGCAAAACTCCTCCGAATCGAAGGGGATCGAATCGAGCAGTGCAAGCTCGGAATCGGTGGGTCCTTCGATATCGTCGGCGAAGCCGGGGATCTGTATCCGATCCTCATGATCCTTCATCGAACCGAGCAGCCGGATGAGATTCCAGGGACTCGAGGGGATCAGCGGGGCGTGGCCCGAGTGAACATCCCGGCCGGCGTGCCGGCACCGCACCCGGACGGAAACCAGCCCCTTGTCCCCGAGATAAATCTGGGGCCGCCCGGATTCATGCACCCCGCGGTCGCAGACCACCGTGGCATCGGCGCGGAGCCGTTCGGCATAGGTGGAAAGATATGCGCGCAGGTTCGGGCTTCCGATCTCCTCCTCGCCTTCGAAAAAAAACTTCAACCGGATGGGAAGCACGCCTAAAATCGACCGGACCGCCTCGGCCGCCTTGAGGTTGGCAAAGAGATTGCCCTTGTCGTCTGTGGCGCCGCGTGCGTAAATCTTACCCCCGCGGACCTCCGGGGCAAAAGGGTCGGATTTCCACTCGGAGAGCGGATCCGGATCCTGCACATCGTAATGGCCGTAGATGCAGAGACTCACCGGGGAATCCGGATCCCCCGCTTCTCCGAACACCACCGGATAGGCCCCTTCTTGGGTAAAAAGATGCGTCTCGAAGCCGAGCCGATCCAGTTCGGCCTCGAGGATTCCAACCGTCTTTTCGATGCCAAGCCCGGTGGTGGAAACCGACGGCTGGGACAGAAACGCCAGGAGCTCATCAAGGAGCCGCTTGCGGTTTTGCTCTACCCAGGTTCTGATCCGTTTCATGGCACGCCCTTTTATCGCTCATCCGCCAGGCGCTGAAAGACCTGGACAGCGGTTCGAATCCCTCTGTAATAGCCCTCCAGCAGCATGCTCTCGTTCGGGGCATGGTTGGCCTGATCGTGTGCGGCATGGGGAACGACGAAGCAGGGAACCCCCAGGATTCCTGTAAATACGTAATTGGGGCCGCTGCCGCCGATATTGGGAAACACGATCGGCTCCTGACCGTACACGAGCCGCAGGGAGTCCTTGATGATGGAAACCGCCGGATGATCGATGGGGGTCCGGGACGGTTCCAGATTATGGTGCGAGATCATATCGATATCGGTAAACCCCTGAGCGTCCAGGTGCTGCCGCAGCTTTCGAAGAATATCCTCGGGCCTTTGATCGGGGACCAGCCGGATATCCATCTTGGCCGCCGCCCTGGCCGGAAGCACGGTCTTTGACCCCTCCCCGGTAAAACCGGAGAGAAAGCCGGCGATGTTGCAGGTCGGCTCGGAAACCAGGTTGAAGTAGTACTCCTTTGAGAAGCGGCCCGGCAGGAATTCTTTCACCCCGAAATAGCGCAGCAGCTCCGCCTCGTCGCAGGGGATTTCGGCCACTGCCTGCTTTTCGAGCCCGGTCAGCTCCCGGACATCGTCGTAGAAGCCCGGGATCCGGATCCGGTTGCCTGAATCCTTGAGCGTCGAAAGGGCCCAGACCAGCCGCCACGCCGGGTTCGGGATGGAGGTGGCCCGCATGGAGTGGGTGTCGCCTGCGGCGCACTGAACCTTTAGATCCACATAGACCATCCCCTTCAGACCGAGAATCAGCAGCGGGCGACCGGACTCGTGCACGTGGCTGTCCGAAAAGAAGGCGAGATCGGCCTTCAGGAGCTCTCGGTTTTCTTTGGCAAAGGGGGCCAGGTTCGGACTTCCGATTTCTTCCTCCCCCTCGTAGAGGAATTTGATCGAAACCGGAAGCTCCCCGGAAGTCTTCCGAAAGGCCTCGACCGCTTTCACGTAAGAAAAGAGCTGGGCCTTGTTGTCCGAGGACCCGCGGCAATAGATCCGGCCGTCCCGGAGGGTCGGTTCGAAAGGGGGGGAAAGCCACTCGTCGAAGGGTTCCGGGGGCTGGACGTCGTAATGGCCATAGACCAGCACCGTCGGGGCGCCTTCTCTCAGGATTTCTCCGTAGACCACCGGATGCCGGGCGGTGGAAATGATCCGGGTATCGATTCCCACATGCTTCATCATGCCGGCGAGCAGCTCCGCACATTCCTGCACCCCCTCGTTGCGGGTGGAAATCGACGGCTGCCGCAGCAGGGTAAAAAGCTCATCCAAAAACCGGGCTCGGTTCTCTTCGATGTACCGTTCGGGGTTTGTCATCTTCTTTTATCCTCTTTGACTATTCAGTGTTCAGCGTTCGGCGTTTCCCAAAGCCAGGTTCCATTTTCATTTCACCCACCCTTTCCCTCTCTCCCTCTTTCCTTCTCTTCTCTCCCCCTGCCCTTTCTAATCTTCTCATCTTCTAAACTTCTATAACTTCTTCCCCTCACCGCTGCGTCATTTTCGGATCCAGCACCAGGCGAAGCCCGTCCTGGAAAAGATTGAGCCCCAGCACCAGCAGAATGATGGCCAGTCCCGGAAAGATGACCAGATGCGGTGCGATCAGCAGATAGTTGCGCCCGTTCGAGAGCATCGCGCCCCATTCGGGAGACGGAGGCTGGGCGCCCAGGCCGAGGAAGCTTAAGCTTGCGGCGGTCAGGATGGCGATGGCGACCCGCAGGGTGGCCATCACGTAGATATGGGCGCTGATGTTCGGATAGATGTGGCGGTAGAGAATCCGCAGGTTGCTCATACCGGCCGCCCGGCACGCTTCGATGTAGGGCTCCTCTTTCACCGTCAGGGTCGATCCCCTGGCCAGCCGGGCGAACATGGGCACCGTGTAGACGCCGACTGCGATCATCGCGTTTACCAGGCTCGGCCCCAGGATGCTGATGATTACAACCGCCAGCAGCACCCCCGGAAACGCAAGCAGGATATCCACCAGGCGCATGATGACCGTATCGGTTCGCCCGCCGATGTACCCGGAGAGGATTCCCACCGGAACCCCGATCAGCATGGCAAGAAAGACCGAAAAGAGCCCCTCCAGAATCGAGAGCCTGGCTCCATGAATGATCCGGGAGAAAATATCCCGGCCCAGTTCGTCGGTTCCGAACCAGTGCTCTGCGGACGGAGGGGCGAGCGTTCCCGCAAGATCGTTCTTATAGGGATCATAGGGGGCCAGCCACGGCGCAAACAGGGCCGTCACGATGAAAACAAGGACGATCAGGCCTCCGGGGACTGCCAGCCGCGAACGCTTCAATTGACGCCAGGCGCGCACTCGCCGGCTGAAGAAGACTGCCGGCGCCTCCTCCGTCTCTTCGAGCGCTGCAGGCGCTTCTGCGGTTTCGTATTTCAAGCTCATGCGAGACGGATCCTCGGGTCCAGAACCTGATAAAGGAGGTCTGTCAGAAGATTGATCAGAACGAAAGTCAGGGCAAGCACCAGCACCGAAGCCTGCACCACGGGAAAGTCGCGCGCCAGGATGGATTGAACGATCAGCCGGCCGATGCCCGGCCAGGCGAATACCGTTTCGGTGACCACCGCTCCCCCCAGCAGGTAGCCAAGCTGGAGCCCGATGACGGTCACCACCGGAATCATGGCGTTTCGAACGGCATGCACATTGACGACCGTAAATTCACTAAGGCCCTTTGCCCGTGCGGTTCGGATATAGTCCTGTTCGAGAACTTCGACGAGGCTGGATCGGATCATCCGGGATACGACCGCCGCGCTGGGGGTTCCCAGGGTGACGGCGGGAAGCACCAGATGGAGCCAGCTCCCCTTTCCGGCCAGCGGGAACCAGCCGAGATACACCGAGAAAAAGAGCATCAGCACAAGGCCAAGAAAAAACGTCGGCATAGAGACGCCCACCAGGGAAACGATCAGGCTGAGATTGTCGAAAATCGTATATTTCCGGACAGCCGAAACGATGCCGGTGACCCCGCCGAAGAAAACGGCCACCAGCATGGCGGCCAGCCCCAGAAGAAGCGTATTGGGGTAGCGGCTCCCGAGCTCTTCGAGCACCGCACGGCCGGTTCGAAAAGAGGTTCCGAAGTCCCCCAGCATGGCCCTCCCTACGAACTTGAAATATTGAATGTAGATCGGATCGTTTAGACCGAGGTTCCGCCGCACCGATTCGATGTCTTCCCGGGTCGCCTCCATGCCGGCAACCAGGTGCGCCGGATCGCCGGGAATCAGATGGATCATTAAAAAGACGGCGACCGAAACCCCGACGATCACCGGGATCGTATAAACAAACCTTCTGAGGAGAAACGCAAGCATTCAGAAAAAGCCTCCTCTCAGTATCGGGCCAGTATCGGGGCGGCCGGAGATCCCGGCGCGCCCCGGGGGATTTCCGTTTCTATTCTTTGACAGCCTTGAAGAACCCGACGAATTCGTTCGGGTTGACCTCCACACCTTTTACGTTGGCGCGGGTGCCGTAGATCTGATCCTCGTAGAAGAGAACCACGGCAGGAACCTCCCGGTAGAAAATCTCCTGCAGCTTTGCCAGGACTTCATTGCGCTCTTTGACATCCACGGTGCTCCGCTGCTGCTCGATCAGCTTGTCGACCTCGGGATTGCAGTAGTTGAAATGGTTCATTTTGCCTTTGCAGGCTGCGCACAATGTGGCCGTCAAGTCGAGATCTCCGGTGGGGCTTCCCTTTCCCAGCAGGAAAATCGGCGCCTCGGTCCCCTTGTCCAGCAGGGCCTGATAGGCGCCCCAGTCCGGGACCTGCAGCCTGGCGTCGATTCCGACTTCCTTGAGCTGGGCCTGAACGGCTTCGGCCACCTGGCGGTCCATGAGATATCTTCCGGTCGGGGTGTAGAACCGGACGGTAAAGCCATTGGGATACCCGGCTTCCGCAAGCAGTTTTTTGGATTCTGCCGGGTTGTACGCATACGGCTTCAGGTCTTTATGCGCTCCGGGAATCACCGGAGATTCGAACCCGCCCCCGACGGTTCCCACACCCCCCAGAACGCCCTTGACGATGGCCTCGGAATCGATGGCGTGGGCCACAGCCCGGCGGACCCTTAAATCGTCGAAGGGCTTCATTGTGTTGTTCAGGCCGATATAGACGGTTCGGAAACCGGTTTTCTTGATGATGCGAACGTCCTTGGACTTTTCGAGCCGGCTGATCATAACGGGCGGAACCGATGAGATCACATCCACCTCGCCGCCGAGCAGCATCATGACCCGCGAGGAGTCCTCGGGGACGATCCGAACCTCCAGTTTATCGATTGCGGGTTTTTCTCCCCAGTAGGAATCGTTTCTTGAAAGGACCATCTTCTCCCCCGGAGACCAGCTCCCCAGTTTGAAGGGACCGGTGCCGCAGGGGTTCTGACCGTATTTCTTGCCCTGCTTTTTGCCTTCCGCCGGGCTGATGATCGCCAGGTTGTACGCGGAAAGCTGCGCCAGGAAAGGGGCAAAGGGCTTGTCGGTGACAAAGGCGACGGTGTGCTCGTCGATTACCTTTACCTCTTTAACCGCCTTGGCGGCGCTTTTCCTCGGAGATCCGATTCCGGGGTCCTGGATCCGGTCAAAGGTATATTTGACCGCCTCGGCATTGAAAGGGGTTCCGTCGTGGAATTGAACCCCCTTGCGGAGCTTGAACGTCCAGGTCAGTTTGTCGTCCGAGATGCTCCAGGATTCCGCCAGGATCGGCTGCATGTTGCCCTCGACATCCGGATAGACCAGCGTCTCGTGAATGTGCATCACCATCCGGGACGTGGGAACGTCCGTAACGAATTGCGGATCGAGGGTTGTCGCGTCCGTACCGGTGGCATAGGCCAGGGTTCCGCCTCCTTTTGCCCCGGCGGCAAAAGACACATCGATTCCGACTGCTAGAAAAACCGCAGTCACCGCTGCAACGATCAGGATCTGTTTTTTCATAGCTCCTCTCTTTTTCCGGGTTGATGGGTTAGATACATTCTTCCGGCAGAAGAAGCCGTCGGAGTTTCTGCCGGATTCACGGTTTCATACAAGTGACAGGCCGACCAGTGGCCGGCGGCGACCTCCTTGAACTCCGGTGCGACATTCCCGCAGATCTCCATCCGCTCCGGGCATCTGGGATGAAACCGGCATCCCTGCGGCGGGGAAAGCGGGCTTGGAACCTCCCCCTTGAGCAGCTTCCGTGAACTTCGGACCGCAGGATCGAGAGTCGGTATGGAAGCCAGCAAAAATCGGGTGTACGGATGTCTGGGCGACGTATAGATCTCGCGGTCGCCGGCCGCCTCCACGATCTTTCCCAGATACATGACGGCAATCCGGTCGCTGAGATACTCCACGACCGCCAGATCGTGTGCGATGATCAGATAGGAAAGATTCCGTTCCTCCTGAATTTCCACCATCAGGTTCATGACCTGCGCCTGAATGGAAACGTCCAGGGCGGATACCGGCTCGTCTGCAATGATCAGCTTGGGGTTCAATACGAGCGCGCGGGCGATTCCGATCCGCTGCCGTTGACCGCCGCTGAATTCATGGGGGTAGCGATCCATCATGTCCTTGCGGATCCCCACCCGGTTGAGGACATGCGCGATGCATTCCCGCCGGTCCTCCCGGGTTCCGATCCGATGGACGATCAGGCTCTCTTCGATGATTTCACTCGCCGTCAGCCTGGGGTTGAGCGATGCAAAGGGATCCTGAAAGATCAATTGCATGTCTCTTCGCAGGGGTCTCATCTGCGCGGCGTTTAATTTCAGGATGTCTTTTCCTTCAAAGAGAATTTGTCCGGCATCGGCTTCGATGAGGCGCAGGACGGAGCGGCCGGCGGTGGATTTTCCGCACCCGCTCTCACCGACCAGGCCGAGTGTCCTGCCCCGGGGGATATGAAAAGAGACATCGTCCACCGCCTGAACCCATTCGGACGTTTTTCCGAAAAGACGTTTTTGAGCCGGAAAGAATTTTTTCAGGTGATGGACTTCTAAGAGGTTCGACATCTATCGTCCTCTCATGCCGAACCGTTGAAGCAACGCACCCGGTGACCGTCACCGATCTCCGTGAACTCGGGTTCTGAACGGCGGCACTCCGGTTTGGATGCGCTGCAGCGCGGGGCGAACGCGCAGCCCCGACGATTTTCGGTCAGTCGGGGAACGATGCCAGGGATTTCGTTCAATTTTTTACGGCCGTTGTGAACCTTTTCACCGATCCGGGGGAGCGACCGAAGCAGGCCCTGCGTATAGGGATGAACCGGGGCCGAAAAAAGGCGCCTGGTTTCCGCTTCTTCAACGATGCGGCCGGCGTACATGACTCCCGTCCGCTCGGCGGTTTCCGCGATGACTCCGAAGTTGTGCGTAATCAACAGCATCGCCATGTTGAAATCCACCTTGAGCTGTTGAATCAGATCAAGAATCTGTGCCTGAATGGTCATATCCAGGGCGGTGGTCGGTTCATCTGCGATGAGCAGCTCGGGCCGGCAAGCCATTGCCATCGCGATCATGGCGCGCTGACGCATTCCTCCGGAAAGCCGATGGGGAAAATCCCCGGCCCGGCGCTGGGGGGAAGGAATCCCCACCCGATCGAGAAGCGAGACGGTTTCCTGCCAAGCCTCTTTCGTGTTCATGGCGCGGTGGAGACGCAGGGCTTCGGATATCTGGCGGCCGATGGTAAACACAGGATTCAGCGAGGTCATCGGTTCCTGGAAGATCATGGCGATTCGATTGCCCCGGATCCTTCGCATCTCCTGACGGCTGAGGGCCAGCAGATTCCGGCCCTCGAACAGGATCTCTCCGTCGACGATCCTGCCCTGGGGCAGGGGAATCAACCCCAGAATGGAAAGGGCGGTGATGCTTTTTCCGCAACCGCTTTCCCCGACCAATCCATAGGTCTGTCCGGATGAGATGCTGAAGGAGACTCCGTCCACTGCACGAACAATTCCCTCGAAGGTGTAGAAATGGGTCTTCAGATTTCGGGTTGAAAGGAGAAAATTCTGAGCACCGGACGCCGTCACCATTTTCTGATCAGGGTCCCCCTTATCGGATCGACACCGCACGCATACTCCAGCCCCGGTTCACGGGATCGGATGCGGAGCTGCAGGTTCAAAAACAATCCCGTTTGCATCGCCGGATCGATTCGAGCCGTCTATCGGATTTTTTTGGATGTTTTTTCGGAAGGTAAGAGCCGGCGGATCCTGAGACTGCCTGAGGCGGGTACAGGAAATCGCCGCTCATACGAACCGGTAACCGTCTTGAAATGAAAACTGGAGTACAGTATACACAGATCGACTGGTGAGTCAA
>QZKK01000048.1 GCA_003599475.1 Desulfobacteraceae bacterium
TCTCTGACTCATGCCAACAGGTTTTTGCTTGTCGCTCCGCAAAGGTAGCAAAAAAGCTCCAAAATTCGTTTGGGAAATCCGGATAGACCCTTTGTTTTGACTGCCGTTTAACCCGCAAGAGTCCCGGACTGTTGTGGAGATACATCAGCGGCGAGGTGTATCCCGCATCGATCCATATCTTCTCAAGGGTATCGAACAGAACCGGCCGATTCGGCCATGTATATGCTTTTTCGCGCCGGACCAGATCATCCCACTGTTTTCGTGCAGCGTGGTTCTCCTTCAAAACGGCCTTTTCCGCCGCATCGCAGAGAAACATCTCACAGATGATTGGTTTGATCCGCCACAGGCATCCTTCCTTGCCAAGGAATACGCACTTGAAGCCTTTATGGGGACCTCTTAGGATATCCTGCAGGCATTCAAGCGCCACGGGTTCCGCCATCAAAGCGTTGACAACCACATCGGCAAAAAAGATGATGATCCCGTCGCGAGAACAGCAGGCACTCAACTTGCTTTGGAAGCATTTACGGCTGCAGATCTCGTTGAAGTAATTCTCCTGGAACGCATCGACAGCGTCTCGAAAAATCAGATAGTCGGCCAAGCTCTCTTTGAAGGAATCGCGATCCGCTTCGCTGAAATGAGACAGATAGCGTCTAATCATCAAAAGGGTTTGAAGTTGTTCTGTTTGATACGGGGTCACCTGGTCGCTCCTCATCCATCCGCCTCGATATCATAGACAAGCATAGGGGAGATATGCAAGCGATCTCTTTTTCAGCATGTTTTGTCAGCCCCATACCCCAGCTCCTATTCCAAAAGCTTTACGTGACGCTGCACGAACTCCTTCGCCCAGTTCATGATATTCCGATCCCGGATCTTCGGCCGGTTCCGGTGGATGAACTCGAAGAGCCATCTCCTGCTCTAGCCCATAACGCTTCCCCACACCACCTGCTCGGAGATAAAGAACCGTTCCAAATTCACAATGACGACGGCTGTCGTCAGGACAAGCAACGGTTCTTCAATGTGGCCCCAGTCACCTGGGTAGGCCGAAACCCTCATTTCGTCTGCTGCACGCATCATGTCGTTTATTTCGATCCCAAGGAGTTTCCCAACCTCCCCCGTTGGCTCGAACCCTCTCCTATGTCTTTTGGAGGAGAGGATCGCAGATGGATCGATAATCTGTATGGCTAAATGGAAAAGGCAGGGTGAAACGGTGAAACAAATGCAGTTTTACCCTGACATACACGTCTTCTTAATGAGAAATTATCTCTGGAGGATTGATATTATATCCAAAATAGGGTAATTTGAGATCATTAATGAGAATTATCCTCATAAGGAGTCCATGATATGATCATTCGTTTTTCAATTGAAAACTGGATGTCCTTTCGTGACCGAGTCTCACTTTCTTTGGTGGCTAGCCGGGAACGCCAACATGGAGAGCGTGTCCCTCGGATTGATAAATATCAAACCAGGATTCTGCCAATCGCGGCCATTTACGGTGGAAACGCCTCAGGGAAAACCAACCTTTTCAAGGCTCTGGGTTTCGTCAAGGGATTGGTCGTCAAAGGAACTCAACCTGATAGCTTCATCTCGGTTGAACAATTCAGGCTGGATTCCAAAGCAAGTGAGCAGCCCACAAAGTTTTTGTTTGAGTTACTCATTAATGAAACTATCTATGAATTCAGCTTCGCAGCAACAAAAAAAACAATCGTTGAGGAGAAGCTTATTGAGATTGCAAGCACCAGTGAGAAAATTCTATATGACCGAAGAAACGGATGCCCGAATTTTCATCGCTCATTTGAGAAAGATCAATTTCTTCAGTTCGCTTTTAAAGGAACTCGGGATAACCAACTCTTTCTAACTAATTCGGTTTCACAGAAGGTAAGTCAATTTCGGCCAGTTTACAATTGGTTCAAAGATACTCTACAACTGGTCGCACCCGATACCAGGTTCGGAGCTTTCGAAAAGTATATAGATGAGGGGCACCCTCTTTATGCAACGCTGAACGAAATGTTACCGCAACTAGATACCGGTATTAAACATTTAGGAGGAGAAAAAATTCCATTTGAGAATATTCCGATTCCTGAGCCCTTGAAAACAAAACTACAGGAAGATATTAAAGAAGGCATGACTGTTCGGTTGCTTACTGAACCGATTAATGAACGCTTCATTGTTACGCGAGAAAATGGTGAATTGATAGCAAAGAAGCTATTCACATATCATCCCAAAGCAGACGGGACAGAGGCCAAGTTTGAGATGCGTGATGAATCGGATGGTTCCCAACGCGTTATCGACCTGCTTCCCGGACTCCTTGAAATTTCGGCAACAGGCTCCAAGAAAGTATATGTGATTGACGAAATCGATCGGAGTATGCATACATTATTGACAAGAAACTTACTTGAGGCTTATTTGGCTAAATGTTCAAAAGATAGCCGTGCGCAATTGTTATTTACAACTCATGATGTCCTGCTAATGGACCAGCAGTTATTCCGCAGGGATGAAATGTGGGTGACTGAAAGAGAACTCTCTGGTAATTCGTACCTGCTTTCTTTCAGTGAGTACAAGGATGTCCGATATGATAAGGATATTCGAAAGAGTTACCTGCAGGGACGCCTTGGTGGTGTCCCTCATATCATGATTGGTGGAGATATGAATAATGCCTGTCATTAAAGGCTAGGGAACCAACTCATGACGCGAAGGCGAAGATTTCAACGGCCTCTTGGCGAGCTACGTTATCGTAAAATGTTTGTAATCGCCGCTGAGGGAGAAAAAACTGAGCCACAATACTTCGCGATTTTCAATACCAGGTCTTCTGTTGTCCACGTAAAGTGCATCAAGGGCAGACAGGCGAGCTCACCTCCGCAAGTTCTGAGGCGTATGAGGGAAAACCTCAATAAAGAAGGTTTAAAAAAATCAGATGAGGCATGGCTGGTAGTCGATAAGAATGGGTGGACCGACGAGCATTTGGAGCAGTTGCATCAATGGTCAAAAGATGCAGACAATTATGGATTTGCACTTAGTAATCCCAAGTTCGAGTACTGGCTACTCCTCCACTTTGAAGACGGGGCGGGAATTGCCTCATCCCGAAATTGTTTGGACCGTCTGAAGCGATATTTACCTGATTATGATAAAGGGATTGATCCGCGGATTATCACACAGGAAATGATTGATGAAGCGATTCAACGTGCTAAACGTCGCGACAATCCCCCGTGCATTGATTGGCCTCGAACTATATGGTGCACAACAGTCTACAGGTTAGTCGAGAATATCCTTCGAACTAGATAGGTAGCCGAAATTATTTCGGATTCTACGGAATTTGGAACTAAAGAAGATGAAGATTTAGGCGAGATCTCTGAATTTCCAATTCTTTGTTAAACAAATCACACTGTGAAAATGCTGGGCCCCGCCGCAATCCGAGGGGAGGAAATCATGAATCGCAGGCATTTATTGAGCATGCGGGGCCAGCCGGAAACCTGCCGGCTGATCCCGGCGCTTTTTCTGCTGTCAATTGCGTGGCTGGCCGGGTGCGCTGTATCTCCCCACGCAACCGGCGGATGGATACGAAGCGAACTGTGCTTCGGGCTCTCGATGCCCGGGGGCAAGACCGTCGGCGAGGGGCAATGGGAAAACTTTCTTGCCGAAGAGGTAACCCCGCGCTTTCCGGATGGCTTGACCGTAATATCAGCCAAGGGGCAGTGGCGCAATCCGATGGGCACGTTGATTCGGGAGGATACGAAGGTCCTGATCATCTATCATCCGGGAACCCCGGAGATCAACCGGCGGATCGAGGCGCTCCGGGCCGCCTATCTTGACAGATTCGATCAGGAATCGGTGCTTTTGGTTCAGCAGCCGGCCATGGTCTCCTTTTGAACCGGTCAATGCGATCAATGCAATTGTGATCCCGGGCATTCATTGGCAGATATTTCGGTTCTTCCGGTTTTTCTTGACTTTCCACGGCATTGATGCCTCAAT
This sequence comes from Desulfobacteraceae bacterium, assembly GCA_003599475.1. The sequence continues at coordinate 3,967 of QZKK01000048.1, forward strand.
AGAGACATTCGCAAAACAGTTCAGCGCCACCAGAATAGAGAGACACATAGCGAATACCACCTAAAAAAGAAAGGAGGGCATATGGATAAGATCTTGAGAATCGATATGGGCGCAGACGGCGGTCCGAAGGCCTCCGAAGAACCTGCGGGGCATTATGCCGGCCTAGGCGGGCGGGCCCTGACATCCGCTCTGATATCCAAAGAGGTGCCTCCGCTGTGCCATCCTCTGGGTGAGGATAACAAGCTCGTGATCGCACCCGGGCTGCTGAGCGGAACCGCTGCGGCCATGTCGGGACGCATTTCGGTAGGCTGTAAGAGTCCTCTGACCGGAGGCATCAAGGAAGCCAACGCCGGAGGCCAGCCTTCCCAAGTGCTCGCCAGACTAGGATATGCGGCGATCGTGCTGGAAGGAAAGCCTGCCGACGACACGCTCTACAAGGTGTTCATCAACAAGGACGGGGTGAAGATTTCTGCAGATAACAGCTTGAAGAAGCTCGGCAATTACGCGCTGGTCGACAAGATGAAAGCGGAGTTCGGAGACAAGATCGCCTGCATGTCCATCGGGCCTGCCGGAGAGATGAAGATGGCCTCGGCGTCGGTCGCATGCACGGACATGGAGCTTCGTCCCACCCGGCATGCCGGGCGCGGCGGAGTGGGCGCCGTGATGGGAGCCAAGGGGGTCAAGGTGATCGTGCTCGACGATACAGGCTGCAAAGTGCGTGCGCCCAAAGATCCGGACAAGTTCAAAGCCGCCAACAAGGCCTTCGTTGCCGGACTGAAAAAGCACCCTGTAACCGGTGAGGGGCTTCCCAAATTCGGTACCAACGTTCTGACCAACGTCATCAGCGAAGCGGGTGCATACCCGACCAAAAACTTCATGTGGGGAAGATTCGATAACTGCAACAAAATCAGCGGGGAGACCCAGGCCCAGACCGAAATCGATCGCGGCGGGTCTGCAACCCACGCATGCCACCGGGGGTGCGTCATCCAGTGTTCTGGCATTTTTCTCGATAAGGATGGGCACTACATGACCAAGCAGCCGGAGTATGAGACGGTTTGGGCGCACGGAGGCAACTGCGGCATCGACGATCTGGATTCCATCGCACTCCTGGACCGGATGGATGACGATATCGGAGTGGACACCATCGAGATGGGAGCCACCATTGCGGTTGCCATGGAAGCCGGAATCGCGAAATTCGGCGACGCCGAAGCAGCCATCCGGCTGGTAAAGGAAGTCGGTGAGGGAACGCCTCTGGGCCGTATCCTCGGAAGCGGGGCGGAAGTGACCGGGAAAGTGTTCGCGGTTGAAAGAGTCCCCACGGTCAAGGGACAGGCCATGCCGGCCTATGATCCGCGTGGAATCCAGGGAATGGGCGTAACCTATGCCACAAGCACCATGGGCGCGGACCACACCGCCGGATACGCGGTTACGGCAAACATCCTGGGGGTGGGCGGAAACGTGAACGCGCTGAAGCCGGAAGGTCAGATCGAACTTTCCAGAAACCTGCAGATCGCTACAGCCGCGGTGGATTCGACCGGGATGTGCCTCTTTATAGCCTTTGCCGTTCTGGACCAACCGGAGACCTTCCAAGCCTTGATCGACATGATCAACGCCCTCTACGGGCTTGACCTTACTGCCGCCGGTGTAACCGAACTGGGCAAATCGGTGCTCCGGAACGAAAGAGATTTCAACATTCGGGCGGGTTTCAGCGCAAAGGACGATCGGGTCCCTGCGTTTTTCAGGAAAGAGAAGCTTCCCCCCCATAACATCGTCTTCGAGGTCAAAGACGAGGAACTCGATCAGGTTTTCAACTTCTAGGCAGAATGCAAATAAATCAAAGGGGGCCTCGAAAGAGGCCCCCTTTTTGAATGAGGGGATCAAAGTCTCACGCAAAGACGCAGGGCTTGCAAAGTCTAATCCCTGTAATCGGCGTAGTCTGCGGATTGATCAACCGGAACCTGCTTCGAAGTATGGGGGAATTTAAAATCAAGAATCTAAATTCTAAAATCACCCTGACTGTCGCCCCCGAGCTGATTCCTCTTTTCCATCCCCTCCTCGGCAAAGGTTTCGAGGTGTCTATCGAAGAGGGGATCGGCATCCAGGCTTTCCTATGCGGGCAAATCGGGCTGGACCCGGAGTATCTCGAAAAACGGATTCAGACCGTCTTTCTAAACGGGAAAGCGGTGGACGATTTCGATTCCGCGATCCTTCGGTCCGGATCTGTTTTAGCCCTTTCGGGGGCTCTGCCCGGTCTGGCCGGAGCGACACTTCGGCGGGGTGGAATTTATGGGAAGATGCGAGGTGAAATCTCTCAGAGTGAAAAGATCGAGCCCGCCCCGCGTGGAGAAGGCCGGGTGACTGTAAAGCTGTTCAACCTGATCGTCCGGGAGGTCGGTCCGCTTTTTCTCGAACACGGTGTTTTGGTCGACGGGGAAGAGTTTTCGCGCACACTTCTCCTGGACCCCGATCGATTTTCCGCCGCTTGTAAAAAATCGGCAATCGATAACGCACCGATCGACCCCTCGAAACTGATCGATTTCGATTGGAAGAATAAGAGGCTGTCGCTTCAGGTGAGTGTCGAATGAACCTCCGCTTCGTTTAACGGTTCAGCATGACAAAGACTTTTTCTGTGATGCGAGGCCCGAGAACGCGGCGGCTGTCCACCCCCTCGATCCTTAGACTCGTATTGCCGTCAAACGGGGATACATCCGTCACCGTAATCCTGCTGTTGAGCGTCAGCCCGATGGAAGCAAGGTAGCGGAGCAGATCGGGGTCTTCGGCATGGATCCGCACCACGGTTGCCCGAGCTCCGGATTGCAGTTCGGCCAGGCGGATCTTCGACTGGTCCGGCATGTGAAACTCACGGCTTGGAATCGGCTCCCCATGCGGATCGACGCTGGGATTTCCAAGCGTTCGTGCGATGCGCTCCTCCATCTCTTCCGAGATCACGTGTTCCAATCGGTCGGCTTCATCATGCACCTGATCCCACGTATAGCCGAGTTTCTCCTGCAGGAAGGTCTCCAACAGGCGGTGGTGGCGGATGATCTCCAGGGCGACCTGTTCGCCTTCCGTCGTCAACGCAACGCCTCGGTGCTTTTCATAATCCAGAAGGGGAGGGTTCGAACCGGACAGTTTCTGGACCATCCCGGTCGCCGAAGCCGGAGTGACACCGGTGCGGTCGGCGATCTCATTGGTCGATGCCCGCTCGGCCCCCCGTGTGATTTCGTAAATGACTTTCAGATAATCTTCAGCCGCATGGCTGGCTTTAATGTTCATTTCAGAGTCTCACTTAATCAGAAGTCCGGTCACCCACAAGACCAGCATCCCGGACATGATCCCGGAGAAAACGGTCAGTGACATGGCTTTCTGGATGGTGTCTTTGTAGACCAGTTTGGCGATTTCATAAACCACCTCGAACACTGCACCCGTGCCGATGGATAGGAAAAATACCGCCAGCACAGGAGATGGAGAAAATCCCCCGATCCATGCCCCGAAGATGGCGGGCGCGCCGCCGACAAGACCCATCCATGCCAGGTTGCCGATCCCGGGTCGATCCCGGAGGACCGGGGCGATGATCCCCAATCCTTCCGTGATGTTTTGAATGATGAACCCGACAACCAGGAACGCCCCCAGGGCGATTTCGCCCACGTTGAAGGCCGCTCCGATTGCCAGCCCCTCCCCCAGGTTGTGCAGTCCGATGCCGACTGCGATCATATACGCCAGAAACAATCTTTGAGAGGCCTCGCTGCGGCCGGCGGCCGCCTGGCGCTTCGAGATTGCATCGAGCAGGAGAAACATTCCCAATGCACCGATTCCGATCAACCCGATCCCCTGGAAGGAACCCGGCACGGCGGCGGCCTGCTCCAGCGCCTCGGCCAGTGTGTCCAATCCCAAAAAAACGAGCAACCCGACGGTGACCGCCATCAGGAAGACCATCGCCCGCCGGCCGAGCTGCCGCAGGGCTGGAAACCAGAACAGACCCAGATAAACCGGGATGACACCAACGTACAGCCCGATCAGGGTGAAGGAAAGGAAGGTTTTGCCATCCGGTTCGGGAGTGACAAACGCGACCGGGATCTCCACATCAAACGGGATGGCATTGGTTGTGAACAGCCGGATGCTGTATGCTTCTCCAAGGGACCAGCCATAGTCCATTTGGACGGCTGCGGTCTGCAGCCGGGGGATGCCTGGACCGGGCGAGACTGTAAACGGCCAGACGGCATCGTTGATGATCACCTGGGCGATCTGCACTTCTTCCGGACCGGCGTTTCGCACCCTGATTTCGATTTGATTCGGTTTCAACACGGTGCGCTCGATGCTCAGGGTTTCAACCGGTGCGGGTGAGGAAAGATCCAATCCGCCGCCTGTGGTCAAAAACAACCAGATCACGCCTCCCAAAGCAACCAGCGGCATAATCAGCAGCACGGCCTTCGTCAGGTTCAAACCTCGTAATCCGGTCGAGGAAACATTTTTTTCAGCCATCGTTTCCCTCCTTACGCGACGACTTCAAAGTTCCCGGTCCACCCCAGCTCCGCAAACTCCGTGTTGTGACCGTGGAACATAAAGATACCTGGATTTTTGAAGGAGAACTCCAGTATCCCTCGCTGCGCCTGGGTTTGCATGATGGTATCGGTGAATTCACCGGGGGTTAAGCTTGTTCCGGTCGGGTAATACTGGAAGAAGTTGGCATGAATGTGGAAAGAATTGATCAGGTCGAATTCCAGAATATTGACCAGATAGACCCGCACCTTTGCCCCCAGCTTGATTCGAATCGGGTGGAGCTGGTAGTGAAACGGGATCGCATTGACGGCGTAGAAGTCATTCTCGTTGTCGAAGTCCACATCGAAGCCGCTCATCACCATGACGAATTCGTGGTCCACCGGCGGCCTTCCGCCCTTCGGGTCGATGATGAACGCACCATAGAGGCCTTTGGCGATGTGACGAGCCAAAGGGAAGGTGTGGCAATGGTACAGGTGGAGCCCGAATGGTTCTGCGTCAAACTCGTAAGTAAAACTCCCGCCCGGATTGATCACCCCGGGGGTCCCCGGTACGCCGTCCATCTCCGCAGTATGAATTCCATGAAAGTGAATGGAATGGGGGTGTTTGGAGCCATTACGGAAACGGATACGGATACGATCCCCTTCGCTGCAGCGGATCGTCGGCCCGGGGATGCGCCCGTTGTAGGTCCAGGCCGGATAGATGATTCCCGGCGCAATTTCGATATCTTTATTCTGGGTGAAAATATCGTATTCGCGCAGCGTCTGCCCGTTTTCGAGCTTCGAGACCTTTCCGTAATTGAAGTCTGTCAATATGTCCGAAGGGTTGAACCCATTGTGGTTATGGTTGACTTCGCCCACCATCATCGGCATGGCGTCGTTGGCGTGGTTCATCGGCATGTTTTTGTGCGAGGGAGGAGCTGATGCTCCGGCTTTCCGAGCCGCCTGGGCCAGAGCGCCGGCACCGCTCGTTCCCAACAAGGTCAGTGCACCGGCCTTGAGGAAGTCTCGTCTAAAAAACGTTTTGATCATGCGATCTCCATCATTGAAACATATATGAGAAAACTAAAGATTTATTTTAGAGTGCCTAAAAAGAAGCTACTAACTTCATGAAGCTTGTCAAGGCCGTCTAAAAAAACATCTTTCGCAATCAGACGTCTGGAGCCGCTTCCTATGATTTGAACCGCTCTAGCGAGCGAATCAAAATTTGATAGAATTCCGTATTTTGACACCATCGGAGCGCTCGAACACCCCAATCGGATTCCGGGGCGTCGGGCGCGCCGATGGCATGGATTGAATGAAAAACGGATGGCTGTTAAAAGGGATTATTGAAAGCTGACGAGCTGTAGCTCTCGATCCAGCGACTGCCTGGCGACCACTTCCCCTTTTGGAAGTTCGTAGCACCCCTGATCACTGGCGCCTTGGGGTCGAGGATTGCCGTCGAGATCCGCTGCAACCCCCATGGGTTCGGTGCAGGCATCGATTCCGGGGGAACCGGCGGTCAACCGGTAATTGTCTCTCGACCGGCCGGCAAATTTCGGCTCTGCAAACTGATCGTGATTCGAATGCGCGGTGGCCGCCCGGAATCCTGCAAGATCGTATTTCAGGCCTCCCCAATAGACAAATTCCCCGGCAGGGTCGATGGTGTAGTAGAGGTTATAATCGATTGCATGACCTTCGGTCTTATTCATCTGAAGTTCATACCGGAAATCTTGGATCGCATGATAAGCGAAGATATTGCCCTTGATGGATAGGTGGGTGGCGTTTACGTTGTAGATCCCCCCCTTGGTATTGTCGGCAACGGTATTGTGGTAGACCTTGGTGCGACCGGCATATTCCGAGGCCCCCCCTGCTGCGGTGTTGGCATGAAAGAAAATCCCGTATTCGCGATTCTTGTAGATGAGGTTTCCGATGATTTCATTGTCCTTCTGGTATCGCGTATAGATGCCGCCCATGTTGCCGTATAGAACGTTGTATCGGATATTGTTGCCGGTTTCCATGGTCTGCGGCCAGTTGGTTTTGGGAAAGATGTTGATGCCGAAATGCTGCAGATTGTCATGGGAGACATTGTACTCGACGGTGCTGTAGTTGCAGCTTTCCAGGCTCATTCCGTTCCATCCGGTGTTGTAGATGTGATTGGACGAGATGGTGGTATGATCGCTGTCCAGGACGATTATTCCGGTATGTCCGGTGTCATGGATCGTACAGTTGCGAATGATGGTGTGATCTCCTTCGACCCAGAAGGCCCATCTTGGAGCATTTTTGACCTTGAATCCGTCGAAAATGATATAATTTTTTCGGGTCCCGCCGGATGCAGGCCCTTTCCAGTCTATCAATTTTTGTGCATCTGTAGAGCTGCCATCAATGATCGGCTTGTGTCCGGGGTAGTTGCGAAAGGTGATGTACCGGCCTGCGCTTCCGGAGGTTTTGAGTTTGATCGATTCGTTGTAGGTGCCGGTTTTTACGTAAACGGTATCTCCGGAAGCGACGGAATCGGCTGCATGCTGGATCGTTGCCCAGGGCCTGCTTTCCGTACCTGCGTTGCCGTCGGACGCCCCGGCATTAGTCCGATCCACATAATAGGAAGCCGCCCGGGCGACTGAAACGGAAATGAAGAAGGAAATCATCGTTAACGCCAAACAGAGTTCAATTTTTCTTTTTTTCACACTCATTTCGATCCTTTGCTCTCGCCGAAGGCCTTTTGCCTCCGGGTTTTCAATGGTTTAAATAAATGAATTTGCCGATCCACAAAAGCCTTTACTTATACCACCCAAATCCTCAATCGACAACCCCATATCCCAGGTTCAGGCCAAACATTATAGAATTGTTTCGACACCCATGACCAAAAAATATCCCCGAGCGCTTGTCTCGGATTTGAAACATAGAGCCGTCCACTGCCCGGAGATTCTCCACAAAAAGATCAGCTATGCGCTATGGATCGTGGAGGCGGCAGCCGGTGACATGGAAGAGTGCGAGTTGATCGATGCGGACGGTTTTCAAGGCATTGCGATAGCTTGCTCTTCGCGATGTTCTATCTGGATGTAGCCGTTGATCTTTTAGGGGATGGTTTGCTCAGATCGGCGGTATCGAACAGGATGGCGCTCTTGCTGGGACACCAATAATTAGTTGAGCTCCAGGCTCTATAATCAACGCAGCCGCAATAGTCTGGCCGAGTTGGCAAGGATGCCGAGATCAGAAAGCGATTGCGCAGCAGCGGCAATTGCCAGAGTCAAAAATGCTCTGTCATGATTGTCCCTCTTTTAATCCATAAGATCCCGCCTTCGGGATTCGAATTCCGCCTTGTCGATTTCACCACGGGCATACCGTTCCTTCAAAATATCGAGCGCCCTCGAACCGGAAGGACTTCCGCCGGAGCGAAATTTTTCCCCCCGCGTCGCATCGAACAGCCATTTGATTAGAAGAACCAGCCCCACGATAACCAGCACCCAGAAAATCATCATGAATATCATGCCGACCCCCCCCATTCCCCAGCCATCCATCATGCCGGGGCCCATGTGCCAGCCGTCGCCATACCCCCTCGGCTGGGCAAAGGAGAGGCTCGGTGATGAAAGAAAGGCGATGGCGATAATAATACCCGATGCATATGCCGGAATTTTTGACCGCATAATTTCTTACCTCCCTTTAATAAGCTGCAACACGAAATCTTTGCCTCCTCATACGCATTTGCAATGGGTGAAATCCTGTATATGGCGCGCTCAAATGCCCCAATCTTATCTCCGGTCAAAATATTCCACTAAGAATTAGTGACGGTTCACAAAAAGGAAGCCTGAAGACCGGATTTCTCTTCTTACGCTCCGGATGACTTCCAGTGCAGCCTGTTCGCATACCTTGGACAGGCCTTTTCCCGGATCGAAGTTTCTTCCTTCGATGCCGAAAATAATCAGCGTGCCGGGCAGTTGGTTCAACGCGCGGGAAAGCGCAATCGCTTCCAATACGCCGAAGCTGTGGGTTGAGACTGAAAAGAGTTCGCGGGGAAGCTTTTCTTTGACTGCATCGAACCGATAGATCGAACCGGGTCGGTTCCCGCTGCGGACGGCGTCGAAAAGAAAAACGGTCCCGGCATCTTTCCACAATTCCATCAGCCGAGATCCTTCTCCCATCTCTTCCTCGACGTGTATGCCGGGAAGAAGCGTAAGTCCAGGGTGCCGAACGATAAAAATACCCACTCCGTCGTCCCCTCGATACTCGTTTCCTACTCCGATCAAAAGGGCTTTTGGCTGGACGCCGTGTTGATTGATCCGCAAAAGACTTCTACTCCCTGGCAACCGTCAGCTTTAAAAAATGGGTCGAACAGGAGATGCAGGGATCATAATTTCGAATCGCCTGCTCACAGTGATTCTGGAGTTTGTCGTCCTCAAGGTCGATATGGGTTTGGACGTATTCAAACAAATCATTTTCGATGGTTGCCTGGTTGACTGCCGTAGGTGAAACGATCTTTGCCCCCTGGATGATTCCTTCCTCATCGATTGTGTACCGATGATAGCAAATACCCCGTGGAGCTTCCGTACAACCGTATCCGGTGCCGGCTCTCGGTTCGACTTTTACCGCCGGTTGATCCGGCTCTTCGTAATTTTCAATGATCTGCTGCGCTTCATCGAAAGAAAAAATGACTTCCAAGAGCCGGACCAGTATGCTTTTGAAGGGATTGCGACATGCCGGATCCAGCCCTGCTTCTTTCGCCACCTCCCGGACGACAGACGGCAGTTGACCATAGTTGAGATTAAACCTGGCAAGAGGGCCGACCTGGCAGGTGCCCCGTCCCTTCACATGGGTGTGCAGCGCTGTCGAGTGCGGGACCTGGTCTTCGATCAGATGATTGTCGTATTCACGAATCGGGATATCGATTCCCTTACTGGAAACCAGGCGGCCTTCGATCACCGCATATTCGTCCGGATGACGCATACAGACATATTCGTAGTCTTTTTCAAAGTCCGGAAATGGGAATGCGGCTGCAAGTTTGACTGAGGCGATGGCCGCATCTTTTCCCCATTTGATATCGTCCAACAGCCTTCGCAGTTCGTTTTTCCGCGGGACTTTATAAAATCCGCCGACCCGCAGGTTAACGGGATGGATCTCCCTTCCCCCCAACACCGCCATAATGGTATTGCCGACCTTTTTCATCCTCAGGGCATCCTTGACGATATCAGGGTATTTTTGTGCCATCCGAACGGCATCCTCATAGCCCAGGAAGTCCGGAGCGTGGAGCATAAATGCGTGCAGGACATGGGACTCGATCCATTCCCCGTGATAGATGAGCCTGCGAAGAGCCCGCAGAGGGCCTTCCACCTTCACCCCGCAGATATCCTCCATGGCATAGGAAGCCCCCAGCAGATAGGCGATCGGGCAGATGCCGCAGATCCGGGCGGTGATATCCGGGGCTTCCCGGAAATCGCGCCCCCTCAAAAACGCCTCGAAGAACCGCGGAGGTTCGAAAATCCTAAATTTGACATCTTTCACCTGATTTTCTTTGATTCTGATGTGCATGGCCCCTTCGCCTTCGATCCGGGCCAGGTAGTTTACCTTGATGGTTTTATTCTTCATGAGATTCGCTCTCCTTGCGAAACGCCTCCGCATAGGCATTGAAACTTCTAAAGGCTTGAACCAGCTCTGCTTTTTCCTTCCCATGATCATTCAGCCAGCGTCCCAATGAGGATGTGTTTGGCGATTCTTTCGGCCCGAAACATCCGTAACAACCTCTGTTGTAACTCGGACAGAGAACACCGCATCCGGTTTGGGTCACAGGCCCGAGGCACAGGGTTCCATGGGCCACCATCACGCAAACGTTCCCCGCTGCCTTGCAGTCCAGGCATACGCTATGCCGGGGAACATTTGGCTTCCTCCCGGTCAAAAAGGCACTCAGCAGTTCGATCAATTGTTTTTTGCTGATCGGACACCCCGGCAGCTCGAAGTCTACGAAGACATGATCGGAAATGGGTGTCGACTTATTCAGAGTGGATATATATTGCGGCCGGGCATACACCAGCGAGATGAACTCTGTTACATTCTTGAAGTTGCGCAGAGCCTGAATGCCGCCTGCAGTCGCGCAGCTTCCGATGGGGATCAGATTCTTAGAGATTCGACGGATTTTATGAATCCGTTCCGCATCATGAGGTGTCGTGATGGAGCCTTCAACCAGCGACAGATCATAAGGTCCCTTGACCACGGCCCGAGAGGCCTCGGGAAAGTATGCGATCTCAACTTCTCCGGCAATGGAGAGAAACTCATCCTCACAATCCAGAAGGCTTAACTGGCAACCATCGCAAGAGGCAAATTTCCATATGGCGAGTTTCGGTTTGGGGTTATTAGCCATTTTCAGACCTCCCCTTTTTTAAAAAACGGCTCGATGCGATCATAGCGAAAGACCGGACCGTCTTTGCAAATAAAATAGGGCCCGTATTGGCAGTGCCCGCAAAAACCGGTACCACATTTCATATTCCGTTCCATGGATACGAATATGCCTTCATTCCGGACGCCCCGCTGTTGGAGCGATTCAACGGTATACCGCATCATCACTTCCGGGCCGCAGATCAGCGCCAAGGTATTTGAAGGATCAAACGGCGCTCGGGGGATCAACTGCGTGACCACCCCGACATTCCCCAGCCATGCACCCATGGCCCGGTCGACCGTGACGTGGACCTCAAGGTCGAATTGGGAGCGCCATTTTTTAAGATCGCGCTTAAACAGGATATCCTCCGGTGTGCGCGTACCGTATAGCAAGACAATCCGATGATATCTTTTCCGATGTGAAAGCAGCTCAAGCAAAGCAGGCCTTAAAGGAGCCAATCCAATTCCGCCGGCTACGACGACCACGTCTTTTCCATGGGCAAGCTCAACCGGCCAGTGACTGCCAAATGGCCCTCGCACCCCGATGGTATCTCCGGGCTTAAGGGCATGCATGGCTCTGGTAACCGTACCGACAACACGGGTTGTATGCCGGATCGATTCAGGGTAAGCGGGATCACCGCTGATGGAAATAGGGATTTCGCCGATTCCAAACACATAGAGCATATTAAACTGACCGGGGGTAAATGCCGTCAGAGAAATTCCATTGACCGGTTTCAGCTCGAGGGTGAAGGTGTCCTTCGTCTCCCGTTCGAGGCGCTCGATTCGGTAGGAAGCCGGCTTCATGGGGTCGGTAATCGGAATATCCATGATATGTTCCTTTTGGCTAGAAAATTTTTGTTTTTTTCATAGGATTTGCACAATAAAGATCCAGAAGCTGCAGGATCGTGTACTCTAGACGCTTTGAAAACACCTGAGCAAAACGCCTGAACAACTCATAGCCAAGCCGGGAATCCTGTTCGAATTTACCCCGCAGGCATCTTCCGTCCATTACAATGGCGCTGGTGTTCTCAACGGCTTTTGCGTTGAAGCGCCATTTATACGGGGGAATCAGCCAGGACCACCCGAGAATCTCACCGGCATCAATCGTCTGAATCGTGATTGAACCGCGATGGGAGGCCTGGATATCGACGGCGACTTTTCCTAGAAGGATGATATAAAAAAGATTGGCCTCCTCTCCCTCTCGAAAAATTGTCTCTCTTGAGGCAAACTGAACGGTATCTCCGCATGCGGAAAGAGTTTGGAGATGTTCCTCTCTCATCCCATCAAAAAAGGGGTGGCCTTTGAGAAGCTCTTCTACTGTTTTCATTACCTCTTCTCCTTCTTGTTTCATCGTCGGGCGCCCGCTTTGCCGATCCTGCGTGCGCATGGGGCAGACTGATTCCGGCCGATTGCATCCAGTTCCTCGGTGATGTCGATGCCCACAGGACACCAGGTGATGCATCTTCCGCACCCGACACAACCGGAAGTCTCAAACTGATCGATCCAACTCGCCAGCTTGTGCGCCATCCACTGGCGATAGCGGGATTTAACCGAAGATCGGATATATCCGCCGTGAATGTAGGAAAAATCCTTCGTAAAACATGAGTCCCATTTGCGCCGTCTCCCTGCATGCTTTCCCGTCAGGTCCGTCTCTTCCTCCACCGTCGTACAGAAGCAGGTAGGACAGACCATTGTGCAATTGGCGCACGAAAGACATCTGGCAGCCGCATCATCCCAGCGCGGATGCTCCAAATTCCGGTAAAGCAGCTCTTTGACATGAGTTGTATCGAGCATGCGCCCCATGCTCCCGGAAGCCTGTTTGAGCAACTGCTCACCGGCCTCCACTTCGTCCGTTTCCGCCGGACGATGGGGGACATCCTCCATCATCTCTTCCCCTTTGCTGCTTCCTGTTTCTACCAGAAAGTAATGTTGATTATCCTGGAGGATCTCCGTTAAGGCCAGATCGAACGCTCCGGATACTTTCGGGCCGGATTTCATGGAAGCGCAAAAACAAGTCCCTCCGGGTTTCGTACAGTTTGCCGCTAGAATAAAGGCATCCTGGCGTCTCGATTGATAAGTCGGATCGATAAAGGGACCTTCCAAAAAAACTTTGTCCTGAACCGAAATGGCCTTCAGGTCACAGCCGCGAACACCGATAAATGCATACTTCGGCGTTTCTTTTTCTTCCTCTATGATTTCTAAATCGTTCTCGTTCCGCCGGGCGCACCATAATTTTTTCGATGAAGGATGCAGGAATTTCTTCCACGAATGAGGACCGGCCGCATACTCGAACATCGCTGCATGCTCCAGTTTTACGAGGCGATAAGTCCCTGCCGCCTGTCGATCTGTCCAGCCTACCGGCAATTCGGAGGTAGAAGCGAGGGAATCATAGATAATCGCACCGTCACGAATCCTCGGCCCGATCAACTGGAACCCCCGGGAATTGAGAACGTTAAAAAGTATATCGAGCGACTTACTGTCAATTACCTGCATATCTGACGCTCCTTATCTATGGAAATGGAAAGCATAAAAACCGATCGATAAAGGGTCATTTCTGAAGCGAGTGAATATTTCCGGTTTGTTTATCGATGAGCACGCGCTCGGCCATTGTACCTTTTGGGCCGCGGATTTCGGTCGAATAGTAGGTGCCGTTGTCTTTCATATCCCCCATCCGGTAGCCGCCGGAATAACGGCCGCTCATGTAATCCCGAGCGAGGTTTTCGGCCGTGCCGCGGGTCATCGGGGAGCGGTTGCCGTATGAGGGCTGCCCGAAATCATGATGCCCGTATCCCCCGCCGGACCCCATGCCGCCGTCCATATATCCTCCTCCTGCGCCGCCGCCGTAACCCATACTGCCGCCCACATTTCCTCCTCCCATTCCACCTCCGTGTCCGCCGCCCATCGCTGCCGCATATGAAGATGCAAGAATGAAGGATAAGATTGCGATAATTAAGCCCGGTGCCAATTTGTTTCGTCTCATTTCTCCCTCCTTTTTTGAAGTTGATTTTGGCTGAAACCGTTCACTGATTGAGCAATATATGTGCCACATTGTCACATTGGTACACATATCCAACCGTTGTCCCTTTGAGAGAATGATCGGTTTCTGAAATCCGGGGGCATATTCCAAGCATCGAGATGCAAGGTGCGCAATTTTTATCCAAAAATTGGTGAAACGCGAAAAAGAGCGTGTACTTTTTACCCGCAAAGCAAAACCATTCCGTCAGGGTTAACCTGTAAACCGTTAACTGCAATGCCTGCAGATGAATTCCACAGCGTGGCATATCGTTTGCATCTCCAGGACGTCATGGATTGCGAAAACCGGACACAGCCGCTGTGATACTCAAGAACCTCGATTTTTTTGACATTTCGAATATCGGACTGAAACGGGCGCGGAATGAAGATTCATACTTGTCTCTGAGTTTTCCGACCGTTCAAGCCGGCGATAAGCAAGGAGGTTATCTCTTTGCGGTCGCTGATGGAATCGGGGGAAACGGATGCGGGGATCTGGCCAGCCGGATGACCTGCCAGGAATTAAAGGCATTTTTCAATGCGCCTTGGATCGATCTGGTGCCGGAGCGATCCGAAAAGAGGATCGACAGGCTTTTCCATTCGATCGACAGGAAATTGAGACGGCATGCGGTTCAAAATCCGGCCTGTACACATATGGGAACCACACTCTCAGTACTGGTACTGTTTGAAAACTTCGGAGTTATGGCCCACGTGGGGGACAGTCGTATCTACCGTTTGCGGGAGGCCAGGCTGGTGCAGCTTACCACCGACCACACGTTCGTGCAGGATATGATTGCAGAAGGGGATTTGACTCCCGAGTCCGCAAAAACCCATCCCTTCAGAAATATGCTCACCCGCGCCGTAGGAACCCAAGAGACTCTGGAGGAGATCCAAACCCGTATTTTGGATATTGCCGCCGGCGACCGCTTTCTGCTTTCCTCGGACGGACTTCACAATATGGTATCGGATCTGCAGATTGCATCCACGCTGAAGGGCGGCATCGACCCAAGAGATTCTGCGGAGCATCTGCTCGCTGCGGCCTTGGAGAAGGGCGGCAACGATAATGTGACCATCATCGTGGTCCATCTATAAAATGATGATCACAGGATTGTCCGTATGAATGCGAGTGAGAAAAAACAAAAAACGGATTTGGCCCCGGGGATGATTCTCGATCAGAATTACCAGATCATCAAGCTGGTCGGCGAAGGAGGAATGGGATCCGTATACAGAGCCTACGACATGCGTCTGGATCTGGAAGTCGCCATCAAGGTGATATCCTCGAAATTTGAAAAGACACTGGATGACACACAGTCTGAAAGTGTCTTGAAGCGTTTTGAAGCCGAAGCGAGGATCGCCGCAAAAATCGATCATCCGAATGTCATCCGGATTTACGGCTTTAAACGGGAAAGCATCGCTCTCGACGTCAACAGGTGCGAGGTCGATTACCTCATCATGGAGCTTCTCACCGGACGGACTCTGCGCAACACCATGGATGTGAGCGGATTCGAGCACGAAAAAGAGATCAGGGATTGGATCATGAAGTATATGATACCGATTCTTGAAGGCTTGCAGAAAGTCCACGCCAGCGGAATCGTCCACCGGGATATAAAACCTGAAAATTTTCTCATGAAAGGAGAAGTGCCGAAGCTGGCCGACTTCGGATTGTCGATGGGTCGGGACCTGCCATCGGTGACCGGGTCGGTTGCGGATATATTCGGATCGATGAATTACATGGCTCCCGAACAGTTCTACAACTTCAGCATGGCCAGGGAGCCGGCGGACATCTATTCGATCGGTAAGATTCTTTATGAGGTTGTCGAAGGAAAGATTTCGGAAAAAGCCAAGCCGTTCAAACAGGCAAAGCTGTCCAATTCGGATACCGAATTCCTCCAGGCCCTGAACAGGGTGATCATGGATGCTACGGATGAAAACCCGAACCTGCGGATTCCTTCTGTCGATGTGCTTAAGGAGCGGCTGATGGGATTGCTCTACTGCGGTGATAGAGTTCAGCCTGCTGATCGAAAACCGGTATGGATTCTGAAAAAAATCGCATGGGCGTCAGCAGCCCTATCGTTTCTTACTGTGGCGACGATCCTCTTTTCGTCCGGTCATCTATCGATATTTCCACCGGCTTACGACCCCCATGAGGTTCAATCCCCGGTACAGGAAGAACTGGAATCGATCAAACAGACTCCGACTCCTGAAAATCTGAAGCAGACCCTTCAGGCCCGGGACAACTCGGTCCTTCATCTCATTCCACCGGCTGAATTGGAGCTTCAAGATGCCGAAATTCTCGGCCGCGCAAAGGTTGTTTTAAAACCGTTCTATATGGCCGAAAGCCCCGTGACCAATCAACAGTTCGTAATGTTTCTCAATCAGATCATCGACCGCATCGAAGTGAAAGAAAGTTCCGTCTACCTGGACGGAACACTGGTTCTGAAACTAAGTGAAAAAATCCGCGGGTACAAGCCGATCGGCTTTGAAAACGGCCGTTTTGTCCTGAATAATCCGATGCATTCTGCCTGCGCCGTTTTGCTGGTTACCGGATACGGGGCCGAAGCCTATGCAAAACACCACGGCGTGAGGTTGCCGAGTGCACAGGAGTGGTTTTACGTGATGCTGACCAACAACAGAGACAAAGAGCGGATCCCGTTGCCGACGCCCGTCATCAACTACAAACAGGATAAATACGGTCTGAGAGGCGTCAACCAACTGGGCGAATGGGGCAAAAGCAACTCGGCAGGGCTTGTCTTACTGGGGCAGAACCCGTCGAGTATGATCGAAGGAGAGTTCATCGTGGAAAAAACGATCGAGAAGTACTTTACGGACACCGGGTTTCGAATCGCGCTGGATGCCGGTTGACGCGGCAAAATGCTTATCAAGAAAGCGCAAATCGGTCGAAGGCAAGCAGTTGCCGGGTTATTCTCAAAACCCGGTTATCTGTTCGCGGTTACGATTCTCTCCATATTCTTTTCCGAATCCTTGGTCATGCTGTTCTTATCGAAAGTCCGAACCGTTTCGTTCTTCCGTTTGACGATGCTGGATGGATCGATCCTGTCCGTGGTCCTGTTTCCGATCCTATATTTCCTCATTTTCAAACCCATGAGAACCCACCTCGATGAAAGAAGGAAGATGGAGGCTTCGCTCCAAAAAACGCGTGATGAGTTGGAATCGAAGGTAAAGGATCGAACCGCAGAGCTCCTGATAAAAAACGAGGAGCTGAAGCGGCGGACCCGACAGCTCGGGAGGCTATCCCTTGAGCTGACGATGGCAGAGGAGCGGGAACGCCGGCGGATCGCCGAAATGCTGCATGACAATCTCCAACAGTTGCTGGTCGGGGCTAAGATCGGGCTGGAAATTATCGGTCAGCGCATCGTCCCGGCTCATAAGAAGGAAATCGATCCGGTCCATGAGCTGATCGTAAAATCGATTCGATCCGTACGCTCTCTGACCTGCGAACTTTCACCCTCTGCCTTACAATATGGTGAATTCTCCGAAGCGCTGAAATGGTTGGCCAGATGGATGCAGGAGAGGTTCGGCCTTGAGGTCGAACTGAACCTGAATTCGAAGCTCGATCCGAAGAATGAAAGCCTATCGGTCCTGCTCTTTCATTCTGTCCGGGAGCTGCTGTTCAATGTGGTGAAACATGCCGGAACAAAATCGGCGCACATCGAAATGGATAAGGCAGAAGGAAGGCTGCGTATCCTCGTCCGGGATGAGGGAGCCGGGTTCGATCCTGCAAGACTATGGGACAATCTGCCGGGCGGCACCGGATACGGACTCTATTCCATTCGCGAAAGAATGGAATGTATAGGCGGACATCTGGATGTAGAGAGTGCTCCAGGCAGGGGATCGACTTTCACTTTGATCGCCGCTTCAGAGGAAACTGAAGACACTAAGGGCAAGGGAAAAGCGACTCCGTAATCAATTCTGTTTAAATCTGCTCGATACGGTGTTTGTTGATTTTACAGGAAGTTGACCGCCGGATCCACCTTCATCTGGCTATGCCCATTGTGCGTGCACGTGTCCGGGCTGGGTATCGTTGTGTTGTTGACTTATAGTCCACGATTTAGTTTAATTTTGGATACGAAAGGCCGCCAAACGCTGACAAGATCAAATCGGGTGTAAGGCAAATCGGGTGTAAGGCAAATCGGGTGTAAAAATGATAAGTGTAAACGTACATGAAGCCAAAACGCATCTGTCACGATACCTGGAACGAGTTGCTGCCGGAGAAGAAATCCTCATTTCAAAAGCCGGCAAACCGATGGCCAAGCTGGTCCCGCTAACCAAACCTCAAGCCGATCGGGTCCCCGGGCTCGATAAAGGGGTGATCCAAGTGCCTGATGATTTTGACGCCCCTTTACCGGACAGCGTGCTCAAGCTGTTCGAATCATGAAAATCTTATTGGATTCAATTATCACAGCTGCACCATGAATCTTATCCGATGTGAATTTTTTATCCGCTCATTTGTTAAGACTTAAAATACCGGCTGTTTTTTGCGCGTCTAACCGGATTCGCATCGGCTGTGCTCACCAGATAAAAGAATCAGTTCGAGCACTTACAGATTGGTACCGCAATGTGGCATATCGTTTGCATTGCTTATGGATACGCAGGGAGAGGCGGAAAGGTACATTGCAGGAGGCACGATCATGAGAAAAAGTTCAGCATATTATTCGTTAATCTTTCTTCTGGCATTCGGGCTTATTGCCTACCCGGCATCGGCCCAGATGATGAATCCACAGGCAAGCGAACGGGGGATTTCCCAATCCACCGATCCCGGTTTTTCCAAAGGTTACGAAAAGGGTTATCAAGAAGGGTTTAATGCGGGATTCGACAAGGGCCGGGCTGAAGCACTCGATCGAACCGATGGGTCCGCTGAGGTGAGGGGTTTCAGGGGCTCGGATGAGACCCCGAAGAGAGGTGCCCCTGATACCAGCGGCGGAAGATGGTACGTTCCCGGTGTCGATTCCGACGTCGATCAGGGAGGACCTGATTGAACCCGAAAAGTTTTCCATAAAAGGGAATCTGAAAAAGAAACAACGAAAACGTTTTACTACTAACCGCTCCTCTCCTTCTCTCCTTCACCGGTCCGACATGTCCGGATCGGTGAAGGAGCCTGCCGCTTTCGGGTGCACCGGCTGCGAATGGAGCGCCTGGATTATGTGGAGGGCGTCCGGTGAATCCTACGGCCCGGTCTCAAAAGAATCTCGCGATCTCCTTCATCGAGAGGAAGAGGTGAAATTGGTCATGGGGCAAGGAGACAAAGCCGAATCTCTGATAGAACTGCCGAGCTTTCCGGTCTCGGGCGTTCAGGACCATGGCGGCGATTCCGATCTCCTCTGCCAGCCTCAGACTCCGGTGCATTGCGTCCATGAGCAGATCGCCGCCCAAGCCCAGGCCCTGAGCTGAGCTGTCAACGGCGAGTCTACCGAGCAGAACCACAGGGATGGGAAGCTGTCGAGGAAGGCGGCGACGTTGATCCTCACCGATCTCGTCGAATTCCACCGCTCCGCTGGAAAGGGAATAGAAGCCTTCAACCCGCTTCCGCCCCGACGGCACGGCCACGTAAGTTTGAGCGAGATTCCGTTTTTGATACTGGCCGGCAAGCCTCGAAATAAAGATGTTGAGATCCTGGACGCCACAATCGAAGCCATGGCGATCATGCAAAGAAGAGAGCTTCTCGATCTGCCATATTGCTTCAGGGGCATGAGGCATTACTGTTGCTGTTCCGCCTTATATATCGGCTCTTATAGCGCTCGATTGCCCGCTTCATTGCTGCAGTCGGTTCAGACTCCTTCTCGAGCATCGCCATGAACGCCGCACAGTCCTCTTGAGACAGTAAGATCCGGTTGTGCGCATCCAATGCCTCCTGCGCGCAACGCAGCAGAGATGCCTTCGCGAAGTCCGTCAGGCTCTGCCCGGTCACAGCGGCAGCTCGCTCGATCATGGCTTTGCCCGCGGCCGGCAGCCGGAAGTTGATGCGCTCGACCGATTGTTTTGTGTCTGTGGCCACAGGTTCACCTAATCTCAAGCTCTAAGTTAGTTATTTACAGCATAAAATTGCATTGCAGGCATTGTACGTCAGGCTGCCACATCAGTCAAGGCCCCATGTCGGTCGGGTTGATTCTGCTCTCGGCATACCGGCGTCTCCTTTCCCCTCTCATTCCATTCTTCCATTTATCTGGCCACCTTCAAAAACCTCGCGTTTACCGCGACGATGACCGTGCTCAGCGACATCAGAACAGCCCCCAAAGCAGGCGACAAGAGGATTCCGTATGCATAGAGCACGCCGGCCGCAAGGGGGATGGCAAATGCGTTGTAGCCGGTTGCCCAGGCGAGGTTCTGGACCATTTTCCGGTAGGTCGCCCGGGCAAGATCCAGGATGGCGACCGCATCCATCGGATTGCTCCGTACCAGGATGACGTCTGCGGTCTGAACGGCCACATCGGTTCCCGCCCCGATGGCGATCCCGACATCGGCCTGTGCCAGGGCGGGGGCGTCGTTTACGCCGTCTCCGGTCATGGCGACGATCAGGCCGCGGGACTGGACCTCTTTGATCTTTTCAGCCTTCTGCTGCGGCAGCACCTCGGCAAAGTATTCGTCCAAGCCTATCTGATCCGATACCCACTTTGCAACCAGCCGGTTGTCCCCGGTCAGCATCATGCATTGAATCCCCATCTCTTTGAGTCTTCCGATGGCCTCTTTGGATTCCTCCCGGATGATGTCGGCGAGGGCGACCGCCCCTTTCAGCTCTTCTCCGATGATCACAAACACCACCGTCTTTCCCTGGGCGCTGAGCGTTTCGATCCTATCGTCTTTCATTGTGATTCCATTTTCTTTGAGATACCCGGGGCTGACCACCTTTACGTTTTTCCCGTCCACGAGTCCCTGGGCTCCTTTTCCCGGAATCGACTTGAACTCCTGCACTCGGGGTTTTTGTTGAACCGAATCGGCGATGGCCCGTGCGATCGGATGCTCCGAATTTGCCTCAACTGCGGCCGCGTACCGGAGGAGCTCTTCCTGATCGATATCCTCTGCAAAGAGGATCGTATCGGTCACTCCGAACTCGCCCTTGGTCAGGGTTCCGGTTTTATCGAAAATGATCGCCTGGATGTTTCTTGCCCGCTCGAAGGCTGCCCTATCCCGGATGAGAAGACCGTTTCTGGCTGAAAGTGCGGTGGAAACCGCCACCACCAGGGGCACCGCAAGCCCCAGTGCGTGCGGGCAGGTAATCACCATGACCGTCACGGTGCGCTCCAGGGCGAAGGCGAAGTCCATTCCAAAAATCCCAAGCCATACGGCCAGCGTCAGCGCACCGGCGCTCAGCGCGATGATCGTCAACCAAAGCGCCGCCCGGTCGGCAAGATTCTGGCTCCTGGATTTGCTCTGCTGGGCCTGCTCCACCAGTTCGATCATCTGGGAGAGGAAGGATTCCTTTCCCATCTTCTTTACTTCCACGGTCAACGACCCCTCGCCGTTGATCGATCCGCCGATGACCGAAGCGCCCGATTCTTTGTCAACCAGGGTCGACTCTCCGGTCATCATTGCCTCATTTACCGCAGACTGTCCCTCATTCACGTCGCCGTCTGCCGGAATCTTTTCCCCCGGCCGGATCAGCACACGGTCTCCAGGCTTGAGCGCCTCGATCGGGACATCCTGCGTGCTTCCGTCGGGCAAGAGCTTGTGGGCTTCGGAAGGCATCAATTTGATCAGTTCTTCGAGTGCTCTCGAAGCGCCCATGACCGAGCGCATCTCGATCCAGTGGCCGAGCAGCATGATGTCGATGAGGGTGGCAAGCTCCCAGAAGAAGATCTCTCCGCTTAAGCCGAAAACGACGATGCTGCTGTAGATGTAGGCGGTCGCAATGGCGATGGCGATCAGGGTCATCATGCCGGGCCGTTTATCCGAAAGCTCCTCGAAGATCCCTTTGAGAAAAGGCCACCCGCCGTAGAAAAAGACCGCAGACGAAAGCACCCACAGAACGTATGCATCGCCTGTGAATCGAAGCGCTTCCCGGAAGCCAAGGAAAGACTGAATCATCGGAGACAGAATCAGGATGGGAATCGTGATGACAAGCGAGATCCAGAACCGCCTTCTGAAGTCGGCCACCATGTGCGCATGGTGATCCCCGTGATCTTCATGGCTTTGGCTCTCGCGGCGTGCAGGCCCGTGTTTTGCGTGCTCGGCCAGTCGATCTTCCATCCGATGGACTTCTTCAGCCGCTTTCGACTGTGCACCCTGTCCTGCATGCTCGGACGCTTCGTCTCTTTGATGATCACTCGACTCGTCTTTACCGCCGTAGTATCCCCGCACATGACTTTCGCCGCCGCTTTTCTTATGATCCATTTGCATACCCAATTACCCCGAAATCCGAAGATGGCAAAGATCTCCCAAGTATTCTACATAATATTGTGATCGGTTCGATCCAATCGGGGCGAGACCCTATTTCTCGATATAGCAGCATGCAGATTGTATTCAGCCGCCCTTCTGAAATTCCTTAAAATACACCTTCTATTCGCATCATCTACAGGAATCATCTTATTGTTGTTTACGTATGCCTGATTAAAAATATCTGGAATCTGCATTCTTCATGAAAAATGCCTTTCGCAACCGAATCGGGCATGTGCCAGGAACCGGATGCAGAAGGATTGGTTCTTTCACCCGCAACGATTGGAGGATGAATGGAGAAGAAAACGCAATTTTCGATCTGGTATTTCGTCGCCGTTTTTTTCACGCTGATTCTGTTGCAGCGTTTCTTTTTCATGCCGCATGTACAGGATGTAACCTACAGTGAATTTCGGGAGCTGGTGGGTCGGAAGCTGGTAACCGATCTGGTCGTCTCCTCACAGAAAATTAACGGAAAACTCAGAGAAGGTGCATCCGCTGTCATCGCCGAAATGCGGGGGGATACAAAGATAAAGGAACGCATCGACTCCATGCAGAAGCAGGGGCACCCCTTCACCACCATCCGGATGGAAGATCCCGATCTGGTAAATGTTCTGGAAGAAAAAGGCATCCAGTACCAGGCCCGGATCGAAAACACCTGGTTTACAAACCTTTTGTCCTGGATCGTTCCGATCTTCATTTTCTTTGCCCTCTGGAGCTATCTCTTCCGGAAAATCGGGGCCGGGGCGGGCGGAGGGCTCATGTCCATCGGCAAGAGCAAGGCCAGGGTCTATGTCGAAGACGAAACCAAGGTGACCTTTGCAGATGCAGCCGGTGTAGACGAGGCGGAAGAAGAGCTCAAGGAGAT
>QZKK01000059.1 GCA_003599475.1 Desulfobacteraceae bacterium
TCTACTGCTGGTACCAGATGCCGAAATCCGGTGCGATGGAGCGGATGCGGGATCAGGTGCCGGAAACGTTTTTGTTTGCCGCAAAACTGAATCGCAGCCTGACTCACGAAATCGACCCGGATGGGTGGCGGGGATGCGTCCGGCAGTACCGGGACGGTATTTGTCCCCTTGTGGAATCGAGACAGCTTGCAGCCGTTTTGCTCCAGTTCCCCTCCTCCTTTCGGCGGATCTCCCAGAATCGTCGGTACCTGGCAGAGCTTCTGGATGAACTTGCCGGCTTACCGTTAGCGGTCGAGTTCAGGCACGCCTCCTGGGCGACGGACAAGGT
This sequence comes from Desulfobacteraceae bacterium, assembly GCA_003599475.1. The sequence continues at coordinate 329 of QZKK01000059.1, forward strand.
GTTTGCCGAGCTGGAGCGGCGCGAGGCTTCGCTGGTGGCCGTCGACACGCCGGCTCTCGCCCCCCTTTTCCCACGGCTCGACGTGGTTACCAATCCCGAATTCTTTTACGTCCGCTTCCACGGGAGGAATACGGCCGGATGGAGGTCCGGCAACATGCAAAAGCAGTTCGACTATGACTACAGTGATGCGGATCTGGCGGAGTGGACCGCCGGCCCGCTTGAAAAAATGGCGCGGCAGGCGCGAAACGGCTATATTTTCTTCAATAACCACGTGCGCGCTCAGGCTCCCAGAAACGCCGATGCGCTCACGAAAAAAATGATCGCACACGGACGATGGAGCGTTTCATCATCCACTTGAATGTGGCCGATTTTGCCGTGGGAGTCGAGCGGGCGCTCGATCCTCGATTGCAGGGACGGCCGGTGATCATTGCACCCGGAGGCGCGGTCCGGGCATCCGTATACGACATGAGCGAAGAGGCCTACCGGGCCGGAATCCGGAAGGGGATGCCTCTTCGAAAAGCCGTTCGGCTCTGTACGGATGCAAGGGTCGTGCCTCCCCATTCGGACCGGTACGAACGCGCCATGAGACTCCTGTGCAGACAGGCCCTCCCCTATTCCCCCCGAATCGAGCCGGGTGATCGGGACGGCCATCTGTTTGTAGATGTCACCGGTACCCAGCGCCTTTTCGGCCCTGCCGTCGATGTCGCCTGGCGCCTTCGAAAGCATGTCCGATCCGAGCTGAATCTCGATCCGATATGGTCGGTGGCTCCCAATAAACTGATGGCGAAGGTGGCCACCCGGCTCGTCAAACCGAACGGCGAGTACATCGTGGAATCCGGTGAGGAGGAAGCGATTCTGGAGCCGCTGCCGATCCATATCGTTCCGGGTATCGAACGGGAGGACCTGGTCCGGCTCTATGAATTCAACCTGCGGCGCGTGTTTCAGGTTGCCGCATTGGAGCCCGAGCAGTTGTCCGTTCCTGTCGGGGACCGGGCGCAGTTCATCTACGAGGCCGTCCGGGGTATCGACCGATCTCCCGTGCGGACCGAAGAGGAAAAGCCGCCGACGGCGACGGTCGAACATACCTTCGAAAACGACACCAACGATCTTTCAGTTCTAAACCGCGTTCTTTACGGCATGATCGAGGAATCGGGCCGGATGCTTCGGTCCAGATGCCTCGCCGCCCGTCGAATCGGCCTGGTTCTGGACTACTCGGACGGCATCCGTCATCGCGGGTACGCCGCAGCGGCACCGGCGACCGCAAACGACATCACGCTTTTCGATCTGGCGCAGCCGGCCCTCATCCGGATCTGGACCCGAAGGATCCGCATCCGGCATATGCGCCTGATCCTCGACAGGCTGATCTTTCCGCCTGCCCAGATGGAATTGTTCCCCGCCGTCCGGATGGAGTCGGAAAAAAGAGTCCGGGTGGTGGCGGCGATGGAAGCCGTTCGACACCGCTTCGGCAACGACACCGTCCGGATGGGACGGATGATGGTGTAGGGATTAGAGATGCAGAGATTAGGGATGTAGGGGGCAGAAAGAGAGACGCGGCGAGGCGGAGAGAGTGAAAGAGAGAGAAGTTGAGAAGTTAAGAAGGTTAGCAAAGCGCTTGATCATTTGACCGTTCGAACGGTTAAACGATTGCAACGGTTTCAACGGTTTCAACGATTTTAACGGTTCTTTCGATTTCAACGATTTCAACGTGCAACGGCTCTTTAAGCCATGGTTCCATTGACCGTACGATCCCATTATTCGCTCATGTGGGGAACCGGCTCGATTCCGGATCTCTGTCGTGCGGCAAAACGTCTGGGCTACCGACGCCTGGCGCTGACCGATACCAACAACCTCTATGGGCTGTTCCCCTTTCTGAATGCCTGCAGGAGGGAAGATCTGTCCCCCATTGTGGGCGCGGAGCTGACGAGCCGCGATGATACGCGGCGGGCGATCTGCCTTGTGGAAACCGAAAGCGGCTACCGCAACCTGTGCCGCTTGATCACCCGCCGGCAGATGGATGCGGAATTCGATCTCAAAGAGGCAACGATCGATTGCGGCGATGGATTGAAAATGCTGACCGGGGATCCCGATCTTCTGGCGGCCTGGCACTGCGCCGGCCTTTCCGCAGCGGCGGCCATGCCGCGCGTTCCGGTGCCGCAGGAGCATCGGCTCCGCCGGACTGCTGCAAAATTGAAAGTGCCGCTGATCGCGACTCCGGGCAGCTTTTTCATTCATCCAGAAGACATCGGCGTTCATCGGCTGCTGCGTGCCATTGCACAAAAGACGGTTTTTTCCCGGCTGCGGCCGGACGATATCGCACCCGCCGATGCCTGGCTGGCGCCTCCCGAGCTCTACGCCCGCCGCTTTTCTACATGCCCCGAAGCAATCGAGGCCTCCGATCGGTTTGCCGAATCGTTGACTTTTTCCGGCCCTGCATTCGGAACGGTACTTCCCCCCTGGCAGGAAAACGGCCGATGTGCCGCCGAAGCCCTTCGCGGGGCCGCATACGAGGGCGCTCGCCAACGCTACGGTTCGGATCTGCCGGAGCCGATCGTGGATCGGCTCGAACATGAGCTGCGCATGATCATAAAGATGGGTTTTGCCGGTTATTTCCTGATCGTCCGGAACATCGTTCGCCGGAGCCCGCGTATCTGCGGGCGCGGCTCCGCCGCCGCATCGCTGGTGGCCTACTGCCTGAGGATCACCAATGTGTGTCCGGTCAAACACAACCTCTATTTCGAAAGATTCCTGCACCCGGAACGGACCGACCCCCCGGATATCGACGTCGATTTCGCCTGGGACGAAAGGGACGCCATCCTGAAGGCCGTGCTGGAGCAGTTTCGCGGCCATTCCGCCATGGTGGCCGATCACGTCTGCTTTCAACCCAGGATGGCCGTTAGGGAAACGGCAAAGGTCTATGGGCTGACCGATTCCGAGATTAAGGCCGTCGCGCGGAGCCTGCCCTGGCACTGGCGGATGGAAGAATCCGATACCGATCTTTTTACCTTTCTCCTGCAGCGACCCGAGGCCAAGGCATTCGATTTTCCCGAACCCTGGCCGGAAATCTTGCATCTTGCCCAAAGGCTCATCGGAACCCCCCGGCATCTTTCCGTTCACCCCGGTGGAATCGTCATCACACCGGAGCCGATCGATACCTATGTTCCGCTTGAAAAAGCCCCCAAAGGGGTGCCGATCCTTCAATGGGAAAAAGACGGTGCGGAAGAGGCGGGCCTTGTCAAAATCGATCTGCTCGGCAATCGCAGCCTCGGGGTCATCCGGGATGCCGTAAACAACCTTCTGGCAAACGGAAAGAAATTAAAGGAAGCCGGTTGGGAGCCTGAGGACGATTTTACCACCCAGAATGCAATGGCTCAGGGACGCACCATGGGCTGCTTCTACATCGAGAGTCCCGCCATGCGGTTGCTGCAGCAGAAGTCCGGAGTCGGCGACTTCGAGCACGTGGTCATCCACAGCAGCATCATCCGTCCGGCGGCAAACGATTTCATCCAGGAGTATCTTCGCCGGCTCCACGGCGGCCCCTGGGAGCCCATCCACCCCCTGCTTACCGATGTTCTGGCGGAGACCTTCGGAATCATGGTCTATCAGGAAGATGTCTCCCGGGCGGCGGTTTCGGTAGCCGGCTTCTCCCATGCCGAAGCCGACCGGCTGCGGAAGATTCTTTCAAAGAAGGATCGGGAGTATCAGCTCCGCGATTTCAGGGATCGTTTCTTTGCCGGCACAAAGGCCCGGGGCGTGTCCGAGCGGAAGGCGGAGGAAATTTGGGGGATGATGATGAGTTTCGACGGCTATTCCTTCTGTAAACCCCACAGTGCGTCGTATGCACGGGTCTCCTTTCAAGCCGCCTATCTAAAGACGCACCATCCGGCCGAATTCATGGCGGCGGTGATCGAAAACGGCGGAGGGTTCTACAGCGCCTTTGCCTACGTTTCCGAGGCCCGAAGGCTGGGGTTGAAAATCCTGCCGCCGGATGTCCATCAAAGCGAGGCGGGCTGGACGGGAAAAGACGATACCCTCCGGGTGGGGCTTTCGAGCCTCAAAGGGCTGTCGGCGGAAACCCGTGCGCACATCGTCTCCGAGCGCAGCCGAGGTCCCTTTCGTACCCTTGAGGATTTTCTGAAGCGGGTCCGGCCCGAATACGATGAGGCCAAAGGCTTGATTCATGCGGGTGCGCTGGATACAGTAACCGCCGGAGTCCACCGGCCCGGACTGCTCTGGCAGCTTGCGCTCTGGCAAAAATCGAGCGCCAAAACAGCGGAAGACGGAATGCTTTTTGGGCCCGCCAAGCCCAAAGCCCTCCCTCCCCTGCCTCCGGAACCGGTGCTGGATCGGCTTCGCCGCGAATTCTCCGTCCTCGGTTTTTTGTGCGACCGGCATCCCATGACATTGTACCGGAGTTCCTTGACAAATGCCGGAACGATTCGGGCAATCGATCTGCCCCGCCGCATCGGAGAACGGGTCCGCCTGGCCGCATGGCTCATCACCGGAAAGGTGGTTCAAACCAAGCATGGGGACCCCATGGAGTTTTTAACCTTTGAAGATGAAACCGGAATCGTCGAAACCGTTTTCTTCCCCAGGGCTTATCGACGGTTTTGCCACATGATCGATTACGGGCGACCCTATCTGCTGACCGGAACCGTGGATCAAAACTGGGGTGCCGTCACGTTGATCGTGGAAAAGGCGGCCTGCTTAAACCGCATCGAGGAACTGCCCAACCCGCTTGTCGGGGAAATCCGAAGCACGAAATTCGAAATATTTACCCTGTTAAATGGCGTTTCCTCCGGAGCTTTTAATGAAATCCATTCATGAATTAAAACACCTGTCGGGTGCCAACCCGATGATATTTAACAGGGCGGGCAAATTCAAATGACTGAAATCCCAAAACTTCAAACTCTATCGATCGCATCCGGCGCATTTCGCCTCACATTTTGAACATTGGCTCATTCGGATTTAGAATTTGTTTCGTCCCTCCCGGGCGGGATTCGAATTTCGTGTTTCGAATTTCGGTTAGATGCCGGCGGTGCTGCTCCGGCGTTCCATGAGAATGACATCCCGCCAGACATCGTCCATCTTCCCGATTCGCTCCCTGCGGCCGACGATTCGAAATCCGCAGGCCCTGTGCAGCGAGAGGCTGCTTTCGTTTTCCGGGAATATGCCACCTTGAAGCGTCCATATTCCGGCTTTTTCGGACTCTTCGATCAATTTTAAAAGCAGGGCTTTCCCGACGCCTTTCGCCCGAGCCGATCCGGCAACATAGAGGCTGACTTCGGCAACTCCTGCGTAAACTTTCCGTTTGGAAACAGGACTGAGTGCAGCCCATCCGACGAGGCGGCCCTCATTCCTTGCAGCCAAACGACATGCTTTCAGATGCCCTTGGTCCCAAACCTCCCACGTGGGGGCATCCGTTTCAAAGGTGGCGTTCCGGGTGGCGATCCCTTCCCGGTAGATGGAACGGATCGCTTCCCAATCTTTTGGATGCAGCGGCTCGATAGAAATGTTCATGTTCTCCTTTAAATTTCCAATGATACCGTTCAGCCGTATAGACTCGGCCTCAAGGCCACAATATAGATGTGTCGAGGATCGGAGTTTGCTCGAGCCTCTTTGTCCGGGCTGAATCCTTCAATCATCTTGACAAAAAAAGCGGATCACAATAGCTTGGCTACTCGATGCTGGATGCTGGATGCTCGATATCCCGCTTCGCCGGGACCGGATCATGTAAGTCGAATCGTTTCCCACTGGTGGCGGGATTGGTCCGACAAAATCAGCCCCAGCGTCAAGCATCGAGTCACCAGTTTTCAGCATCAAGCATCGAGCATCAAGCATCCAGTGAAGGAACAATCGATCATGACGCGAACCCGTCTTGCCTTTATCGCCCTGTGGATATGGATGTGGATGATCTCTCCCCTATCCGCCGAACAACCGAAAAAAAACATCGCCCTGGTGATCGGAAACAATCTCTATGAGAAAACCCCCCTGCTCAGCCCGGGCACCGACGCCAACACCATAGCGAAGACTTTGGAAAAATGCAATTTCATCGTTAGCAAAGGATTGAACCTCGATTCAACGGACATGAAAGAACGGATTTCCACTTTCGGGCAAGCGCTCAAAGAAGAAGGTGGAATCGGGATCTTCTACTTTTCCGGCCACGGAATCCAAGTGGACGGAAGAAATTATTTGGTACCGCTCCGATTCAAGGATTTCAATAAAGAGGACGTAAAATCCGGGTGCATCGAGATCGATTCCATCATCGAGACAATGAAATCGGCAGGAAACCCGGTCAATATCATCATTCTGGATGCTGCCTATGCAGCCCCTTTCGGAAAAGATTTCGAACCCGAAAAACCCGGCTTGGCAAAAATGGAAGCCCCCGAAGGTTTTATGATCATTTCGTCGGCGCAGCCGTCTGTTGCGGTGAAGGATACATCCTTCCGCCAGAGCCCTTTCACAGAAAAGCTTTCGAAGCATCTGATCACTCCGGAGCTGGATATCCGGGAAGCGCTCTTTAAAGTCCGGGAAGAGATCGAAAAGGCAACCAAAAAAAAACAATCCCCGGAAATTACGGAAAAAATTTCCTCTGCCATCCATCTGTATTATCCAAAACGGGATTTTTTTCGTCTCCTCGCAGATATCAAACAGTTTACCGCCGAACGGAAGACCCTGTCCTTTGATGAAATTTCTGACCATTGGGAAGCGGTCTTGGACCGCTATCCGTATTGGAGCTCCAAGTCACAGTCCGAAGACCCGATCGAGCTGATCCTGGCTGCGATAAACGAAAACCCGGACGAAAACCTCTTCGAAATGGTCCCCCATTTCGATATCTCCCTGAAGAAGACAAACACCCTGGATATGGAGTTTCTCTATATTCCTCCGGGCAAATTCCTGAAAGGCAGCCCCTTTGATGAACCGAATCGGGAAGAGGATGAAAGGCAGCAGAATGTCACCATTCCGAATGGTTTTTTTATGCAGGCGACCGAAGTGACCCAGGGGCAATGGATGGCGGTCATGGGGAATAACCCCTCCGCTTTTGACGAATGCGGACCCGATTGCCCCGTGGAAAATGTTTCATGGGACGATGTTCAGGAATTCGTCGAGCGGCTCAATACGCTCGAAGACACAGACGGATACCGCCTTCCATCCGAAACAGAGTGGGAGTATGCCGCCCGAGCGGGCAGCACCGGCTGGTTTTGTTTCGGAAGCAACCCGGAAAGATTCCCCGATTACGCCTGGTATAAGGAGAATTCGGCGAATCGAACGCATCCGGTTTCACGGAAGATGCCGAACGAATGGGGTCTGTATGACGTCCACGGAAATGTTTGGGAGTGGTGCCAGGAAAAAGAGGGTGACTATCATCTCATCCGAGGCGGCAGTTGGTTCTATTCATTGCTGCACGCCCGATGTGCCAATCGCTTCTTTGCCTTTCCCGACGATCGAAACTATACGATCGGGTTCAGGCTGGTTAAGACCCAATGATTTCCATCGGCAAATCGGATGGATTCGATGTTCCCGCAGGATGCTTTCCGATTGCAGGCACCTGATTCTTAGACCCGCTGAAAAAGCCGCCCCCATTTGCTGCATTTCCGGTGATTTTCTGGGAAAAATGGAAATCTTCTTGACAAATCGGATAGATATCCATTAGGTATGCACCTGATGAAACAGATGCAAAGGCTCCCCTCTTTACCATCGGAAACTCGATCCGAGTGGGGTTCCAATCGGGTCCGAATCGGGGGTTCGAGGCGAGTTCAGGGGAATTTATAGCGATCGACATTATGGATGAAAGGAGCGGTTTCCATGGCGCTTACGAAGGCAGATATCATCGAGGTTATTTACGCTGAACTGGGGCTTCCCAAGAATCGCTGTGCAGAAATTGTCGAAGCGATGCTGGAACTGATGAAAAGTGCTCTCGAAAAGGGAGAAGATGTCCTTATCAGCGGATTCGGTAAATTTTGTGTCCGGGATAAAAAGGAAAGGAGAGGCAGAAATCCGGCCACAGGCGATGACTTGTTGCTTGATAAGCGACGGGTGGTTACATTCAAATGCTCCCACCTCTTAAGAGATAAAGTCAATTCTTCGCACCCGGCATAGACTCCCGTTCTGTCGGAAAACTGACGGAAAGCCGGAAAGACCGGAAAGATTGGATTGTCTCGGATCTTCGGTCTCGATTGCCTTGGCTCCGATTGATTCCGATCCTTCCGCTTCAGCAGCTTATCCGCTGCACGCAGTTGTCCGATTGAAGAAATTTCAGAATTAAAGCAAAAAAAGAACCGTCCGATGTAAACCAGAGGAGCTTGCAGACACAGCTCAAAAATTCAGAGGAGAAGGACAATATGTCGAATTCAGAAAGCGTTTCGATGTATGAAGAAAGGATCAAAGCGCTGGAAAATGAGGTTCTTCACCTCAAGCTCAGGGAGTCCGTTCTGAAAGAATCGGGGGTGCGGCTCCAGCATCTTTTCAACGGAGCCGGGGATGCTATTTTCATCCTGGATAAAGATGCAAACTTTGTCGATGTGAACGACGGGGCCATGCATCTGACCGGGTACTCCAAACAGGAGCTCATCGGCAGATCCATCCACTTTATTCATGACGAAAAGGGAGTAAACGACTTTCAAATCTTCTTCGATCGCATCATGAACGGGGAAGCGGTCACATTTGAAACCAGAATCGACCGAAAAGATAAATCGAACGTTGACATCGAATGCAGCAGCCGCAGGATCGTCGTTCAGGAAATCCCATATTCGCATATGGTGGCACGCGACATCACCGAAAGAAAGCAGGCACAGGCTCTGCTGCTGGAGAGCGAAGAGCGGTATCGAACGCTTTTTGAACAGAACCCGATCGAAACCATCATCGTGGATCGTGAGGGACGGGTGAGCAGATACAACCTGGCCAAAAAAAGATCCGGCAACCGTCTGCCGGGAATCGGCGATATCATGTATAAGGAATACGCCCGCAAACACGAGATCGACATGTACGGTGCGATGATGGGTTGCATCCGAACCGGAAAAAGTAAAGACTTTCCCGTGCTCAAGTATGAAGATCGATTTCTCAGGATCAACATCTCTCCGTTTCCGGGCGGCGCCATCATCACGTCAATCGATATTACGGACCACAAACGAGTCGAAGAAGCCCTGCGACTCAGCGAAGAACGATTCAGAACGGCATTCGAGACGAGCCCGGATGCCATACAGATCATCCGCAGTGGAGACGGCGTCTATATCGATGTAAACGAAGGATTCACGGAGCTGACAGGATTTTCCCGAGATGAGGTTATCAATCGATCCTCCTTTCGTCTCAGCATCTGGGATGATGCTTCGGAACTCGAAAATTTTACGCGTCTTCTCCAGGAGCAGCGATACGTAAGAAACATGCAGGTCAGGTTTCGTTTGAAAAACGGAAAAGTTCGCATCGGTCTGATCTCTGCCCGAATGATGGTCTGGAACAATGAGCCCCATATCCTTTCGGTCACCCGTGATATCGACGATCTGAAAAAAGCAGAGGCCGATGTCCGGAAAATGGAAGAGGATCGTAAACAGAAAGAACGCCTTCAGATCATTCTGGAAACGGCGGGCGCGGTTTGCCATGAGTTGAACCAGCCCCTAATGGCGATTTCCGGTTATTCGGAGCTGATCCTGATGGGACTTGAAAAGTCCGACCCGCTGTATGCGAAAAATCTGAAAATCCTGGAACAGGTTACGCGAATGGGGGAAATCACCGGAAAACTGATGGGAATTACAAAATACAAGACCAAAAGATTCGGAAAGGGCGGAAAGATTATCGATATCGATGAAGCTTCCCAATAGGAAGTGGACAACCGACGTCGTCGACCATCGTGTGAGAGGTCTTTCGGATTGTGTTCTCTGTTTCTCTCGACATCTTGTCCCACTCCAATCTTTACTCTTCGGATCGGATCAGTAGAAAAGATAATCGATCGTCCCGTGAAGGCAGCGGTCGATTCCCTGAAGAACCCGCTCATAACCGGCAGGGCTGCCCTCCCGGGCGGTATCCCGGCATTCTTCCCGGGTGTATGTCAGGCATTCGGCTCTGGATTGCCCTTGAAGGTTCCTGCAAGGATCCTGTTTGTGCAGGTCTGCCGAGGCACAGGCTCCCAGAAAGAGCATCGAAAACAAGATTGCATACCTCCGCATCGGTCATCCTCTCCTGCCAGTTTCGTTGTTAGACCGAGTTTTATGCCTGCAAAAACCGAGCCGATTCGATCGGCTGTTTATCCGGCAGATTGACCCGTAAGAAAAGCAATCAATGCCCGGTTGAAATACTGCGCCTGCTCGATGTTCGACAGATGGGCTGCGGACACAAGTATTACCAGCTTGGAGTCTCGAATACGGGAATGGATCGCTTTGGCAGCCTCGACCGGAGTTCCAGGATCTTCTTCGCCCACGATAACCAGCGTAGGCAATGCAATTTTCGAGAGGCGCTCGAGATAATTGAGACGGCGGATCGCCTCGGAGCACCCGATATAGCCGTCGACCGGGGTGGAAAGAATTTGGCTTCTAATCAATTCGACATGGGGAGGGCTCTGTTCCAAATACGGCTGAGTGAACCATCGTTCCAGCGTCTGTTGAGCCAGAGCCTGCATGCCCTTGTTTCTTGCCTTCTCGATCCTTTCTTCCCATACGGGCTGAGCCTGGTGCGGGATAACGGCGGCCGTATCACAGAGTGTCAAACTCTTCAAACGATCCGGATGATTCAATGCAAGAGACTGGCCGATCATACCGCCCATGGACAATCCGACAAAGTGGACACGATCGATCCGGAGAGCATCCAGTAAGGCAAGCGCATCATCGGCAAGCTGTTCCAGAGTATAGGTGCCTTTTGGAGCGCTGCTGCCGCCATGCCCGCGGGTATCGAAACGGAGTACCCGGAAATGGGGAAGTAGAACCTCCATCTGCGGATTCCACATCACCATGCTGCAGGCAAGCGAATGACTCAGCATCACTACCGGCAGTTCTTCTTTGCCGGTCAACTCATAATGAATCTCTATCCCATTGGCTTCAACTTTCATGATAGATTCTCCTGTTCCGGATTCCTGTCATTCTATATCCTGGCTGTATCCTGGACTTTGCACCCCTTCTGCCCCTTCCCTCCTTCCCTTTCGATCAATTCCGGCCAGATCTCCTCGATGACCGGTTTGAGCTCTTTTAAAAGGTCTTCTGCCGCAGCCAATGCCATTTCGATTTCCTTTTGGCGCATCGGAGTGGACATGACGTACATTCCCCTGGATGCCGAAAAGATGCCCCTTTCCAGCATGCCCAGATAAAAGAGATGCATGATCTCTTTATTCGCCGCTTGCGCAGACCTCGCGTCCACAACCGATTCATCACCGAAATGGATATTCTGAAGCGAACCGATGCCGGTTACCTGCCCCTTGATATCGAGTCGGTCAAAAATCGATTGCATTCCTTCTGCAAATGATTCACCCAGTCTGTTGATTCGATCGATTTCCATTTCATTCAGTTGCAGGAGCGTGGCGACTCCGGCTGCCGCAGTCATCGGATTGGCGTTGAGCGTTCCGGAATGGTGCACCTTGTGCACAGCGGGGGAAAAGAGCTGCATGAGATCTTCGCGACCGCCGACCGCCCCCACCGGGAAGCCTCCGCCGATGATCTTTCCCATCGTTGTCAGATCGGGTTCGATGCCGCATATGCTCTGAAGGCCTCCCATGGCGAGCCTGAGGCTTATCACCTCATCCAGTATAAGAAGAATGCCGTTTTCTTCGGTGATCTTTCTCAAGAATTGGAGGTATCCGTTTCTTGGTGGAATCATACCGGCAGCACCCATTGCCCCTTCGACGATCATTGCGGCAAGCCTCTCCTTGTTTCCGGCAATCGCTTTCTCTGCAGCCTCCTTGTCGTTGTAGGGAACGATCAGGGAATCTCCAGCGGCGCTCCTGGGCAAGCCGGGCGCATCGGTGGGGGATACGACAGGATCGTAGCTGCCATGATAGCAGCCTTCGGTCTTTAGGACCAGATCCTTTCCCGTGTACCCTCTGGCAAGACGCAATGCCATCATTACCGCTTCCGTCCCCGAGTTGGTGAACCTTATTTTATCAACCGATTTTACCCTGGAGCAGATCAGCTCGGCCCACTGCACGACTTTCGGTATCAGAGCTCCCAAGGCTGTTCCCCTGCCTGCCTGTTCTCGGACCGCGGATACGACTCCGGGATTGGCATGGCCAAGAATCATCGTCGAATAGCAGTTGTGGAAATCGATGTACCGGTTGCCGTCGACATCGGTGAATCCGTGGCCCTCGGCTCTTTCGACCCAGATCGGATAAGGGGGATACCATATGGATGTACGGGTGTCCCCTCCGGGCATATATTTTTCTGCGCCCTTCAAGGTACGAAGCGATTGTGGATTCCTTTTTCGATAGACTTCTTCGTATTTTTGGATGGTCTCCCTTTTCCTTTGTTCCCGTTCCATCTGATTCCCCTTCCGACTTACGGCCTGAAATGGTTATCGATCATGCCCTGACTAGTCTTCTCATCTTCTCCGTCCTCTGTCATCTGTCGTCTGTCATCTGCTCTACTCCTTCTGCCATGTCCCTTAAAACCCCGCCTCCTTTTCAACCTGCCAAAGAGCGGTATCCAGAATGGCGATCATGTCATCGATCTGCGCTTCAGTGATGACAAACGGGGGACCCAATTGGATCATATCGCCGGATTGTCCGCGGTTGCAGCCGCTTGAGGCCTGTATAATCAGTCCGAGATCCATGGCAACATCGTGCAGCCGCTGGCTGAACTTGAGCTTGGGAGCCATCGTCTCCCGGGTTCTTTTATCTTTTACAAACTCAATTCCGATTTGAAGCCCTTTCCCTCGGATGTCTCCCACGGAAGGATGTTTCCTTAACTCTTCCAAGCGCATGAAAGCGTATTTGCCCATCTCGGAGCATCGTTCCACCAGATGGTGTTTTTCCATATACTCGATATTTTTCAAGCCGACCGCGCATCCGAGCGGGTTCCCGGCATAGGTGTGTCCGGGTCCGAAGTTCCCCGAAGCATCGGCGATGGTGTCTGCAAGTTTGGACGAAATCATCGCTCCGGCAATCGGGTAGTACCCCCCTGTGACGCCTTTTCCTATGGCCATGATATCAGGGGCTACATTGAAATGCTGATATCCGAAAAACTTACCCGTCCTTCCAAAGCCGGTCATCACCTCATCCAATATCAGCAGCACGCCATAGCGGCTGCAAATCTCTCGTATCTTCTCGAAATAATCGATTCTCGGAACCGCAGCACAGAGCGAGGTTCCGGAGATGGGCTCTGCGATGAAAGCGGATATGGTTTCAGGTCCTTCGACCTGAATGGCATCGTTTAAAGCCGCGGCGCACTCAAGCCGGCAGTTTTCGGGTTGCTTACCGAACCAGCATCGGTAGCAATATGCTGGAGGAATATGATTGAAGTCGCGCAGGTAAGGCGTGTAATCGACTCTTCTATGGTACATTCCCGACCAGGAAAGCGCCCCGTTCGTGCTGCCGTGATAGGCATGCCAACGAGAGATGATCTTGTGCCTGGCAGGCTCTCCATTGTCCAAATGATACTTTCTTGCCAGTTTGACCGCAAGCTCGGTAGCCTCCGAGCCCCCGCAGACAAAAAAGACTTTGTCCATGGTCCCGCCGGTAAGCTCGCAGGCTTTTGCGGCAAGGTCCTCGAGAGGCCGGCTGTTGAAATCGACCCTGTAGGAGAAGGCGACTTTTCCAGCCTGGTCTTTCATGACCTGGGCGATTTCTTCGATGCCGTGGCCGGTATTGACGACAATCGTTCCGCCCGCGCCGTCGATGTAACGCTTTCCCTGTTCGTCAAAGAGGTATATCCCTTCCCCGTGCTCCACGTAGGGGTAGCGTTTTCGCATGTCTGTATTTAAAATATGCGTCTTTTCAAACCTGTTCTGCATTATGAATCTCCTTTCGATTTAAAGCGGAAGCGATCTTCGGTCCGATCGGTCCGTCGCCTTGGTCATCCGTCTCTTGAGACTTCATCAAAACCCGGTCTGACGAAGGTTCTGGCTTTCGGGAATTCTTTTTCAACGAAAATGCAGAGGCGCTTTAAGAGCGAAATCATGGCGAGAGTCTTTTCCTTTTGTGCAGGAAACATTTTCAAGATCTTTCCCCAGGCGCCGATGCAGCGGTCGATCCCAATCAATGCCACTTTGGCAGAACCATCTGAATCTCTGGGACAATCATCCAAAGCCATGCTTTTTTCATCTTCGGCGCTGCACAGCGCTCTTCTGAGCTTGACATGAATCTGATACTGATACCACCGAACCACTTCAACGGAGTCTTTAAAGACCGCTGTATCTTCTTCGGAAAAATGCAGACTGGAAACCGCACCGGAGTCCGTCTCCGGTTCATCCTCCGTATCTTCGAATCCGCTGTAGCTCTCGAACCAATCGTCGACCATCGACAGATACGATCTCGACATATGCATCAATATGTGAACGACGGTATCCGACTCGTCATCCCCTCCGAGACTTCCCTGACAGCCTTCCTCTGAATCGGATTCAAGATCGATTCCCCGTTCCTCAGCCATTTCTTTCAGCAATTCAAGGGTCTCATGAAACGTTTCGCCGAATTCTTCCCAGTATGCGGAGCTATTGATATCCCGGGTTTCCGGATCGCCGAATTTTTCTTCGCTCATTTTAAAGTTCAAGCATCTGGCGGTGAAAGGACACCGCTCACACCAGCGATCGCAATAGTTATATACCCCCGGGATGTGATCCCCGTTTTCAGCGAGTTTGAGGATATCTTCTTTTTTCATCACTTCTGCAAATCTCCTTGCTGGTTCCGAAAATCTTAACCTCCATAAACTTCCGATCCGATTCCACGGCAAGTTTAAGGCGGGTATTCTTTGTGCCTTTTTGCCCCAATGATACAATCTACGGCCTTTTAATCAACTGTTTTGTTGCGGATTCGCGCCGAATTTCCTAACCTGTGAAAAACTCTCGACAACATACATAGCGCATCGGATCTTTATAGGTAATTGACCGTATGCCAAAATCGGCGCAGCGGCCTTAGATAAGGGAAAGGCTTACACACTTTTTAAAAAAAGAGAGCTAAGGAGCAAGTCATGTCGAAAACATACAACAATCTGAAATTGGCCTTCACCGGAGAGGCTCAGGCCAATTTAAAATATCTCGCATTTGCACAGCGGGCCGCAGATGAATACAAGGAAGGTATTTACAGGCTGTTTATGGCGGTTGCCGAGGGGGAGACCATTCACGCGCTTAAGCATCTGAGGCATATGAAAGAGGTCAAGAGCACGAAAGAGAATCTTCAGGAAGCATTGTCGGGAGAGATCCGTGAAGTCAAATCCATGTACCCCCAAATGATTCAGAAGGCCAGAGAGGAGGGGGAAAAGGGGGCGGAAGTCACGCTGTCCCACGCGATGGAGGTGGAAAGGGTTCATCGTGAATTGCTTCAGGAAGCGATCGACAACCTGGAGCATTTCCCTGTTCAGGAGTATTTTATATGCCCTGCCTGCGGCTACATTGCAGCGAAAGAGGCTCCGGACAAATGCACCGTGTGCGGCGCCGTAAAAGACGTCTTCTTTAGAGCGGGCAGTGAGAAGGAAGCAGGTATCGCAAATCTATAACCCGTACGGCCGAGTTGTTCGTGTTCAGCCACGCCGCCGGTCTCCAAAGCGGTCAGTTTGATCGAGAAGGAAACTGAACGATGGATTCACTTTTTGACAGGATCAACAAGATCGACAGGATAGCGTGAAGAGAAGCCAAAAAATCCTGTTAATCCTGTAAATCCTGTCTAAATGAATGAACAAGTGTTCAGTGTTCAGCGCTGCCGCGATCGAATAAGCATGAGCGGGAGCCGTCACCGAGTGCGTTCCCATTTAACTTCTCAACCGATTGACCACTCAACCGGATTCCTGAACACTGAACGCTTTGATTCACCCGAGGATTTTCTTCAAATCCTGTTCGGGGGTCGAAATGGGGTGAATCTGATAGTTTTCGACCAGGTAGTTGAGCACGTTCGGCGTAAGGAAAGCCGGCAATGAAGGCCCGAGATAGATGTTTTGTATGCCGAGGTGAAGCAGGGACAACAAGATAGCCGCCGCTTTCTGTTCATACCAGGATATGATCAGAGAAAGCGGAAGGCTGTTGACATCCGTATCGAATGCCTTCGCCAATGCCAGGGCAATCTGGATCGCCGAATAGGAATCGTTGCATTGTCCAACGTCCAGCAGCCTCGGCAGTCCGTCGATAGCACCAAGCTCCTTATCGAAGAAGCGGTACTTCCCGCAGGCCAGCGTGAGCACCATACAATCATCGGGAACCTGTTCGACAAAGCGGGTGTAATAATTGCGGCCGGGTTTCGCGCCATCGCAGCCCCCGACAAGGAAGAAATGACGGATCTTTCCGGACTTTACCAGATCGATGATTTTTTCTGCCGCGCCGAGTACGGTATTGCGGGCAAAACCCACGTGAACGAATCCCCTATCCTCGTCTTCCGGCCACCCGGGAAGCTCAAGCGCCTTGTCGATGACCGGGGAAAAGTCCTTCCAGCCGCCGGGTTGTTCGATGATATGGGTTAAATCCGGCCAGCCGACCAGTCCGGTCGTGAAGATATTTTTCTCGTAAGCTTTTTGAGGCCGTTGCAGACAGTTGGTCGTCATAAGTACCGCGCCCGGGAAATTGGAAAATTCTTTTTGTTGATTTTGCCAGGCCGTGCCGAAGTTACCGAAAAGATGCGGATATTTTTTGAGGCCCGGATACCCGTGACAAGGAATCATCTCTCCATGGGTGTATACGGTGATTCCCCGCCCTTCGGTCTGCTGCAGAAGCATATCCAGATCTTTCAGGTCATGACCTGAAACGACGATGCACTTTCCCTTTTTGTGTCCGAGAGGAACCCGGGTCGGTTCGGGATGGCCGTAGGTATCGGTATTGGCCGAATCAAGCAACGCCATCGCCTGGATATTCATCTGGCCGGTCTTCATGGCCAGTTCGATCCAAGCGTCCAGCGAACGCTGTTTCCCGTCCCAGCCGGCAGAGAGCGCATCATGAAAGAAGTCATACATCTGCAGACTTTTCTTTCCAAGGATTTGCGCATGGTCTGTATAGGCGGCAACCCCCTTCAACCCATAAAGAACCGTGTGCATAAGCGATCGGATATCGCTGTTTTCGGTCGGATAGTCGTTTAATCCATGTTTCTGTGCTTCAATGAGCAGACGGTTCTCGTCTTCCGGGGGTTCGAATGTCGCCGGCCCCGTTTCCAGATTCATATCATGCCCCATGTCTTCGACCATGCCCTTGTACTCATCCCGAAAGCGGCAGATTTCGTGGATTGCCTTGACGAAGTAGCCCGGATCGAAATTCACGTTGGTCAAGGTGGAAAAAAGGGTTTTCGGGATGTACTCATCGGCTTCTTGCAGACGATTGCCGGTCTTTCGGGCTCTCTGCGCAACCAGGGCCAAACCTCGCATGGCATAGACGGTAAGGTCCTGCAGATCGGATACGTTCGGTTGTTTGCCGCATACGCCGATTTTGCGGCAGCCTTCCCCCTTGGCAGCTTGTTCACACTGGTAACAGAACATCGTATTCCCCTCCTCCTTGAACCGCTCTATCGAGCGCCATTCGGCCCGAGCTCATGGCCGAGGGCATTCCCCCGCAGAGCTTGTCGGAGCGGAGATCCCGTTTCCGGGGCCGCGGGGTTTAGCGAGCGAATCAAAATTTGACAGAATTCCTTACGGAGGAAGATTCCCTGCAGCGAGCGCAGGGAATCTTCAATTCCCCTGGTGTGTATTTTGGATTTCATTTCCCATCATCCTACAGTTTTTTACGAAGGAAAATGGGTAGAATCATGTATTTTGATCCTGGAATCGAGCGAAGTCGCCCCCGGACGCCTACCCGGGTATTTTGCTGCAAATACGTTCTACCCGCATTCGACCCGGGCAGATCCCTGGATAGAGATAAAGAACTCCATGGAAAGAGGTTCGGATCCTGTCGGGGCTTGATTGAACAGTCATCGAGAAATGATTATATATAAAAATGAAGAATAAAAAAACCCACAAGGAATGACAAAGGAGAAAACGCATGAGAGTCCCGTTGGAAATCACCTTCCGCGATGTCGACAAAACCGAAGGGTTGGAGGAATTGATCCGTGAAAAGGCAACGAAACTCGAAATCGTCTGTCAGGATATGATCAGCTGCCGGGTTGCGATAGAAAAGCCTCAAAGCCATCAACGAAGCGGCAGCCCTTACAGGGTTCGAATCAACATGCGGATTCCCCCCGGTCATGAAATCGTGGCGGAGAGGAAATCCGGAGAAGGAGATCTCCATGATCCGCTTCCAAAGGTTATCCGCAGCGCTTTCGAAGCGGCCGATAAACAGCTTCGGGCACTCAATGCAAAACGGCGGCGCGATGTAAAATCCCATCCGAAACAGGAGGTTGGAGCCGTGGTTTCCAAGCTCTTTCCGGAAAAGGGATACGGTTTCCTGAGGTCTTTAGACGGCAGGGAAATCTATTTTCATAGAAACAGCATTGCCCGTGACGAATTCGGCAGATTGGAAGTCGGAACCGGTGTCCGGTTCGTTGAATCCATGGGTGAAGAGGGACCGCAGGCCAGCACGGTTCAGATTGTCGACAAGCCCGGCGTCAGTAGTCCAAAATCGGATAAAGATATTACCGAGCTTACACGTTGAAGATCGACAGCGGTCTGTTCATGAGGCCTTTAGAAGAAAATGCCAAGTCTCGCCCATGGAAGTCGGCAGCGCCGAGGTATGTGCTTCTCCAGCTCCCGGGCATTGCGGGAGTCGCCCTCATCGTCGTCCTGCTATGGCAGGCGGGGTATCTTCCCGCCCATTACGCCTGGATCGTTATGGCAATTTGGGTGGGAAAGGAAATCGTCCTTTTTCCGTTTCTCTATCGATACTATAATCCACATCTTCAGAGCGAGTGGTTTTCATTGAAGGGCAGACGCGCCATCGCTAAGGAACCCTTGAATCCGGAAGGCTATGTTCAAGTCCGGGGAGAAATATGGAAAGCGGAAGCGGAAGGTGGATTCGTGAATCGAGGGGATCCGGTTCGCATCGTCGATATCCACGGGCTGACACTAAGAGTCAAGCCGGAGGAAGGCACATCGACGGAAAAGACCGTACGCTGATTGGGGGCACCTGAGTGTGCGACAATCGCTGCGCCTATCCGGTCTGCTCCTGTTTTTCGATCTGATCGATTTTATTCTTTAACCTTTCGACAACCTGCTCGGGCGTTTCTTTCCGGAGAATCGAACCGAGCTGAACTCGATAATTGGCCACGGCACTGATCCCCAATGCCTGCAGGTCGTAGGCTTTCCAACTGTTCTTTCGCTTCAGCATGCGAACTTCGACCGGAACCTCCCGGCCTTTCCACAGAATTTCGATGTGGACGACCGCAAGGGTTTCGGATTTAACCTGCTGTTTTACATATTTTACGGTCTCACCGGCGTATTTTTCCTGCAATTTTCCCAGGTAAAATTTGCCCAGGAATTGACCGAAAGCATGGATAAAAGCCTCCTGCTGCTCCGGATTGAATTCTTCCCAGCGCGAAGAAAGAACGAGTTTGGAGAAAATCTGAAAATCAAACATCTGCTCTATGATTTCCCATAATTTCCGTTGTTGCACTTTTTTCATTTCATTGTCATCGAAGATCGGATCCCGCAGGATTTGCAGGCCCGCCTCGATTCCGGTCCGCAGGGTTTCGATCGGCTGCTCCTCGAGCCCTGCGGCAGGAAAGGGAAGCATGATCAGCAGAAAACAAACGGCAGCCCTGAACAGAGGCAAACGGAGAAAGATCCTCATTAAAATCCTCCTCGGATCGAATTTTTGTCGCCGGAGCGTTCACTTTAGGATGGAAAACGATGGAAATAAATAAGGGAAAAACCTTATTTCAAGATGAAATCAAAATTGAAGGGAACTTAAAACATCTTAGGAGATTGAATTCGGTCACTCCGCAATCGTCGAATTTCTGCATTTTAAAATCCAATAACCGATGATTGCAGCAATCGGAAGGACGCCAAATGCAGGCAGCGTCATTCCCGGATACAGGATCACAAAAGCCGAAAATCCGGCAAGCGGGATGCGAAAAGCCAGATCCCGCAGGCGCTTTTTGCTGAAGGTTGCTTGAAAGCTGAAGCAAAATCCAAGGGTTGCAACCAACACCAGCACGAAAGCGGCAAGCTGGGCGATCCCGGGCTCCAGTACAAGCTGTGGTTTGGTGAAGATCCCGACCATCAAAACGAATAGACCGACGCACAGTCCGATCGCTCGGAAAAGTGTCTGCATAAAAGAAGCATTGGCGATCTTTGCGGCCACGGCGGCAACCACGGAGGTCGGAGGGGTGAGCTCTCCCCAGACGGCAAGAAAAAAAGCGAAAAAATGGACCACCCACGGGTCGACCCCGACCTTGATCATGGGGGGGGCGATCACCAGCGCGGTGATGATGTAAGTCGGTGCCGGGGGGAGCCCTGTCCCTACGATTGCACCGAAGACAAACCCGACCAGAACCATTGTGGCCAGATTCACCCCAGCGGCCTCCATCAGCAAAAAACCGATCTTCGGAGGCACCCCCGTAATGACGAATGCCCCTGTCATAATCGAAAGGGTTGCCAGCAAGAGGGTCAATTCGACCGTCATACCGGTGAAGCATTCTACGAGTTGGACAAACGGTTTGCCCAGGGTTCGCAGCTTCAACGATCCTCTGCTGCGCCATTCGGATAGAAGAAAAATGGCCGACAGCAGGATCGTGATCCCGATAAAAATTCTGACGGCTGCAATCATCGGTGCCATTCCGAGAACCGCCATGAGTGCGATCAGGCCTGCGACCACCGCCAGATAGACGAAAATCTTGATCCAGTCCAAGCCGTGTACCGGAGCCGCCTCGATGGGAATTGCGGAGCTCATATAGGATCGGTAGCGAACCGAAATCAGATAAACGCTTAGGCTCACCCCGGCAAAGTAGATCAATGCCGGTGCATACCCTCTGGCCACGACGTCGAAATAGCTCCGGCCCAAAAAATCCGCCATGAGAAAGGCGGAGATCCCCATGATGGGGGGCATGAGCTGTCCGCCCAGGGAAGAGGCGGTTTCGATGGCCGCGGCCGTTGCCCGGGGCAGACCGCTGGCGATCATGGCCGGGATGGTTGCCGATCCGGTGGTAGCGGCGTTGGCGGCCCCGCTTCCGCTGACTGCAGCCACTCCGAAGGATCCGATCACCGCCGCCTGTGGCAGTGCGTGGGAGGACTTCACCGCAATGCGGGAGGCAATGGTCAGAAGTGAGTCGACGCATCCGAATGCACGAAGCGCGCTCAAAACGAGGAGGAATGAACCGATCAACGTGAGGGCAAGCTGGGGAAGCCGCGAGTAAACGCCGGTGGTTATCTCAACGCTCATGGCGCTGAAAACCCGGGTCCAGCTCAATCCAGGGTGTCCGAAGAGCCCGGGTACCGCCCATCCGTAGACCGTATAGAGAATCAGGAGGATATTCAGGATGAAAAGCTCGAAATACTTTTTGCGGGTAAATTCCATCACCAGCAGGAACATGAACCCGCCGACGATCAGATCCGTCCTGCTCCACATGCCGGCCCTTACCGTTCGGATATTCATAAATTCAAGCCGGATGTAGACCAGGATGAAAATACAGGCGGCGGCATAAGCCGCCGCCAGGCCGTAATTGCCGATTTTACCCAGCTTCGGATAGAAATCGTTGTTTCGCAGGGAATCCAGGGTAAACAGGATAAACGTCACAGGAACCAGTGTAACCGCAAGCATCGTGGGGCCCCCGATTCCGGTCAGGTAATAGCGGAATACATAAATGGAGAACCCGGCGGCAACCGTAAGAAACAGGTGATCGACCCATGCTCCGGGTTTAAAGGAGGCGGCCTGCTTTAAAGGGTTCTCTTCTCCATCAAGGGAGGATTCCATCGATACCTGCCGGTCGAGAGCTCCGACTCTGCTTGTTGAAACGTCTGCGGCTACTGCTTTGCGATTCTGTTGTCCCATTTTGGATTCCATACCCCTTTTTCACGCATCCATTGCGCCAGCCCCGGATGGACCTCAACAAATTCGATGGCCGCTTCCACTCCTCTGCGCTGCATGCCGGCCATGTCTTTTCGAACCTGTTCGAACCCGGTATCGGACTTGGCCAATTCGGCCGCGTTTTTCTCGATGATATTCAACATCTTGTACACGTCGGCTTGGGGAATTTCGATCCCTACATGAAATCCGTAATAGAACGGAAGGTGAATCACTTTATCCACGTGGACGTCTTTTTTAAAGACCTTCGGATCGACCTCTGTAATGCCGAATCCCTTCTTTTTGAGAATCTCGATTTCTTCCCGGCTCGGGTTCAAGATCGCAAAATCGGTAGATAGCGAAACTTCGGTGATCCATGGGGCGGTGCCCGACTCCGCGTTGGTGTAGGTGATGAATCCATCGAGCCTGCCCTGTTCCAGCAGCGAACCGACCGTTGCAAGGTCGACTTCGACATACTCGTGTTTGATCCCCAACTCTTGGAAGGCGCGTTCAAGCTGGGCCCTGACATCCCATGGAAGCGGGCCGGTAAATACGTTCTTTCCGGATAGATCCCGCCACTGTTTCAATTTGTCCCGGCTCTTTGCCGGTATCCCCACACCGACTTCCGTGGTGTAGGTCCAGAAAGACTGGACCGGCATCCGCTTCATCTGCTCTTTAAACCCCTTGAAGCGGTTTATACTGTTTGCCATTTCGTAGAATGCGATATCCGCTCCGTAGTACGCTTCGATTTGTCCGGTAGCGTACCCTTTGACGGAAACGATGGCTCCGGGCATCGGCAGCGCCGCGAAACGGTAATTTGTCATCTCCTTGCTCAAAAGGGCGGTCAGGGGGACCAGCGCCCTGTACCCGACTGAACCGACCGGAGCAGTCCCCCACCGGATGTCCTTTGCTTGAGGCCATCCTTCCGCTGCTCCAATCAGCAGAACACCGACAGCGAGGAAACACAGGAACGATTTTTTCATTTTCGATTTCCCTCCTTTAATGGGTGGATTGGGTTGAAATTGTGCACCGTCAAAACTTTTTTCTATCGAGTGGGATGATTGCCGATAAAAAAGCGACAGAGGCAAGTAAAATGCTCCATATCAGCGGCCGAATAAAAAAGCAAGCATTGATCGGCCTGTCGTACCGTCAATGTCGTTTCTATAAAATCAAGCGGTTGCTTTCACCTCACCGTCCTCTATCACGACTTTTCCGTCAAATTCGAGGGTGGGCGAATCCAGGACGACATCGAAGTGAATGGGGGCTTTGACTTTTCCCCCCAGTTGCGTGCTGGTTCCGATTCCGAAATGAACCCTTCCGAATGCGCCATGATCGTTGGTCATCACACCCGAAAGCATCCTGCACTCGGGGTTCAGTCCCACCGCGATCTGTGCGATGTTGTAGACGGTAGGGTCATCCATTCTGTGCAGCAGATCTCTCAGGAACTTTGCCTCTCTTCCTCCGTCTATCTTTGTGATAAACCCTTTTTCAATCCGAAGCACGACCGGGGTTCCAACGACGCCGATCCCGAAGTTCGGGATGCTTCCGTCGACGACGATGGTCCCTTGAGAGGTGTTCTCCACCGGAGAAATATTTGCCTCGATATTGACAACTGCCGTAAAGAGGCCCGGTTTGTCTGCGATTCCTGAATGCGAGTTGCCTTCCCTGCCCTTTATGCTGGCTTTGAAATCGGTGCCGGCGGCGCTCCTGACGATGACCTCATCGGATTCGGTAAAATATGCGGCAAAACGATCGCACAACGGTTTCTGTTTGATAAAATCGGCCTCTATGCCCCCTTTGTACATCTGCTCTTCGGTGAATGCGGACATGGCAATCACCCTTGCCCCGTTCGCCAGGGCGGCTTTTACAGCACTGGAATGCGAGATCGAAACAGATACGGGCAAAAAAATGACGTCTGCTTCGGACATCGTCTTAACAATCAGCCCGGGCGGCTCCTGGCCGTCCAGTTCCCGGGGAGACATCACACTGATCACCGGCTCGATTCGTCGTTCTATCATCACCGATGCCAGCACACCGGCGATCCTGTATTTCGCATAGTCTGTGACGATCAGAACTTTTTCTCCAGGCAGAACCTTTGCACAGGTGTCGACAAGCGTTTTTGCACCTTTTAACATCAAGGGTTCGATCATGGCCCGCCTCCTTTTTTTGAGGTTTTCGGATGATTTCTAGAGGGTATTTTTAAATGCTATCGGATTTGCGGTATGGAGGCAACAGGGGCGAGGACGGGTTGCGGGTTGCGCGTTGCGAGTTAACAGGTTGCCAGTCGATTCTTCAAGGTAAGCTTCAACGATATTGTCGGGAGTTGTTCCGCCGGGACGGAGTTGCGGGTTGAAAATCTGTAGATCCGGTTGTATCAACCCGAAATCCGTAACGCGCAACCCGCAACTCGCAACCCGGAAAAGTCTAATCGAAACTGCTCTGATAGGCAAACAGAGCGGCAGAGCCTCCGGTGTGGACGAAAAGTACATTTTCGCCCTTTTTGAAGAATCCCTTGCGAATCAGATCGATCAGGCCGGCCATCGCTTTTCCTGTATAGACCGGATCCATCAGAATCCCCTCGGTGCGGGCGACAAGCTTTACGGCTTCGACCATTCCTTCGGTGGGTATCGAATAACCAGGACCGACATACTCATCGAAACAGGTGATCGATTCGCGGGGAATTTCCCGATTCACTCCGGCGAGCCCGGCCGTCTGAATTGCCAGTTTGAGTACGATTTCCTCCTGGATCCCTTTTTTTCGGCTGACATCGATGCCGTAAACAGGGATTCCACTGTTTGTACCGAGAAACCCGACCACCAGGCCGGCATGGGTTCCTGCACTGCCGCTCGCACAGACGACGCGATCGAAGGAAATCCCCCGATCAAACGATTGGGCAAGGATCTCCTCGGCACAGGCCACATACCCCAAAGCCCCCAACGGTGTGGATGCCCCACCGGGAATCACATAAGGTTTGCGGTTCTCGGACGAAAGCGCATCGGCAACCTTCTTCATTTCCGCGAGCATATCGGAGCCCCCGGGGACCACTTGGATGCTTTCGACCCCGAGCAGCTTGTAGAGAAAATTGTTGCCGCTCGCATCCGGATTATAACTGCCCGGTACCCGCTCTTCCAGCACCAGCCTGCATTTCAGGCCTTCTTTGACCGCTGCTGCCAGGGTGATACGGCAATGGTTGGATTGTACGGCCCCGCAGGTAATCAACGTATCCGCACCCTGCTTCAGGGCGTCGGCAACGACGAACTCCAGCTTTCGTGTCTTGTTGCCCCCTCCGGCCAGGCCGAGCAGATCGTCGCGTTTCATGTAAATATTCGGTCCGCCGAGTCGAGAGGAAAGAGAAGAGAGCTTCTCTAAGGGGGTAGAGCCTGCAGTGTATCGTCTTCGCGGAAATTTTGCCAGATTCATGGAACACCTCCAATCGGGGTGGGTTGAAAAACTCTGATGATTCTTGTTTGAAGACGGCCGACCTATTTTCTATTCGTCGAGCTTTCAGCGTATTTAACCATTCTCAACCGGTGCGTGCTCCTGAGTCTTTCCCAAAGCGCACCGATGATGATGTCGGCGGCGCCTTCGGGCCTGACGATCGCTTCTCCGGTAACCGTTCGGCACGAGTCCATCAAAGCTCTGTTGCCGCTGCAGAGCCCGAATTCCGTCTGGATGTAATTTCCCAGGGAGAAGTTGAGAGAACCGAGCTCATGGGGGCCCATTTTGGCGATGCGTACCTTGATACTCAACGGCAACACCGAAACGAGATGGTCGACGGCATCCCACACGGTCCTCGGTAACCTCCTCATATCGGATTGATTCAAATGCCTCAACAGAAAAACATAGGCAGCCGTACCCAGGCTCACGTACAAAAGCGCCTTGAAATGTCCCCAAAATACCTTTTTCATTTTTCGCCCTCTTAGATCAAGTTCTCTGAATCGCCCCTTGCCGGTCAAAAAAAGAACGCCTGAAGCCCTACCACTTCCCGCAACGCATTTCAAGTTTTTAATTGTAAAATTTTTCTG
>QZKK01000091.1 GCA_003599475.1 Desulfobacteraceae bacterium
TGGACGGCTGACCCCCATCTGTTCGGCGATGATCCGCTCGGGCGGCAGTTTGTCTCCGACCCGAACGCGTCCCTCCTCGATCATCCCCAGAATCTCCCCGGCAATGATGGAGGCTTTGCTTTTAAAAGGAGCCTGATTGATCGGTTTGAAGACCATAAACTCTATTCGTAGGCGATTCCAAGCTTTTGAAGCATCGGCTCCATGCGCTGCTTGCTCAGGAGGCGCTCGTCATTCTTCTTCAACTCGATATTCAAAGTCCCCTTGAATCCGATATCGTTTAATGCCTTGAATATGGGCGGAAATTCTATTTTTCCCGCCCCCACCGGGAGGTGCCTGTCCAAAAACTTGTCGTTATCGCTGATGTGAGTGCTGACGATCTTTCCAGGGAATTCATCCATGAAGGATTTGGCCCCACCCGGTAAAAGCTCCGCATGCGCCACATCCAGCGTCAATCCGAAATACTCGGAAGGCAGCGCCTCAAAAACCCGCTTGAATTCTTCGATATACACCCCGAGATAGACGATTTCACACTCCTTGTGGACCTGGTTCATGGTTTCGACGCCGATGGGAATACGATACTTCTCTGCCAGCGCGACCACCGGCTTGTAGTTTTCGATGAGGCATCGAAACACCTCGTCCATAAAAAGGCTGAAATGGTAGCCGAAGTGAAGGACAAGATACTCGGCTTCCAGATCGTGGGCAAGCTCCAGATAGTCGATTAAATGCTGCTGCACCCCTTTTCTTACGGTCGGCTCGATCTCAGCGGTGTTTACAAAGGATGCGGAATGCAGGCCGTAGCGGAGCCCATACCGGTCCCTCAATTTCTTTAAGCCCGTAATGCGCTTCGAGTTGAATTTGTCCAGAAAGTTGTTTGGATTGTTGCAGCTCAACTCCATCCATTTAAAACCGTTCTCGTGCGCAAAAGGGAAGTACTCCTCGAGCGGATCCGGGCCGGCATTGAAACAGATCTTCATCATGTCCTCCTTCATCGACAAGTTCTCTTTTTCGGCAGATTCGGCATCGCATTCCGATGATTCTCCATCTTTGAAACGGCCATCCATCAGTTTGACCATCAGTTTGACCATCAGTTTGATCGGATACGATGCTCAATCGTTCGTCGGATATATGACCGGTCTGACCAATTAAATCAACCCCTTCATTCTGTCAAGCAAAATCTCTCAATCCGGTCTGATCCCGTTCCTTAGGATTAAAGTGAGATTTCAAGCCCTGCTGCCGAATCCGGCGCATCCCTGTTGACTTCAGGAAATGATTCGAATAGGATTTTTTGAACCCGATAAGATGGAGGAAAAATCAAATGCCCCTGATCACAATCACCACACGCTTCGGAAGCGGCGATCCCGATATCGCAACAAAGGTGAGCGATACCCTCGGAGTCAAACGATACGACGATCACGAACTGAAAAAAGCCGCTTTGAAAATGGGGATTCGATCCGAAGACTTGAGAAGTCTCGATGAAAAATCCCCCGGGTTCTTTGAAAGGATGATCAGCAGAAGGCCGGAGCTGTATCTGGATTTCATGGAGGCTGTCGTCTATGACGCCGCCGTGCGTGGCGAAGGTGTAATCGTCGGGCACGGCAGCCAGTTTCTGCTCCGGCATTTCGGGTGCGCACTCCACGTGTACATCCATGCATCGGAAGCTGCCCGCATCCGGAATCTGATGAAGCAGCAGGGACTGAACAGAGAGGCAGCGGAAAAACTGATCCGAAAAAACGATGACACTCAGATGGGATTTTTCCGCTACGCCTATAACCAGCAGCTTGACGACCCATCCCTGTACGATTTAGTCATCAACACGGAGAAGCTTGGGGCCGATGCCGCCGCCGAGCTGATCGTAAATACCGCCGGATCCGAAGAAATCAAGACCTGCAGCCTTGAGGCGGTGGATGCGCTGGCACGGTTGTCCGACGGGAAAAAGCTCCGGGCAGCCCTGATCGAAAACGATATCAATGTCTCCATGCTCCATATCGAAATTCCCCAAAAGAAACATGCTGTCGTCCGGGGCTTCACTTATACCTGGGAAGAGAGGGACCGCATCGTCGATGCGCTGAAAAAGATGCCGGAATTTGCTGAAGTCAAAACGGATATCTCGGTGATGCCGTCTGCCGGGGACTGATGATTTTCCGATTGACCGTCAATGACTGAACCGTCACCGTCAAAGGAGGATGAATTGACAAAAGAGATCATAAGGACCGATCAGGCGCCATCCGCTATCGGCCCCTATTCGCAGGCAGTCAAAAAAAACAACATGGTCTTTGTATCCGGTCAGATACCGATCGACCCGGCCACCGGAGAAATCGTTCCAGGGGACGTTCAAGCCCAGACCCGGCAGGTGCTGAAAAATATCAAGGCCGTACT
Source organism: Desulfobacteraceae bacterium (assembly GCA_003599475.1). Next base: position 2,377 of record QZKK01000091.1, read on the forward strand.
CGCAGCGGCCGGTGCTTCTCTGGAGGATGTGGTAAAGACCACAGTCTTTATCACCGACATGAATGATTTTCCTCGAGTCAATCAAGTCTATGCCGAATTTTTCAGCGGGATGCCACCGGCGAGAGCCTGTATCGAGGTATCGAAGCTTCCGAAAGCCGTCATGGTTGAAATAGAAGCGATTGCGATGCTGTAGATCCGGAACCCGGGATCCAACCTTTGAGAAAGGAGCCGTCCATGACATTTCAATTTGGCAAGAGGAGAGCTGTTTTCATCGACATCGAAAAAGAGGGGGGAAAGTCCGGAAATCCGCTTTCTCCTGCCGAGACCTCTTCTTTTGAAAAACTCGACCTGATCTATCGCAGCATGTGCGCCCTTCTGTTCAACTATGTTCCGACTTCCGGGCACCCCGGAGGTTCGATCTCCGCAGGCCGCACCATCACCAGTCTGATCTTCAAGACCATGGAATATGATGTATCCGATCCAAACCGGGAAGATGCCGACATCATCTCGTTTGCGGCCGGCCACAAAGTAATGGGTCTGTATATCCTCTGGGCATTGCGCGACGAGATGATTCGGATTGCCGCCCCGGAGCTCCTGCCGGGGGATGAAAGACTCCGATTCAGGCTTGAGGACCTTCTCGGCTTCCGTCGAAACCCGACCACAGGGACACCTCTTTTCCGAAAATTCAGGGCGAGGGCGCTCGACGGGCACCCCACGCCGGCAACCCCGTTTGTCCGCCTCTCCACGGGAGCATCCGGAGTCGGGGTGGCAAGCTCCATAGGGCTGGCCTTCGGTGCGATGGATGCCTACAGCGACGATCCTCCCTATATCAATATCATCGAAGGTGAAGGCGGCATGACGCCCGGCAGGGTCGGCGAATCGATGGCCGCAGCAGGCAGCGCCTCCTTGAAGAACCTGGTTCTTCACGTCGATTGGAACCAGGCATCTATCGATTCCGACCGGGTTTGCAGGGAAAACGGCACGCCGGGCGAATACGTTCAGTGGGATCCGATGGAATTTGCCTATCTGCACGATTGGAATGTCATCCGGGTTCCGGACGGGAGAAATTTTCAGCAGATCCTGGCCGCGCAGCGTCTGGCGCCCGAGCTCCCGAACAGTCAACCCACCGCCATCGTATACCGGACGGTAAAGGGGTGGCAGTACGGTATCGAAGGATCCGCCTCCCACGGCGCGGGTCACAAGCTGTGCGTCGAAGGCCTTTTCCAGGCGGTCGAACCGCTGTTGAAGGAACTGCCGGCCGCGCTTCCCCGCTGTGAGGTCGATTCACGTCGATGCCGGGACGGAAAGCTCGCCTCGGTGGTCGAAGAATGCTACTGGGAAGCCCTGCAGGGCATCCGGAAATATATCGAAGGCAGCCGTGATCTCGTGGATCTGTTTGCCGGTCGGCTGAAGGAAGCAAAGGCTCGCCTTGACGGCAGGGCGCGGAAACCGAGAACCGGAGGTCCTCGTATCGCAGCCGTCTATCAGACGGCTTCGGAGATGACGGGTAAGATTCCCGACGCCCTGATCCTGAAACCCGGATCGAAAACGACCCTCCGGGGAGAGCTGGGCCGTGTGCTGCAGTATTATAACGTGGTTTCCGGCGGCGGGATTCTGGCCGGATCTGCGGATCTCTATGGTTCTACCAGCGTAAATACAATCGCAAAAGGCTTTCCCAAGGGCTTTTACAATGCCGAGACCAACCCCGGAGGACGCCTTCTTTCAGTCGGCGGCATTTGCGAGGATGCAATGGCCGGAATTCTTTCCGGCATCGCAAGTTTCGGCCATCATATCCCTGCCGGCTCTTCCTATTGCGCCTTCATCGCGCCTCTGGGACACATCGCCTGCCGTCTCCATGCCATCGGCAACCAGGCTCGACAGACATTGGACGACGGCCCGCATCGACCTTTTATCCTCATTTGCGGGCATGCAGGAGTCAAAACGGGTGAAGACGGCCCCACCCACGCCGAACCCCAGGCACTGCAGCTTCTTCAGGGTAATTTCCCACAAGGCACCATGATCACCCTTACCCCCTGGGATCCGCAGGAGCTCTGGCCGCTCATTACGGCCGCACTGGCAAAGAGGCCTGCGGTAATCGCACCGTTTGTTACCCGGCCGACGGAGACAGTTCCGGATCGTCAGGGGCTGTCGCTGCCTCCGGCGACTGCCGCCACATCCGGCATCTACCGGCTGGTGGCTTCCGGAAACACCCCCAGGGGAACCGTCGTGTTGCAGGGAAGCGAGGTGGCCTATGCGTTCGTCGAAGAAACGCTGCCGCTGCTCAGAAAAGAAAGGATCGATTTGAACGTCTATTATGTAGCCAGTGCGGAACTCTTCGATGCGCTTTCCCCGGAAGAACAGGAGCAGGTATTCCCTTCCGCGCACGCCCATGAGGCCATGGGAATCACCGGCTTCACCTTGCCCACCATGTACCGCTGGGTACGATCGGACTGGGGGAGAAAAATGACCCTCCATCCTTTCCAAAAAGGGCACTACCTGGGCAGCGGCCAGGGGGAGAAACTGCTCCTGGAGGCCGGTCTGGACGGCGAAAGCCAATTCAAAGCCATCGTCAGGTATCTCGGGAAGATTTGATTTTTTAAGAAGCTGAAAACGCAAATCAGAGAGAGCGCAAAGCGGGAATCGGTCCGGTATTTCTTTGCGCTTTCAACTTTCAGCTTCTTCGCCTGTCGTTGAACACCCCGTTTTCATGTCTTACTTTGTGATCGCGTGAGTATCTTAACGAGCCGAAAGCTTTCAGCTTTGACTTTCAGCTTGAGCCCTTCCGGGCTTTCAACTTCGAGATCTAGGAGGCATGCAATGTCTTTAAAACGATTTCTCTTCCTTTCGATTCCGATCTCTTTTCTCGTGATCACCGCCGGTTTCGGATCGGCCGCCGAGAAGATCGAGATGGGGGGATGGGGAAAAGGAAGCGAATACAATCAGCGTTATCAAGCTTCTGAAACGGACGATTTCAAAGGGGAAGTTGTGGCCATCAGGGAAGTGGTCCCGATGCCCGGGATGTCCCCTGGAGTCGCCCTGGAGGTGCGGGAAGGAAAAGGGAAGGATGCGGAAACGATCCTTGTTCACCTCTGCCCCGCCTGGTTTGCCGATCCGAAGAGCATCGGAATCAAAAAAGGGGACCAGGTAAAAATCAAGGGAGTGTGGGCGGAAATCGAGGGAAAGGACGTCTTCATGGCATCCAAGGTCAAAAAGGGGGATCATTTCGAATTCAAAGTGAGGCTTACGAAAGACGGGACCCCCTTCTGGACCATGAGCAAGGAAGAACTGGCGAAAGAACGCGCGGAAAGCCAGATGTCAAAAGGTTGATTGGAAAATCGGAGTAAAGATCCGGGGCACGAAAACATGCTCTTCTTGAAAGGAGGAGGACATGAATCTATTGGATTATTGCAAAGCAATGGAAACGGAGCTGATCACCTGGAAAGCGAAGCTATACGACATGACGCGAAAGATCGATAAACTTCCCTCCGCCAGCAAACAGCGGATGCTCGGCAGTGTCGAAGACATCCACATGGTACTGGCCGAGCTGGAGGACAGACTCGAAAAACTTCAAACGGAATGCCCATCCGAGTGGGGTCCTCAAAGGGGGGAAATCGAGAATGCGCATGTGAACATGCGTTCAATGTACGAAGAAACGATGGCTGAAATCGGAAAAGCCGCACCGGTATCCGTCCCCGGGTAGAGAAAGAGGGAGAGACGCGGCGACGCTTTTTCATTGCACAACAGCCGAGGTCTCGATAATATCCAGGCCTTAAACAACCAAGACATATGCAAGAATTATCGATGAATGAAGTCCGGATCGAAAGCTGGTGCGATCTGCAGGAAGCCCTTTTCCAGGATTCATGGAATCCTGAGCTTGGCAGATATCGATCGCGGTATGCCTTTCGCGGGTTGTCGGAAGAAACATACCCGCTGGAGACGACGCTGATCCGGCTGCAGGGACCCTACCGGGAACTGGAGCGTCATCTGCTGCGGAATTTCCGAAAGTATGCGCATCGCAGCGTGGTACAACGGGATTCCGTCTGGCACTGGCTTTCGGTTGCCCAGCACTATGGCCTCCCCACCCGTCTTCTCGACTGGACCTATTCGCCATTCATCGCCGCCCACTTCGCCACTGCGAATATCGAAAAATTCGACTGCGACGGGGTCATCTGGGCGGTCAACTATGTCAAGGCGCACCAGTTGCTGCCGGAAAAACTCCGGCTCCAACTGGAACTTGAAGGTGCCAACGTATTCACGGTTGAAATGCTCTCGGAATCAATGGAATCCATGGATTCTCTCGAGAGGCTTTCGAGGCTTTCGGAGAAAGTCATTCTGATATTTTTCGAACCTCCTTCGATCGACGACCGGATCGTCAATCAGTTTGCATTTTTTTCGATCATGTCCGATTCAGAATCGGCCCTGGACGAATGGTTGAGGGACCATCCGGAATACTGGAGAAAAATCGTCATTCCTGCATCCATAAAATGGGAGATCCGGGATAAGCTCGACCAGGCCAACGTAACGGAACGGGTACTTTTTCCGGGGCTTGACGGTTTGAGCTTGTGGCTGAGGAGGCAGTACAGTCCGAAAAACCCCGAACGCCGATCCAAATCCGGGGTTGAAAACAGGCCGGCCGGATGTCCGAGACCGGATGGATATGAAACGATAGATATGAGAATGGAGTAAAAAATGTATAAGGTCGCAGTCCTTCCCGGTGACGGCATCGGACCCGAGGTCATGAAAGAAGCCATCAAGGTACTGGATGCAGTTCAAAAGAAACATGACTTTTCAATCGATTACCGGTTTGCCGATGTCGGCGGGTGCGCCATCGACAGGCACGGTACAGCCCTTCCCGAAGAGACCCTCGAACTGTGCGAATCGAGCCATGCCATCCTGTTCGGGTCCGTGGGCGGTCCCAAATGGGAGCGTCTCCCGCCAGAAAAACAGCCGGAACGATCCTCACTTTTAACGCTGCGGAAAAAATTCGAACTGTTCTGCAATTTGAGGCCGGCCAGGGTTTTCGCCGCTTTGGCTGCGGCGTCTCCGCTTCGACCGGACATCGTCGGCGAAGGCTTCGATATTCTCTGTGTACGCGAGCTTACCGGCGGAATCTACTACGGCAGCCCCAGGGGCAGAGAGGGAAAGGGCGCCGCCGAGAGAGCTTACGACACGATGATCTACTCGCGGGGAGAGATCGAACGGATTGCCCGCGCTGCTTTCGATGCCGCAAGGAAACGGAAAGGGAAGGTAACCTCCGTGGACAAGGCAAACGTGCTTGCGGCCATGGTGCTCTGGAGGGAAGTGGTCACCGAAACCGCAAAAGATTACTCAGACATCCGGTTGAACCATATCTACATCGACAACGCGACCATGCAACTGATGAAGAATCCCCGGCAATTCGATGTTCTCCTGTGCCCGAACATGTTTGGCGACATCCTTTCGGATCAGTGCGCCATGCTTACCGGCTCGATGGGCCTATTGGCATCGGCAAGCCTGAATGAAAAGCAGTTCGGATTGTACGAACCTGCAGGAGGATCCGCCCCGGATATCGCAGGCAAAGGAATCGCAAACCCGATTGCACAGATCCTCTCTGCGGCCATGATGCTCAGGTACAGTTTCGGATTGAACGATGCCGCCGACGAAATCGAATCCGCCGTTTCCGATGTATTGGAATCCGGATTGCGCACGCCCGACATCGCGCAGGAACCCCGGAAAACCGTCGGAACGAAAGAGATGGGAGACGCAATCGTCAAACAACTGCAGTAGAATTGCTTTGTTTTCCCTTTCTCCTTGCAAATTCAAATCCAAGAACTATCTTTTAGGAAAGCTTTTATCCGAAAAAACGAGGAACTCTTACAGGAAAGCGACAGAGATTGGAAGATCCGCCGCCGGATTCGATTCTTCTTACTACTTTTATACCGCAGAGGTATGCTGCTCTCTCCCGCCTGTTTTTGCGCATTTCGGGTTTCCTTTTACCTTTTAAAACGGCTGTTTTACGTCTGATTTCGCCGCCGGTGATGAATTACCGTTAACCGGAAGCGCACCTCTGCTGAGGGCGAGACCCTTTAGACTGTAATATTCCATGTTCAAGGATTAAAATGGTAGGCGATCCCCTGTTGATTCTCATCGTGCTGTTGATTCTTTCAGCATTTTTCTCGTCGGCCGAAATGGCTCTTTTTTCAATCAGCCGGACGCGGGTCCGTTACCGCGCCAAACAGGGTGAAAAAGCATTCATCCTGATCGAGTCGATGAAGGAAGACCCGCACAGGCTGTTGGCAACCATCCTCATCGGCAATAATATCGTCAATATCGGAGCAGCATCGATCGCGACAAAGATTGCCGTGGATGCCTTTCAAAATTTTGCGGTCGGCGCCGCTACGGGGATCATGACCCTTCTGATCCTGATATTCGGAGAAGTCATCCCCAAGACCTTTGCCGCCCGGAACAACGTCATCGTGTCGCGGCTTTCGATCTATCCCCTATACTGGTTTTCAGTGCTTTTTTTACCGCTGCTCGTGCTCCTTAACTTCGTCCCGAGGATCGCCGGAAGAGCCCGAAAGACACCGACTGCCACCGAAGAAGAACTGATGACGTTTGTAGAGGTCGTCGAGCAGGAAGGGGAGATCAAGGAAGAAGAGCGAAGACTGATCCATAAAATTTTCGAGCTCGACGACACCCGGGCTTCCGAAATCATGACCCCTCGTGCGGATATGTTCGTCATCGATACCGATGAACCTTTGGACCTCCCGGAAATCATAAAGTCGGGTTTCACCCGCATTCCGGTGATCCAGGAAGATATCGACCATGTCATCGGCATTCTCAACATCAAAGATCTGTTCGCGAAATATGTGAGCGGAACCATGGATGCCGACATACGGTCGGTTATGAGCAAACCCTACTTTGTTCCGGAAAACATCAGGCTGGACAGTCTATTGGCTCAATTCAAGAAGAGAAAGCACCATATGGCAATCGTTGTCGACGAACACGGCGGGGTATCCGGCCTGATCACCTTGGAGGATGCCATCGAAGAACTGGTCGGGGAGATCCGGGATGAAACCGACCGGGAGGAACCACATATCGTTCAACGCAGCCCGGGGGAATGGAGCGTTTTAGGAAAGACCGATATCGATGAGGTCAACGAGACAATCGGCATGGAGATACCGGACACCCATGAATACGACACGTTCTCGGGGTACATCCTCGATCGGATCGGAAGAATCCCGATGGAAAAGGAAGAGATCCCCATCGGTTCACTCAGGATCACCGTGGACAAAAAGGAAGGAAACCGGATCATACGGTACACCGTCCGGCAGGTGCAGCAGAAATTTGGATTCGCCGGCGGGCAGCGCGGGGAACATGAGCCGGAAGAACGGGAACATCCGTCGGAAGCAGCCGGTAGCTCAAAGTCGGAAGGCGGAAAACAGTGAGTCGGTGATCGTTCCCGCCTGCGATGTTTCTTGGTGCCTTGTCTCTCCGGTAAACGGTTCAAGGGCAGGAAGCCGGCTTCAACCCTTTACACGCTCGACATACTGTCCGGTGCGGGTGTCGATTTTCACCCGTTCTCCTTCTTCCACAAACGGAGGCACCTGGAGCACGTATCCGGTTTCCAGTGTAGCGGGTTTGGTATCTCCGGATGCCGTATTCCCCTTTACCCAGGGGTCGGCCTTTTCGATTTTCAGCTCCACGAAATTGGGCAATGTCACTCCGATCGCTCTCGAATCGTGGAAAAGAATGTTGCAGGTCGTATTTTCCTTCAGGAAATTTTTGGCATCCCCCACCTGCTCGGGCTTCAGAAACTCCTGACCGTAAGTAGACGTATTCATAAAGCAGTAGGATTCTCCGTCGAAATAGAGAAACTCCATCTCATGTTCTTCGAGATTGCACTCTTCGAATTTTTCCCCCGATCGGTAGGTGCGCTCGAATTGAGAGCCGGTGATCATATTCTTGAGTTTGCACTTGTAGAGCGCCTGCCCTTTTCCCGGTTTGACGAATTCAAACTGAACGACGACATGGGGGGCCCCGTCTATGGTGACTTTCAACCCTTTTCGCAAATCGCTGCTGTCATACATGGATCATCACTCCTTACAATTCATTTTCTGCGTTACGGACCTCCCGAACGAATCTTTTCACGAGGCCGACATCTTTCCTGAACCGTATCGGTTGTCCTTCATCGTCCAATGCGTTCGTCAGGGTACAACTGTCGACACCCGCCGGTCGAACCTTCAAGATTCCTTCTCTGACATTTTCGGGAGAAAGGCCGCCTCCCAGGATGACGGGGATTCTGCTTTTTTTGACCAAAGCCTCGGCGATATCCCATTCGCACTGCTTTCCGGTGATCCCGACGAATCCGGAAACCGGCTGATCGATTTGGCCGCCCAGGAGCGTGTCCGTTAAAAAAAGATCGCTCACAGGCTCGAAGATTTCAGCGATCTCAAGCGACGGTACGGCATCGAACGCTCCGAAAGAGCGAATCGGAATGGATCGTATCAGCTTTATGCCCGGGAACCTGTTTCGGATCGTCTCCTGCAGGTGAACCAACCGGCGGCATCCATGCAAATTTTGCCGGACGTCGATCGCCTCACAAAAATGAAGTATATGCGGGCTGTAATAATCGAGCAAGGATGAAATTGCATCCGCATCGCTGAACAGAGGGATGATGCTGCTTCGGGCCCCCAGCCGATCGGTCAGCCGCACCGTCTCTCGGATGGACGGCACGTATCGCTTCTCTTGAGAGACAACGACGCTGCCGATATGATCGACCCCGAGGGCGATGAGCGTTTCCGCCTCTGAAGGATTCTGCACCTCGTATATCTGAACGACGATTTTCATATCGGATTTCGCATCGGGGTCTTTTCATCCGTGCGCTTCTTCAAAATGCCTCTTTTCATTTATGAAAATAGAGTTGCAATTTCGTTCTATTTAACATATTCAATATATTTACGCAAATGTAAAAGCTAAAAAGCAATGACAGGTTCATGCCTTGAATCGTGCTTGAACCCGAATCGTTCAAGCGCCTTCGAACCAGAAAATGCGGGTGAACTTGTCCGGATGATTCAGAAAAATTCAATGATTCTCATCATCGATTTCGGTTCGCAATTCAACCAATTGATCGCAAGACGGGTTCGGGAAAGCCGTGTGTTCTGTAAAATCGAACCACCGACCCTCTCCTCCGATCAAATTCGCCTGCTCGCACCCCGGGGAATCATTCTCTCCGGAGGGCCCTCCAGCATCTATGAACCCGGCAGCCCGCGAATCGATCCGGCAATTTTCGGCCTGGGCATTCCGATACTCGGTATCTGTTACGGAATGCAGTACATGGTCGATATGCTCGGCGGGAGTGTAAAAAGGGCAAAGCGTCGTGAATACGGGTTTGCAGAATTCCGGACCCATCATCGGGAGGGATTGTTCAGAAACATCCCCGAAACCACGCAATGCTGGATGAGCCACGGGGATTCCATCGAAAAGCTGCCGGAAGGGTTCACTCTTTTCGGGTCGACTGAAAACACGAGATTTGCCGCGGCGGCGGATCCGAACCGGAGACTGTACGGGTTGCAGTTTCACCCCGAGGTCGAGCATACCCTTCAGGGAAAGCAGATACTGAGGAATTTTGTGATCGATATCTGCGGCTGCAAAGGATCGTGGACGATGGAATCCTTTGCTTCCGAAGCCATTGCCAAGATCAAACAAACGGTCCAGGATAGAAGGGTGATTCTGGGCCTCAGCGGGGGCGTGGATTCTTCCGTTGCAGCGCTCCTGATTCATCAGGCGATCGGAAAAAATCTGGTCTGCATTTTTGTCGACAACGGACTGCTCCGGAGGGATGAGGGTCTGAAGGTCAAAAAGACATTCAAGCAGCACTTCAACATGAATATCCGTTATGTGAACGCCGGAGCCAGATTCCTGCACGTTCTCAAGAGTGTAACCGATCCTGAAAGGAAACGAAAAATCATCGGCAAAATCTTCATGGATGTTTTCGAGGCGGAAGCCGGCAAAATAAAGGGGGCTGACTTTCTCGCGCAGGGGACCCTGTACCCGGACGTGATCGAGTCAAGATCCGCCTTCGGGGGACCGACATCGATCATCAAATCCCATCACAATGTCGGCGGTCTTCCCAAGAAGATGAAACTGCACCTATTGGAGCCTCTGAAGTTTTTGTTCAAAGATGAAGTCCGCGAATTGGGGAAAGCGTTGGGTCTGCAGGATGAGCTGGTTTGGCGCCAGCCTTTTCCCGGTCCCGGCCTCGCCGTTCGAATCATCGGAGAGATCACCCGAAAGCGTCTGTCCCTGCTGCGGCATGCCGATGCGATCCTGCTCGAAGAGATCAAAGAAAGCGGCTTCTACCGGAAACTGTGGCAGTCCTTTGCAGTCCTGCTGCCGCTCAAAAGCGTCGGCATCATGGGGGATAAACGAACCTACGAGAACATCGTCGCCGTCCGGGCAGTGACCAGCGTAGACGCCATGACGGCGGACTGGGCCAGGTTGCCCGATACGCTTCTCGGAAGAATCTCCAACCGGATCATCAATGAAGTTCGCGGAGTCAACAGAGTGGTCTACGATATCAGTTCCAAGCCCCCCAGCACGATCGAATGGGAATAACGGCTATGAAAAATGAAAAACCTTCAGGATTCAGATTCCGCCTCGATGATGAAGGCCCGGATCACGGCTATCGCGATGAAGTCCAAGATCGGAAACCCAAAAAAAGCGGCCGGGGGACTCCATTGGCCGTCATTTTGGTCTTGTTGTTCGGGGCTGCCGCCGGGTGGGGATACTATGATCTCAAGAAGGGGGTCATGGCCCTGCGGAATATGGATGTTTCCCAGGTGCAGTCGCTTTCGCAGGATCTGAATTCAAGATTCTCTTCTCTGTCGGTGCAAACCGCGAAGCTGGAAGAATCGATCAAAAACCTTCAAGGTTCACTTAAAGCACTCGAAGCCCAATTCGAAAAGAAGATCCTGCCGCTGGATGAATTCTTCATGGTATTCGAAAAAAGAACCTCCGCACTGAAAGAAGATATCGATAAGACAGCGAAGTCGATCGAGGCATTGAAGGGGTTTGCAGCGGATAAGTCGACAGTCGCCCAGGCGATGACCAATCTTGAAAACAAGATCTTGCCTCTCAGCGAGCACCTGAAAAATGTGGAGTCTGAGATCAAGGGGCTCGATGAGAATCTGACTCAAGAACTTGCCGAGGTTTCCGGAAATTTTTACAAACTCCAGAATTCTGTCAATCAATTTGAAAAGATTCAAAAAGACCTGTCCGCACTCTCTACAGAAAAGCTGGATAAAAAGGGGTTTGAAGCGGAACTGAAGAACCTGGAAAAGCGGCTGTCGGGGGAATTCGACAAAATAAAGGCGGAAAGCGGTCCAAGGGGGGAATCCCTGGACGATATCCAGCGCCAGCTAAAAACGATGGAAAGTCAGATCGACGAGTTGATGAAGTTTAAAGCGATTTCCGAAATCAAAAAACGCCTCCAGTCCGAAAATCCGTCGGCCAACCCTTCCGGAGCTCCAATACCCGGAACTCAGAATCCTCCTCCCGAAAAACCGCAGGCCGTCACGCCCGAAAAATCGCCGCCCTCCGCACCCAAAAGATCGGAGGGGCCGGTCATACCGAAACCCGGAAAAATCATCGAAGAAAGCCTTTAGTGCGAGTCCTTGCCCGAACTCTGCGGTGGTCGAAAATCACCGGGAGACCGGGGCTCATCCAAGAGACAGCGCGATTACGCCTGCAATCATGATGGTGGCGGCAAAAATCCTCCGTTTTGCATCGGCTTCGGCCAGGATGCGGGTTCCGATCAGGGTTCCGAACAGGATGCTGATTTCCCTGGCAGGAGCCACATAGGTGATGGGTGTAAAAACGAGTGCAGACAACACCAGGATGTAAGAGAGCGGGTTGAATACGGCGACCCCCAGTGCGTACCGCTTGTTCACACGCCATTGGTGCTTTACCGCATCCCATCTCTTATAGGCGTAAGGCGCCAAAAGGAGGGTGCGGGCGATGCTGGTGGACCAGTCCAGAAGAACCGGAGGAATCATCAGACCGCTTACCGCCTGCTTGTCCCAGACGGTGTAGGCGGCAATGATTGCACCCGTAACCAGGCCGTATTTTAAGGCCCAGCCGGAGTGAACTTTCTTTGTGCTGAACAGCCTGCTTCCGCCCGTCAACTGGAATACCCCGTAAAGGACAAGACAGATGCCTGCAACCGCGACGATTCCGGGCCTCTCATGAAAGAAAATTATCGCCGCAATGCAGGAGAGCATGGGGCCCGTGCCCCTTGCCAATGGATAAACCACGGATAAATCGCCCTGGCTGTAACCCCGCTGCAGGACCAGATAGTATGCAAGATGCAGCAGGGCGCTGACCAGCATGAAGAAAAGACCGGTGGGGCCGATGGAAGGGCGGTAGAAATAGAGGATCCCCAATGCGACAGGCGCGTAAATCGCACCGGAAATCGCCGCAAACAGCCAGATGAAAGCCGGACCGCCTCCCGCCCGTTTGGCTAAAAAATTCCAGTAGGCGTGAGAAAAAGCTGCGGAAATTACCAGAAGAATCGCGAGATTGCTCATCGCTATGGCGTGCCTGTCCGACCGCCGTTTTCAAAAACGGCGTCCAGTTCCACCCGAAAGCCGGTTACCAGGGCATTCGTCTGGTTGGCCATGCCGACAACAGCCATCAATTCAGCCAGCATCTCATCGGTCATTCCCTTTTTCCTGGCAGCCGCCGTGTGGCTGTTGATGCAATATTCGCATCCATTGGTAACGCTGACGGCGACATAGATCATCTCTTTGGTCAGAGGATCGAGCGCGCCGGGAGTCATCACCGATTTGACACCTTCCCATGTCCGCTTCAGCAGTTCCGGCTGAACCGCGATCGCTTTCCAGAAATTATTGATCCAGTCGATTTTCCGGGTGTTCATGATGTCGTCGTAGACCCGACGGACTTCCGGGCTTGCATCCTCGTACTCGATCAACCTCACCGTTGCCATGATGAGCCCTCCCCTTTCGATTTTAGAATTTAGAGTTTAGAATTTAGATTTCAGGTTTTAGATTTTCTCGGATCTCCGGTCTCCGGCCACACTCCCCCGCTCCGTCCTTCCCTACTCTATGCTCTCAAATCTTGCAACTGTTTAACTTCGCTTCTTTCCCTATGCTCTCTGCCTTGCCGTCGTCATCTGTCGTCTGTCATCCGTCCTCTGTCATCCGTCCTCTGTCTTAATCCTCCATGCACCGCCAGTCCGACTCCCCCGAGAATCATCACCGAAGAGAAGAGCAGCCGGATCGAGATGTGCTCGGAGAGTAATACGACCCCTGCGATTCCGGTCAAAACCGGAACGGTCAACTGCACCGCCGCGGCCCGGGTGGAAGCCAAGCCCCTCAGCGCGGCATACCATGCGACATACCCAAGGCCGGAAGCCAGTGCCCCCGAACTTGCGGCCAACAGGACGCCTTTGGCGGAAAGATCGGATTTTCCGATGAAAAAGAGGGCGACCAGCAGGGCAAAGGGGGCCGAGAACAAGAAATTTCCGGTCGTATCGGCCAGAGGATCGCTTGAACGGCGGCCGATAAGCGAATAGACGCCCCAGGAAACACCGGCAATCATCATCAGCACGAATCCGATCGGTGAAGGCGCCGACAATCCGGGCGATGCCAGGTAGACAAGACCGGACAGGGCCAAAAGAAGCCCGACCCACTCCCCGGCACGGGGCTTTTCTCCCGAGTACAAGGCGAAAATGAGCATCGTTGCCTGTACGGCGCCGAACAGAATCAGCGCCCCCGTTCCCGCGGTCAGGCGAGTATAGGCGAAGGAAAATGCGGCTGCATAAAAAAACAGCATGGCCGCAGACCGCCATTTCCGGGACGGGGCGGAAATTTTTTTTCTGCTGAGATAAGAAATCATTACCAGTGCGGCCGCACCGGAGATAAGCCGGATGGCTGTAAAACTCGCCGCATCGATACTCCCCTCGGAAAGGGCAAGCCTGCAGAATATGGAATTCGAAGCAAAGGCCGTGAGTGCAAACAGGGTGTAAAAAAATATCTTCAGCGGATCGGTTTCGGAGCTCATTGCCCTCGGTTCTTCTTATCAAACGGTCCGGACCCCAGCTTTGATTTTCGCCGCCCTTCTCCTCGCCATAAATTGGAGGACCAGTCCTGCAGTCAGACAGGCCAACCCGATGCGGTCCGTCACCCCTTCAGGGATGATGACCAGCAAGCCGCCAAAGAAAAACAGGATGCGTTGAATCATGCCGAGAGGAACCAACAAGTAATTCGTCCAGGCAGCGGCGACGGCCGTAACTCCGATTCCCGCCGTGACCGTTACTTGAATGATTTCAATGAAAGGCGCCGATCCCAACAGAGCCTGGTTGTATACAAACGCGAAAGGAACGACGAAGGCGCTGATGGTGAGCCCCACAGCCGTCCAACCGATCTTCATCGGACTCTCGCCGGCGATCCCGCCGGCGGCAAATGCGGCAAGGGCGACGGGGGGCGTAATGGCGGAAAGGACGGCAAAATAAAAAACGAACAGATGGGCGGCGATGGGAGAAATCCCCATGTCCATCAGTGCCGGGGCCGCGGTCACGGATACGATGATGTATGCGGCGGTCGTAGGAACACCCATTCCCATAACCGTCGAGGCCGCCATCGTGATGGTCAGGGCAAGGATCAAGACACCTCCTGAAAGCGCCATGATGAGCGAAAACATCTTGAATCCGATGCCCGTCATCGTGATGCTTCCCACCACGAGCCCTGCCGCCGCGCAGGCCCCGGCGACCGTAAGGACGTTTTTGGCCGCATCCATGCACGCGCCTTTGAATTTGTTCCATGTGATGCGCGTCTGGGGATTCAGGAACGTCACGATAAAGGTGGCGACGATCGTGTAAAAAATCGCTTTCGTAATCGTGTAGCGGACGACCACCAGCAGGACGACCAGCAGGACAAGCGGCACGAGAAAGTGTATGCCTTCGACAAGCGTTTTGTAAAAAGGCGGCATGTCTTCGGACGAAAGAGGTTTCATCTTGTACTTCGAGGCTTGAAAGTGAATTCCCATAAATACGGACCAATAGTACAAGAGAGCGGGAATGATTGCAGCGCCGAGAATCGTGACATAAGAAACTCCCAGGATCTGGGCCATGATGAATGCAGCCGCCCCCATGATCGGCGGCATGAGCTGGCCTCCGGTGGAGGCGGTGGCTTCCACCGCACCGGCAAGATGCGGCGGGAAACCCTGTTTGATCATCATGGGAATCGTAAAGGTCCCCGTCCCTACGACGTTTGCCACTGCGCTTCCCGAGATCGTCCCGAAGAGACTGCTCGCCACGACTGCTGTTTTCGCCGGCCCTCCCGTAAATCGGCCGGCGATTGAAAGCGCAAGCTTGAGAAGATATTCTCCCATTCCGCATTGACCGAGAAGAGATGAGAGAAAGATGAACAAGACGATGTACTCGGCGGAAACCCCCAGGGGAGCACTGAATATGCCCTCCAGTGACATCGCCATCTGTGAAGCCACGCGGTCGAACCCGTAACCCCTGTGACCCAGAATTCCGGGGATGTGATTCCCTAAAAGCGGGTAAAGAACGGCAAGGGCGGCAATGATCACCAAAACGTTTCCGGTCGCCCGTCTCGCCTGCTCCAATACCAGGAGAATGATGATCCATCCCACGATGATATCCGTTTTGGTGAGAATTCCCAGCCGGTAAAGAATATCCTCGTAAAAAACCGTTATGTACAGGCCGACGGCAAGGGAAAGCAGTGCGAAAAACCAATCGAGAATCGATGCTTTTTTCGATCCTTTCCGGCGAGGCATCATTAAAAAAGAAAGAACAAGAACAAAAGTCAGATGGATGCCGCGTTGCAGGAACGCGGTCAACATGGTCAACCCCGCCGTGACGATATGGAAAAAGACCAAAGCAATCGTAATGAATGCGATGAGTCTAAGGACAAACGTTTCATTCTCGGGATTCCCCATGATAACGACTCCTAATACAAACTTCCAGACATCGTTTGATCCTGTTGAGATTCAGATTGAGGCTTCATGAGATGACGAACCGTGAGGCTGTCGGATTCATTTATCCGGGCAGCGATCACCTCCCGATCCACCGCAGATGCATTCCCCGCTTGGACGATTTACTTTGGCATCAGTTTGCCGGGAATGGTCACCCCTTTTTCCTTATAGTACTTGATCGCCCCGGGATGCAGCGGAGCGACGGCAAACTTCATGGTATTTTCCGGGGTGGCCCAATCCGCCCCCTTATAAGCTTTCTGCAATGCGGGAATGTTTTCATAGACCGCCTTTGTAATTCCATAGGCCAGTTCATCGGAAAGCTCCGATGTTGCCACCATGGAGTTCCAAATACCGGGAGTCTTCACATCGACTTTGATATCCGGGTAGGTTCCCGCCTTGATGGTCAAGGGTGCGTAATATTCGAATTTTGCCTGTATCTTCGCCAATTCTTCATCGGTGAAGTTGACCAGGGCGACCTTGTGGGTCGACAACAGATCCATGATGAAGGGAGCGGGAGCCGCCATGGCGCCGAACTGAACATCGAGTGAGTTGTTCCGGATCGCCTGCGCGCCCTCGTTCCAGTTGAGATTCTGTATTTTCATGCTCTTCATGTCGATGCCGAGCGCTTCGAAAACCGCACTGGCCATGACACTTGTCCCGGTTCCCGGGTTTCCGATGGAAACTCTTTTACCGATCAGGGCTTTCGGAGTCGATAGCTTGTCTTTTTCGAGCGAGGCGCCCTGGAGCTCGGCGGGATACATGGCAAAAAGCGTTCTTACCTTATCGTGCGGTTTTTTGAATCTGTTGATCCCCTTTACGCCTTGAAATACGACATCGTTCATCGCAGGCCCGATCTGGATGTCGTTGATCTGCATTCTTGTCACATGCTCCACCGATGATCCCGGGCACACCTCAACGGTTGCCTGAACATTGGGAACCTTCGTGTTGATGATCGTGGAAAGAGATCCTGCATAGATGTAATACACGCCCCCGACCCCGTTACCCCCCACCGAGATCCGGGTCGCGGCCGCCTGTCCGATATCCGGAGCGCTTAAGCATGCCGCTAAAATCGCCAGTACGAAAAAACCAAGATTTCGTCTCATGGATCAAATCCTCCTTGCGTATTTTGATTGAATGAAGAAATCGCCTATCGTGATACGGTTCTTCCGTGAAGACCAAGGTTGAAAAGGAAGGGAGTGCACTTTCTCCATAGTGTCTTTCGGTAAAGCATAGGGATACGGATAATAACTGTTCCTGGATGCGAATGTATGGCAAAAGTGCTTTTGTTTGTCAACAGACAACCAAATATCGTGCGGAGAACTGGTTTCCCGTCAAGGGTACTTTGCTCGACGTGTCGACGCATCCGGCGCACTCTTTTATATCTTTACGCAGAAGTTCCTTCGCCTTTTTTTCAGTAATTTTCGATTCGGCACGATATTTTTCGTATGCAATTCACTGTTCATCGATGTCGACCTGGGTCGAACCGGATCGAAAGATGGGTCGAAAGATGGCGGCTATAAAAGTGCCGATTGAGATCCCCTACTTCACCAGAGTTACCGAATTAGCTATATCCGTCCACCAGTTCTCCCGCTGTGTATCATCCTTTAAAAACCGAGTGACCACCGTCTGCACCCGGCCGTCATTCAGAAAAAATCCGTGGGTGGATCCATCGTACCACTTGCTTCTGACGGCAAGTGTGAGGATCGCCTCTTTAAAAACGATTGCACTATCGAGCGGCACAGTTCCGTCACCATCGTAATCATCCTGGTCGAAGTTGAAGAAATTTGCTGTTTTCCTATCTGGACCTTTTTCCTCGACGACAACCCTCCCTTTGGTTTTTTCTCCGCTGCCGACGATGATCAATATCCGCTTTCTTGTTTCACAATCCAGCGTGGAAAGATCCAGCATCGCCGGATTTTCGATTCTGTATTCCCTTAATTCGGAGAGTCTTTTTAGAAACATTTCCTCATGCGAAAGGTTGCTTTGCCAATGTTCCGGATTGAAGATGTCAAATGAAGTCACATGCCTGTAACTCGGAGCGAAGGTAATAGCCTTATCGTACACCGGACATAGTTCATATACGGCTGGAAAAGTGCGCGCGATTTTTCGAAATATGTCGTTTGAATTGAACAGCGGGAAATTGATTCCTCCCTCCCCGACGAGAAGTGCGATCAAGGCGCTGATGGATCCTTGAAATGGGCACACGTTTCCTCTTTTATCGCCCAGTATTCCAATATTTCAGCATTCCTCCAATGGTTCTGCAGTTCTCCTCGCCAGCCTTCATGGTTCTCCATTCATGGTGATGCGTTTGAACAGGATTCCGAGCAGGGAAAAATGGGGATATCTGTCCGGCCGAGGTGCGCCGGTAATTCTCTTCATGCGGGAGAAGACGGATATGTATTGAAAACGAAGCCGATGAAATGCAGCGATATCGTAGGGCAAAAGCGCGGAGTGCGAGGATACTATCGTTCTCTGAGGCCATAACGATCCTTTCGACTGCGGTTTGCGTTCGATTCGGATGATTCGGCTTGGAGAGATCTCCTCTTTTTTAAAGCGATATTCCTCCTATAAAGGGTGGATTCATGAAAAGCAAGAAAAAAAGCGGTTCAACGTTTAGAACGTGTCCGAGACGAGATCAATCGTTCTCACACGTCGAGGTGAACCAATTGCTGCTATTGTTTCAATAGAGGAGCTAAAATTATTGCAGGAATTAGAAGATCAAACTGATATTGAGGACGCATGGAAAGACACGGTGCTTAATGCAAACCCGGCAACTTCTCCCGTCTGGTTGAGCTGATGGTTCGCGCTCCAGGCCTGCGGCGATCACGGCTTGCTGTCAGGCCGTTTATCGACTCTTGAAAGCTTCGTCAGTTGGATTACCAACCGAAGGGCTTCATTTACCGCCTTGTCTGTCGGAAAAGCCTCGGCGACGTCATGATCCAGCAGGACCAAATTCGTGCCTTCCCGATAACGGTCTGCATATTTTCCTTGGACTCCGCCTTTTAACAGCTCTCGGAGATTGTATTCTGGGCGTAGCTCATCGAGATTTTCGTCTTTTAATTTCTTCTTCATATGCCTCTCGCTCTGAGCGGGTAAGCTCCCGCGCATTTATGATTCGGGTTCGGCTGCCACGGTCTGTATGAGAAACGATTAAAAGCCGGCCAGCATCGGAAAGTCCGATGATAATGTACCGGTCTTCTTCTTCCGAATAATCTGGATCGTCAATAGTAATGCTCAAGGGATCCCTGAACACCGTGGCAGCTTCTTTGAAGGCAACGCCATGTTTCCGTTGATTCATTTTTGCCTCGTTGGAATCCCATTCGAATTCTATCATGCTTCATGCCTTGTGTCATTTTTGCGAACCGGAGGGCATCAGCGGGCGCCAGCTTTTCAGCGGCCAACGGTCACGGCTGAGCAGCGCCGCCACCATTTTTCGCATAGGCAGAGCGCTCCCGAAAAACCGCTCACTTCTCGGCATCTGCTCCAGCCGATTCGTTATGCATCTCCTGTTGGTAAGATGCCCGCTGTCTCTATCATTAGGACTATGGTTTTTTCCGGTGCCCTTGTTTTATGAACTACCCCTTTCGGAACTACATAGCCTTGATGTTGGTGCAAATTGATTGATTCGTCTCCCTCTATATCGATGATCAACATTCCAGAAAGTGTGAAGAAAAATTCATCTTCTTTATCATGCTTGTGCCAATGATATTCTCCTTGCAATATTCCAAGCCGTACAACAGAGTCATTTACCTGGCATAATGTTTGATTGTACCATCTATCGGTGCACTGATTGACCAACGAATGAATATCAATGAGTTGTAAAGAATCATGAAGTATGTTCAGGTGATTCACATAGGGGTATTTTTCTTTACTCATTTCATTTCTCCTTCTTGAGATTCACTGTATAAACCTTCAAGCATAACGGCTAATCAGCCGCTCGGTTTTTGCGCTGCCTGAATTAGCGAGGTTATATAAAATCCTTTCTCATTTTTACACATTCCATTTTTTTACCGTTTCTTAAAATATGAACATCTCGCCCAAGTGATTTATATCCGTGGGTTTCATAAAACGGAAAAGCCGTCAAAGATGAGTCCAATTGAAGAAACTGCAAATTCTTTTTGCAGGCTAAACGCTCCAATTCGACCAGAATTGCCGAACCAACTCCCTGACGTACATAATCAGGATTAATATAGATTGCGACCAGTAAGTTTCGGTTTGGTGCGACTTCTCCAAACCCGGCTAAACAGCCATCATTTTCTGCAACGATAATTATTTGACCACGATAAAGTTTTGCATCGAATTCAGCTATCATTCTGGGCAAATCTTCATTCTTAATAGGCGGCCCCCATGCACTCAGTACTTGAATTGAATAGTCGGCAGAGGCTATTTCATATATTGCGCGTCGATGGATTCTAAGGACATCAGGCCACTCATCTCTTTTCGCATCTCTGACGGAAATCTTCTTCATTCGTCCTCTGATACAACATAGAATTGAGCGGCGCGGCCGGGATGCTCGGGAAAAAAACGCCCATGCTTTTCCGCGTCCGCTCCAATTAGAGGTTATGTCATCTCTATTTCCTCAATCGGAAAACTTGCTGACTTGAGCACTCTCGTTTTCTCGTCCCTTACGAACACGACCATTTCATTCTTCTTGTTGGCAGCGCGATACTCTTTCCTCAGCATCTCCTGAGACCGTGTGCTGAGAGTCTTTAGGTAGCCCGAGTACGGATAAGCGTAGATGCGGCTGTCGGGGAGGGTAATTACCATAACGGGTTTCTTGTCTGCAAACTTGTGATAGAGCATCTGAATCGCTCCCATGTGCTCACCTACGACCTCAAAGAATTCGTCATCGGTTCTCATTTCATCTTCTTCTCCGACATAACCCACGGCTGAGCAGCGTCGCCACCGTTGTTCGCATAGGCAGGGCGTTCCCGAAAAACCTCGCGCTTCTCGGCGTCTGCTCCAGCCGTTCGCTTCTGTGATTATTCGAAGTTTTTCCGATATTCATCTTTTAATCGATCATGGAGTTTCTTTAAGGCACCATGTTCTTTGCTGCTTTTATCTGGGTAATCTTTAGGGTCATTCAATGCGATATCTATAACATCAATAAGACAGTCGAAATCCCATCGAAAAAATCCTATTGGTCGTCTTCCTTGATAATTTTCAATCCGACGATCTAGACCAAAAGCCTCAGCCATTAGCCAAGTATGCCGTTTTAATTCTGAAAGTTCTTGTCCTGAAATCAATATCTGTATTTTTTTATCTTTTGACCCTGGTTTCATTTTTCACCTGGAAGCTAACCAGCGGCGGGTAGATAACCACAGCCTTTTGGAAAGCTCAAAATATTGTTGACTGTACCGACTCCGAAAAGCCCCCAGGTTTAGCCGTCTGGTTGAGCGGTGGGTTAGCAAAAAAAAAATTTTTATATGTTGTTGGAGCCACAACATTTTTTGTATTTCTTTCCACTCCCGCAAGGACAAGGTTCATTACGACCAATTCGTTCTGTCCTTACAGCTTGTGGCGGATTTAACAGTTTTTCCAAATCGGAAATGTCTTCTGGTTTATCATGTTCAAATCCAATGATATAGTGCCATCCATTCTTTGCGCATGTTTCGGCAACGTACTTTGCCATTTCATCTGTGTGAACCCTGACAATTACTGGTCTTTTTTCAGATCCTAATTTTGCCATTATTGCTACATTTCCTTAATTTGCTAACGAAAAATTAACCGGAGCGGCTCCCGGATACTCGAATGAAGAGAGGCGCTGTTCCGCGTCCGGTTCAATGTTTGGTTCGACGTCCTATATGGTAATCATTCCTTCCATGTAAAGAGCAGCTCTACCGGATATTCTGACACGTTCGCCTGCGTTTCTGCAAAACAACTCTCCTCCTCGCTTCGACACCTGGAAAGCGTGCAAAACATTCTTCCCAAGCACGCTTGCCCAGTAGGGAACGAGAAGGCAATGCGCAGATCCGGTTACCGGGTCTTCCGCTATACCGACACGGGGCGCAAAGTACCGTGATACGAAATCGCTCCGATCGCCTTTGGCTGTAATGATAGCACCCCTGCACTCGACTCGGGAAAGTGCCCCGAAATCGGGTTGCACTCCTCGAACGGCATTCTCGCTGGACAATACCGCCATCACCACGATCCGGTCTCCCTTCGGTTTGAAACCGAATACTATTTCCGGTGTAACTCCCAAGGCCTCATTGAGGCCGGCAGGCGAAGCCTGATCGCAAGCAGCTCTGGCAGGAAAGTCCATGTCAAGGAGGTCATCGCGCCTGGTCACGACAAGTTGTCCGCTCTTTCGTGTCTCAAATCGGATGGTATCCGCTGGCCATTGTCGATTGGCAAACAGAACAAAGGCGCTCGCCAGTGTTGCGTGTCCGCAAAGTGGGACTTCCGTAACCGGAGTAAACCATCGCAGGTCAAAGCCGTAATCATTCTGGACAAGGAAAGCTGTCTCGGACAAATTGTTTTCCGCTGCGATGGATTGCAGATACTTGTCATCAATCCATGATTCCAGAATACAAACAGCCGCCGGATTACCGGAGAAAACCTCCGAGGTAAAGGCATCAACTTGGTAGATGGGTATTTTCATTTTTCTTCCATTCCCTGTGTCGAACGAGTTGCTGAGGGGCGCTGCTTTTTCGCGTCCCCTCCAGCAAACTGTTATGTCAAAGATATTAGTATGACATTAACTTTTCCAGAACAAATTTTGAGATAAATTTTGGAATGTTTAGACAATTTTTGGAAAAAATTTCAATTATTCTCTCTTTTTCAAAATGACCATCCATCAATAGTATTGGTATGCTCTTATAATTACCAATACTGTTTAAATCCTCTCCATCGTCTACTCGATTGTGTTTAAATCCATAATTCTTTTTCCATGTTAAAGCATGGAAATTTTGAATTTTATCATAACAGAGTTGAAATGAATCTATTCGATTTTCAAGATCGACCCAAACTGTCAAATCAATATCATGATCGAAAAACCAGCGGCGCTTTAATTCATTTTTATATTGACTAACATTTTTTATTTCATAGAGCATTGTATTTCCCAATTCACACAACGCTCAGGTTAACTAGCCGCGCCGAGGCACCTGATTGAAACCCCGACGGTTCTCGCAGCTTGGTTGAACCGGTTGTTCGCAGCGGGCGATTTGTTTGGGCCATTGAATATGAGCTCAGGACCCTCAAAAACCGGCCATCATACAAATCTTCCAGCGCCGAAGAAAGCAGCTTGATTTTCATTCGAATCGCTTTCTTAGTTCTTTTTTTGCGTCCTGCCAGTCCATAATGTTTTCTTGTCCTGATTTGAGCCGTTGATCTGTTTCCTGGAGCGCCTGATGATGCCAGTCAGGAGATTCGACTTGCTCCTCTTCCTTTGACAGATCTTCCCATATGGCTTCCATTACCCGAAGCTTCTCTTCTCTGGAAAGGTGTTGAATTTCGATGGAGTTAGACATGGCGGGATCTCCTATTATTTTTTCAATTAAAATAACATGTTGTAAGAATGTTTGTCAAATTATGATCTTTTGCGAACGCATAATTAACGGCGCGGCCCATATGCTCAGGAAAAAGCGCCGATGTTGTTGCGCGTCCGCTCCAATGAAAAGCAGTAGCTGAAAACACACCATCAAATTTCTTTACGAAGTTCTGATAACTCTCAAAAGAGGTATTGATGATCCTGACCTTTGAGTATTCCTTCAATCTTGCTCTAGCTATTTCACACAAGGCAGTTCCTGGCTCAAGTGCGACAATATGGGGCTTCCAGTAGTCGGATATTTCTTGTGTTGCAACGCCTTGCCCTGAGCCTAGTTCAAGAATCAAGGAATCTTCTCCAAAGGTTTTGTACTTTGATATATCCCGTATTCCGGAAAGATTTTTAACAAACCCTTATTTTAAGAGGCTTCACGCATGAGAGCCAAAAAATGTGGTTACAGAAAAAAATTAGGAAAT
>QZKK01000241.1 GCA_003599475.1 Desulfobacteraceae bacterium
TCCGGCACCTCCGGCACCGGCAGCACCGGCTCCGGCAGCAGGCGTCTGGCCATAGGAGGCCCGCCCCATGGGAAATAGGATAACTGTAATCAGCAGACCATAGACAAAAGTTTTCTTAAAAATGTCGGATCTTTTCATTTCAATTGCTCCTACCGATTCGAAATCGTCCATCAGAGTGCACGTCTCAACCGGACAGTGCCATTATAACGATCGGAAAAGACTGAAACAATACGCCCGGTGAGGTATTTTATCTTCTGGAATCACCGGGCTTTCTAAGGGAAAGACCGATACCAATGCGCCTAATCCTTAATTTCGCTCAGGCGGGATTTGAACTCGACCGGCGTCAGGTCTTTCCGGCTCCAGTAGAGGGGATTCCAGTGATAGATCGAGGCGCCTACGTCGCGGGTCCACGGGGAAATCGCGTAGCTGTAACGCTTGGGAGTATCGTGGGTCAAAAACATGCGTATCGGAAGGCTGATGTAGGCTCCCACATCATGATATCCCTCGTTGTAGTCTGTGAATTTACCGGAGTCCGTAAGACTGGCCCAAGCACCTACAATGACTCCAGTATCGTACTGGCGGCTCAATTCGAACCGGACACCGTAGTCCCCATAGAGAAATCTTCCGATTTTTGCGCCCACCGTCACATCGAATTCCGGAATGAACCGATAGATATTGCCGAAGATCGTATAGGCGGTAAGATCATCGAGTCCGAACTGACTGCTCGTTTCACGCTTCACTCCCCAGTCCGCTTCGATTCCGAAAGCCCATTTTCCCTCACCGGTAAAGGTCAGGACTTCCCCGCCGAATCCTGCATACATTTTTTCGAGGTACCCGCCGCTGATCCGAGCAAAGCTTTTTTGCCCAAAACGGAAGATCTGATCGAACATCAGGTTCTCGAAGGAAAACGTCCCAGAATAGTTGAAAAAATCGCTCCTTACCGCATCCTCAGGAAAGTCCGGGCTCGACTCCACATCGGAATAAAGGGGGATATCGTAACGTGCAAAGGCATATCCCCCCTCCCAGGTGTTTACGATGACGGAGGGTTTGACGGCGGCTTCGAACTGGACGTAGCCTGCCGCATCGAGAAGATAGGTCTTGAGCTCCGGCTTGATCCCCCAGGAGTAGCTCAGCTCCTGACTGCTGCCGGTTTCAAGGAGGCGATCGAGGTCTCCTCCCGTCGGCCTGGATGTAAAGCGGACGTCGATCAGCTTCGAAAACAACGGATCGGAAATTTCCCCTGTCAGATACTTCTCCATGTGTTCGGGCCGGACCGATACTTTGAGAAATGGATGATTCTGTCTTCTGACCACTGCAGAAAGCATCCGGGTGTCCGAAGGAGAGTAGAAAAGAAGGGTCCGCAATACCCTTCCCACAGCCTTCTGATTGGACAGATATCTGTAATTGGCAAATTCTGCGATCAGCTCCTCCCCGCCCGTATAGACTCTGACCTCGGCAAAACCCGCTTGGGCGAGCGCCTTGTAGATGCCATCGATCATCTCCCCGGCATCTCTTTGGTGAAAAGGTCTTCTATCCACCGGGACTAGCGGGGGAGGATCCGGCCGGAAAGGGAGAACCGGTTTTCCCAGCACGGCGCTCAGATGCACCATGAAGCCGATGGTTTCTCCGCGCTGGTAGGAAAGACCGACATCGACGCCCGGAAAAATTTTGGCCTTCATACCGAGGTTGACCGGCCAATCCGCCTCGTCCAGGATCACTCTCCTCGAGCGCTTCCTGTCCTCTTCGTACTGGATCGGGTTGTATTCGGCTACAAGATGGCAGTTTTCGGTCAGTGCGAACTCCACACCTCCGAAAAAGCCGAATCTATCCAGAGGAGATTGATCCAGGGGATGCGGAAGGGTGAGATCCCCTTTAAGTCTCCTGTGGCCGACTCCGAACGAAAGATCGAGGGGGTAGTACTGCCGGCTGAGTACAAGATACTCGGCCGGGAAGGCTTGTGTACCGAAGGTATCCTGAAGCCCGACGGCTGCGGCGGGAAAGAACTTCGATTCCGGAAAGATCTGATATTTGAGATCGATCGCCCTTGTTTTCAGGTCGCTGAAAAACTCGCCTTCGATGCCGGCAAGTTCGATGACCCGGCCGCCGATTTCCAGCCCCGGGAAAACCCCCATGACGATCGAGTACCACCTGAAAGGGTCTGCCTGAGCGTAGCCGAATCGAAGAACGCCTTCATCCAGCACCCTGGCATTGGGTGTTTCCAGCAGCCCGGTGCCGCCCCAGTTGGCAGGATTGTCAAACGGCTTGTCTTCGGCAAAAGCAGGAGATATGAGTGCGAAAAAGAGGATCGGGATTAAAAAAAATGCATGCTGAAAACCAAAACTTCCGAGTTCGATATTGCAGATTTTACGAACATTCGTGTCCAATGGCAATTTATCCTGCAAATCGGGCATGAGCAATTCAACTCGGATGAATCGTTTTCAACTGGCGACTTGAGCCTCACCGTCTTTTGAACTATACTGCCGAAAAAATCAATATCCAATTACGAGTTGCGGGTTACAGGTTAACTCGAGTCCTGACAAGGAGTATCTTTTGAAAAACGCAAGGGCGTGGGCGGTTTTTTTGATTTGTGTCTCTGGGCTGGCATCCGGTTGCGCAAAGCATCGGTCGGCCCTGCAGATTGCTGAGTATGTCAACCAGGGCATTCTGACGGTTGCCGAGCTCGAACAGAAATCCCTCGAGCGGTATGCATCGGTTGTCGGAAGCAATTATACCTCGGATCAGGCGGTATACGATGCCTTGAAGGAATTCGTTGTTCCCATTTACGGCAGGTATCTCGACGAGCTCAGAAAAATCCAGCCCGAAACGGAAGAGTTGAAGCAGCTTCACAAGATTTACATCCAGGGAGCCGAATCGATGTACAGCGGATTCAAGATGAAGCTTGCAGGGATCGAAAAGAAGGATGAATTCATCATCCGGGCTGCGAACGAAAAAATCCAGGAGGGGAAAAATAAAACCGATGTGTGGCGAGAGAACCTGACGGCCCTCTACCGCAAGTACGGCCGCCAGTGAAAGATTTTCAGTTCACCCTCCAGTAAACAAGCCTCTCCGTTTCCTCATCTCTTTTCAAAACCGCCTCGATACCGGATCTCGTCTCCAGGAAACCGCCCTCGAACCTTATCGAAAAGGCACTGCTTTTAACGTCGATTCCCCCCTTTATCCTTTTTAACAAGGCCTCATTCATGCCAGGAACCTTTTTAAGATCCTCTGCGCTTGAAAAATCCTCCGAGTGCCTGAATGCCGCAATGGCCTCTGCGAGCGAATCGTCGATTTCTTCATCCAGGCATCGGAGAACCTCTTTGGATGCCGTGTTGATATTGATCCGACCGTCGGAATAGACGGTGAGATGGTCTTTCGCTGCGGTCTCACCGACACCTTTTACCATCATGAGCTGCCCGAGCGTCACAAACGGGCCATTGCTGCATGCGTAAGGCTCCTTCAGGCTCCCATAATAGGCATTCTCTGCGCCGTCCATGCGCTCGATATCGTCGCCGTCCAGCCAGTCCAGTATCGGAGCTGACTTCCGTTCGTCGACTCCGAGCACCCGGAACAGCCGGTAGAGCCGCTGTTCCTTTGCAGGATCGATTTCCCCCTTTTCATTCAGAAGAGCATTGACATTGAACTTGCCGCTTTCATCGAAAACTCCGCCGGAAAGCGTCACGTCTTCGGGAAGACCGTCCGGGAAGGATTCGGTGGATACCTTTGCCCAATCCTCTCTCAGGCTGTCCATGTCTTTCTTTTCATCCCGACCGATCGCTTCAAGTGCAAGCTGCACCCCGGAACGGGCGGCATGGTAGGCTCTATAATGATCCCGCGAGTAACCGGCAAGCTGGAGCTCTAACCCCGTATCCTCCGAAAAGGCCACGGTAAGACCCACAAGGGTGGCGATGACCAGAAGCGTGATGATCATTGCCGAGCCCGATTCGCCGCCGAAAATCGATCCTCTCATCGACCTTGAGAATCTGCCAATTCTTTCCCCCGACTTCTTTGCGTCTTTGCGTCTTTGCGTGAGAATCTGTTCCTTTTGATCTGCAACCGGGATCTTCATCCACCATTGACCAATATTCCATTCTTCCAACATTCCACCATTCCTATTCCTGCCTGCGCGGCGCCAGCGCAGGGTGGACGCTTGTGGAAAAGACACGCTCCTGTCCGTCCGGTTCTGCAAGGCGAAGCTTGATCTGGATAAGAGTCGGAAGCTCTCCGTCGGTTCCGGAGCTCCAGGTGTCGTGCTCCAATCCTTGCTCGTCCTGAAAAAGGATTTCCAAACCTGCGACACTCCGGGCAAGCTCAAGGCGGTCTCCCCCCTCCTTGAAATCAGAATCCGGAGTCCAGTCATCGCGGCGGTAAAGAACCAATCCGTCCCCCTCCACGTCCGGCTCCAGGAAGTATCCCACTTCGCAGAGGTCGATTTGTGAGGTGTCCGGAGAGAAGGAAAGATGGGATAAGGCTGTGAAATCGAGTCGATCGGCTTCCCGATCGTCGATGCGTAGATCCTGCAATTGCATACCGAGCTGGAGCACGCCGGAATCCGTATAGGGAGCCGTGATGAAGGCCGACTCCAGATCCTGGCGCATCCGTTCGAGTGCGACCCGGGCGGTCTGGTTCGATTGCCCGGTGTTCCGCGCGATCTGAATCGCAGAAAGATTGGAGCTGTAGGCGGCGTAAAGAGCGGATAGAACGATGCTCAAAATCAGAGTGGAAATGAGTATTTCCAGCAGCGTAAAGCCCGTTGTACAATTACCTCCCGCAGAGGCGCGGAGACGCAGAGAAATCGAAGATACTTTGTCTTGCCACGAAGACACGAAGACACGAAGGATCATTCCAATCAACCTTCTCCTTTGTGCCTTTGTGCCTTTGTGGCGGGCTCTTAGTCTATCGATACAGGAATGTTTCAATCGAAAAATCCTTGAGTAACCCGTTATGCTCCTGAAAGATGCTGACCTTGATCTTGTAGAGGCGCTCGTTTTCGAGCACTCTCTCGATTTTCGACTGGTAGGAAAAATGGGGAAAATCCTCTCCGCAATCCCCGGTGTCGGTCCCCTCAAGAAACTTTTCTCCGGATTCGATGCGAGAAAATCTGTCCTGTGCGATGTCCTTTGCGACAGTGAGGAATTGGGCCTCGTACTGGAGATCCAGATTCTGGGCCTGCAGGCGGAAAACGGCCAAGAGTGCGGTTGCAATCAGACACAGAGAGATGGCCACCTCCAACAGAGTGAAGCCGCTTTCGCTATTGATCACCATGGAGCTGCTCACCATTTAAAGATCGATGTTTTTGAAATAATGTTATTATATCTTACTTTGCGTGCTTTGCGCCGCGTGAGGATTTCTTCACTCGACCCTCTGTTCGATGTATCGGTCGTGCAGTTTCACGCTCCCGGTAAGCGGATTGATTTCCAGCGTATAGGACTGATCGGCTTCGTTTCGCAAGTGGATCAGGCTTCTTTCGATGCAGCCGTTTGCAAAAAAACGGATCCGTGCTTCTCCTTCCTGGATTTTTCCACGGGTAAGGACTGTGACATCCTCCAGCCGAACCCCCTGGGGCAGCGGCATCTCGCCTTCCTCCAGGTCTGAAGCGGTCCAATATGCCGATTGTTTTCCGGAATCCTCCGGCTTGATTTTATAAAAGCTGTTTCGATCGACGTTCAGGCCGATCACCTGCTCCGTTCGTGTATAGACCGCCTGTGCCCTGGCTTGATTGATGCGGCCGATGATGATCCGGCTTGCCAACCGCAGATCCCCTCCCGAAAAGACATTTTCGATTCTCAATGAGATCACGGTCAGGAATATTCCTGTCAGCAGAGTAACAACCATCAGCTCTAGGAGGGTAAAGCCCGCAGCGGCCGTCGGCCGCCTGCAAAAATTCCAAATCACAAGCACCAAATTCCAAACAATTTTCAAATCTCAATCATCAAATTCCAAAGGATGGCGACCGGAGCGCTCCGTTTGAGCAAATAAGAAATTTGCTCTTCATTGCTCTTTTGAATCTTGAATCTTTGAATCTTGAATTTTCTTCTATTCCTTCTGCACCACCCAGTTGGCCACATCTGCATCCTCCCCTTCTCCGCCTTCTTCAGCGTCTGCACCGTAGGACCACAGATCGAATTCCGTATTCGCCACCCCGGGGCTCATGTAGTAGTAATCGTTGCTCCATGGGTCCTTTGGGACGATCCCTTTTTCGAGATACCCTCCGGTTCTCCAGTTTTTTGGGATACGACCGATCGCAGGCTTTTCAACGAGTGATCGCAGGCCCTGCTCCGTCGTAGGATAGAAGGCGTTGTCAAGCTTGAACAGTTTCAGTGCGTTCTCCAGCGTGTTGATGTCGAGCTGCGCCTTCATCAGCCGGGCTTCTCCAGGTCGATCCATAATTTTCACGGCAAGCAGGCTGGCTAGTATCCCCAGAATAGTAATGACAATCAAAATTTCAAGAAGCGTAAATCCCCGATCCCGATCGAATTTGAAGCAAAGCGCCTTCAAAGTTTTCATCTCCTCCTTCCTTTCTTTCCTAATCATTTACCACTAAGGGACAAAGACACCAAGTTTCAAAGTTACATCCATGATTCATTCATTTTCCTCTTTGCGCCTCGTCTTTGCGTGAGACTCTTTCTCGCCTTCATCTTTTCATCCCGCCGGTCATATCGAATATCGGCAGCAGGATGGCAAGCACCATGAACAGCACCACAAGGCCCATGATCAATATGATCAACGGTTCCATAATGGCGGTCAGCGACGCGACAGCAGACTCGATATCGTCTTCATAAACTTCGGCTGCTTTTGCCAGCATCTCTTCCAGTTCTCCGCTCTGTTCACCGGCACGGACCAGTTGAACCACAAGCGATGGAAACCGGCCGGTCGCTTTCAGGGGGTTGGCGAAATCGGAACCCTCGCCGACGGCCTGGATGGTTCGGTCAATCGCCGCTTCCATGGTCCGGTTGCCCATGGCCAGTTT
Organism: Desulfobacteraceae bacterium; assembly: GCA_003599475.1. Next base: position 6,968 of record QZKK01000241.1, read on the forward strand.
GGCGATTTCAAGCGAATCCACCAGAGGAATACCGCTTTTCAACAGGATGGACAGCGTCCGGGTAAACCGGGCGATCACGGCCTTGTGATGCAGCTTCCCGAACAGAGGGAAACGAAGCCGGATCCGGTCGAAGATCCTGCGGCCCGCTCTGGTCCGGGTCCAAAGCAATGCCCCCATCGTCACTGCAGCCGCTCCTGCAGCCAAGGCCCACCAGTATCCCTTGAGATAGTAGGTGATCAGGATCAGCACGCGGGTTGCAAGCGGGAGAGCCAATTCCATCCCCTGGAAAATCCCGACAACCTTGGGCATCACAAACGACATCAGAAAGACCAAAATGATGCTGCTGATCATGAAAAGGAACAGGGGATAGGCCATGGCGGCTTCGATTCTCTTTTTCAGCTTCATCCGTCTTTCCGAAAAATCGGCGAGACGTTTCAAGATGATGTCCAAGGCGCCGCCGGTTTCCCCGGCTTTGACCATGTTGACGTCGATCCGGCTGAAAATGGCAGGATGGTCGGCCATCGCCTGGTGCAAAGGGCTGCCTTCGACAACTTTTTCCCGGATCTGGGTAAAAATGCGCTTCAGCCGCTTATTATCGGTCTGCTCGATCAGTCCGTTGATGCATTCCAAAAGAGGGAGTCCGGATGAAACAAGTGTCGAGAGCTGCCGGAGGGCGGTTGTGACCTCGGCGGGATTGATCCGATTGAATCCGGGAAGCGGATCGAAGATCGCCCGGTTCCAAGTCGCTTTCGCCGCGGTTCTCACTTCTTTGATTTCCATCGGGTAAATCATGTCCCGGCTCAGCTTCAGCCTTGCGGCACTGGCCCCGTCGGCCGTAATGATCCCCCCGACTCTCCGTCCCTTGCTGTTTAGGGCTTTGTATTCGAAGACAGGCATTGGAATTTTAGATTTTCGATTTTAGATTTCAGATTTGGATTCTTGATAAGGTTGAGCAGTTGAGTGGTCGAATCGTTGAGTGGTTTTGTTTAAGGCGAATCTTCTCAGCTTCTGATCTTCTTTCACTCTATCCCTCTTTCCTTCTCTCCCTCGCTGCTCCACGCTCCTTGCTCCGTACTCCATGCTTCTTTCACTCTTGCGTAACCCGCATCACTTCGCTCAGTGTGGTGATCCCCCGTCTGACCTTCGAAATTCCATCCTGAAAAAGCGTGGTCATCCCTTTCGCTACCGCGGCGTTCCGAATGGTGACCGAATCGGCCCCCCCGGTCAGGAGGTGTCTGATCTCGTCATTTACTTCGAGCAGCTCGAAAATTCCGCTTCTGCCCCTGTATCCGCTTTTCCCGCATTGATCGCACCCCCTGCCTCTCCATAAGAGCTGATCTTCTGGAAGATTCAACTCCTTGAGTGTGGATCGATCCGGCTTGAAGGGCTCCTTGCACTCGGGGCAGATTTTCCTCACCAGTCTTTGAGCGAGCACGGCCAGAAGAGAGGAGGCGATCAAAAACGGCTCCACCCCCATATCGACCAACCGGGTCAGCGCTCCGGCCGCATCGTTGGTGTGAAGTGTGCTGAAGACCAGATGCCCGGTCAGTGAGGCCTGAACAGCGATTTCAACGGTTTCGATATCGCGGATCTCCCCAACCATAATGATGTCCGGATCGTGGCGCAGGACCGATCGCAGACCCCTTGAAAATGTAAGTTCCGTCTTCGGATTTACCTGTATCTGCCCGACTCCCTTCAACTCGTATTCGATAGGATCTTCGATGGTAATTACGTTCTTTTCCTGTGAGTTGATCCGGCTGAGAGCGGCATAGAGGGTTGTCGTCTTTCCGCTTCCTGTCGGCCCCGTGACCAGAAGGATTCCGCTGTTTTTATTGATCTGTTTCTCGAATAGATTGAGCTTTTCGAGCGTCATACCCATTTCACCGAGCCCGACCAAAGAGACCGATTTATCCAAGAGACGCATGACTATCCGCTCGCCGAAGGCCATCGGGATGATCGAGACCCGGATATCCACGGTCTTGCTGCCCACCTTGATTTTCATTCGCCCGTCTTGAGGCACCCTCTTCTCGGCAATATCCAGAGACGCCATCACTTTGATTCTTGAAACCATGTGAGCATGCAGCTTCTTGGGAAGTGAAAAGATCTCATACAGAATGCCGTCGATTCGAAACCTTACCTTTACCTGTTTTTCGTAAGGTTCGATATGAATGTCGCTCGCTTCCCGCCTCAGCGCCTGTGTCAGTGCGACATTCACCAACCGTATGACCGGGGCTTCATGGGTGGTATCGAGGAGGTCTTCCATCTCATCGAGCTCGCTGAAGAGGCTGCCGTCGATATCATCGGCTTCGATATCCTGAACCACCCTTTCCGCCTCATCACTTGACTGATCGAAGAGCAGGTTAATGGCGGAATGGATCTCCTCCTGACTGCTGAAGACCAGACTGATCTTGCCGCATTTTGCAAGCGCGGCCAACTCATCGGCGGCCTGGACTCCTGCCGGGTCGCAGATCCCCACCGTCAGAACGCCCGAATCGGCGCGGAGAGGGACGATTCCCATGCGTTTATAGTATTGAATGGGAATATGAAAGGTTTCCTTTATTACGAGATCCTGAAGGATATCTTTTTTAAACGGGATTCCGAGATAACTCGCGGTGGCTTCAATTCCCCTTTCACTCATTTCATTTTTCGGAAAAGCTGCAGCGTCTTTGGGCGACAGCCCCGGCGACCCGGCTGGAGATCCCTCTTCAAAATACTCTTCTTTTCTCTTCTTCAAGTTCATTTTCTCTGCCCTCTGATCTTCTCGACTTTCTCGCTATTCGCCCTCCGATTTCTGTTTTTGACTTCTGACTTCTGATCTCTGACTTCTTTTTATTCGAACGCCTTCCTTCGCAGCTCTTCGGGCTGCCTCTTCTCAGTCGCCTTATTGACTTCTTTATCGATTTCCGATTTTTTCTTATCGTAGAGGGCCTTTGCCTCCATGGTGTTTTCGACGATATGGGGGGAAAGAAAAACCATTAAATTCGTCTTTTCATCGCGATCGGAGACGTTCTTGAAAAGCCACCCGACCCCCGGTGCTCCGCCCAGGCACGGAGTCTGTGTTTTGCTTCGATCGATGCGGTCCTGCATGAGTCCGCCGATTACCGCCGTTTCTCCGTCTTTGACTGCAATGGCCGTTTTCGCGGTCCTGAACGTGGTGGTCGGAGCCAGCACCGTCCCGCCCAGGGCCGTGCTGTTGACTACCGATTTCACACTCTCTTCCACCAACAGCCGGACGTAGCGGTTGTCGTTTATGGTCGGGGTTACACGAAGCGTTACTCCGACATCCCTGTATTCGAAGGTCTGGATGGGACGATCCCCCACCTGGGACTCCTGGACTACGGTGGTGACGAAAGGAATGTTCTGTCCCACCTCGATCATGGCCTCCTGATTGTCCAAGGTCAAAATCTGAGGCGTCGAAAGAATATTGAAATCGCTGTCCGACCGCACGGCGCTGATGAAGGCACCGAAAGAGGGAAATGCCACATCTCCCAGCGTAATGGCATTTCCCACCACCCCCACCAGGAGTCCTCCCGGCACCGCACCCGCTGCCAAAGCGTCTACGGCCGCTGCCCCTGCGGATCCGGCAATTGCTACACCGCCGTCTGCCCCCGCCTCAAGACCTCCGTTGAACTGTTCCGCCAGTCGCCATTCTACGCCGAGGTCGAGCGACTTTGAGGCCGATACCTCCGTGATCAACGCCTCCACATAGACCATGGTTCGGACCACATCCAGCTCTTTGATGATCCCTTCCAGAATTTCGTATTCATCCGGTTGGGCGATGATCACCAGAGTGTTGGTCGCTTTGTCCGCAAAGATCTGGACGTCCTTTGAAATCACCGGCGCTTTCGCCTGCCCTTCTTTTACTTCCCCTCCTTTTCCCGGAATTTCGTTCAACACTCTGGCGACATCCTCGGCCACCGCATTCTGAAGAGAATAGATATGAATGTTTCCCCGTTTTTTGATCATTTCGCGGTCCAGCCTGTTCAGCATCTCCTCGATATCGGCTGCATCCTGAAGGGGGGCGAGCACGATCAAGGTGTTAGTCCGCTCGTCCGGAATGATTTTCACCGACTCCTTTGCCACCCTGGACCCCTTTCGGGGCTGGAAGAGCTGGCTGATCTTGGAGGCCAGCTTCTCCGCACTGGCGTATTTCAATTCAAAGATGCTGATCTGTTCTTTGGCTCCGGGGATATCCAGCTCGCGGATGATGCGCAAGAGTCGCTCGATATTGGGTAGATTGTCGATGATGATCAGCGTATTGGTTTCGGGATAAGGCATCAGAAGCCCTGTTTTGGGGACAAGCGGGGTAAGGAATTTTGTAAAATCCGCGGCATCTCCATGCTTCAAAGGGACAAGTTGTGTTACAAGCTTGTCCTCGGCAGACTGAGTCTGCATCCCGGACAGAGTCTCCACCGCTTTCGCCCGCGCGTCCACCGCCTGCACGATCTTTACGACTCTACCCGAATGAACCGAGGCGAGGCCGTAGACCTCCAGAACCGAAAGAAAAACCTTGTAAGCTTCGGCAACTGTGACCTCTTCGGGTGCGATGATCGTGATCTGGCCCTTTATATTCGGATCCAGTATGAAGTTTTTCCCGGTCAGATCGCTCATGAATTTTACAAGCGTCTGAATGTCCACGTCCTTAAAATTCATCGTGATCTTTTCGTTCTCGGAAATTTTCCGCTGTGAAATCGACTGCTCAGAGGCTGCTTCATTCGGCAGCGATTCGGCAGTCTCTGCCTGCTTTGCTTCCCGCCTCCTGCGAAGCTCCTCCACACGGCGAGACATCTCCGCCTGTCGATCCGAAAGGCTTTTGGCGCCCTCCGCGCGGCTGTGTGCAGGTAAAATAAACACAGGTAATAAAATCAGCGTTAACACAATGTGCAATTTGAGAATGCACAACCGGGGTCGTTTCACTTTTTTCACCTTTGCTGGACTTGGGGATCGCCCCAATTGGAGTGCTGGAATACTTACGGGTTGCGAGTTACGGGTTGTCCCGCCGAAGCGTGATTGAGGGTTAAAAGCGGAATAATCTGGGTTCCGGATCTTGGCCTTTTGGAATTCCGCCTTCTATAGAAACCCTTAACCTCTGTTACTTTTGGAGTGTTTGATTCGTCATTTCCGAGAATCGAAAAGGATCTACCGCCCGGGGAGCCGGTTTATCCGGGTATTCGGTGCCGCCGGCGGACGGGCGACAGGGCGGTTAGAAGGAGGCACTGGAGGGATGTTCCCTTTCACTTCTTCTTTTTTATCCCCTTTTTCAGGGAATAGAATCAAAGCCTCCTTCCGGTTGTTTACTTCCAGGATCACCCGATCGGAGAGAATATCGGCGATTCTTGCATTCTGCACATTCTCGTTGCGCGCATAAATCTGTTCCTGGTTTGTGCGGCCGTCGGCAATCACCGCAAAGGACGTCTCATCTCCCAGCATCGTACCCTTGAGCCGAAGGTTAAGCTGGGTGGGTATGATCTCTTCTTTCTCCTTCGGCGCAGGGACCGGCAAAGATTTCGGGACGGCTCCCGCGGTTTCGAAAATATCTCCTTGGATGATCTTTTGATAAGCGGCGATGTTCATCATCTTCCCGGCAGAGCGCTCAGCCGGACTGCTCTTGACCGATTCTTCAGGCCCCGGAGATCCGGCTGAATGCTCTTCCGAGTTCCATCCCAGGAAAATCGTTGCGGCCATCCATACGATCAGTCCGGTCAAGAGAGCGTTGACGCCTAATAGGCTTTTTCTGAGATGACGGATATTCACGTTTCACTCCTTGACCCCGGCACGCGGGGTCTCCTTCCCCTTTCACTCCCCTTCCTGCCGGGATGTCTTTTTTGCCTTGTCGAGCTCCTTTTCAACCGAATCCGACAACCCTTTCAGGCTTCGGTCCGCCTGGAAGCGCCCGTTGATATAAACGGCAGGAACCCCCCGAACTCCGATTTTGGCACCGTCTTCGATATCTTTCTGAATCTTGGACATGATCTGCGGGTCCAGGACGTCTTTTCTAAAGGCTTCGATGTCCAGACCAACTTCGGCTGCGATCTCCTGTATCCGCAGGTTGTTCAGCCGATTGTAATCCTTGTATAAGAGGTCGTGGAAAGGCCAGAACTTCCCCTGGCGATCTGCCGCAAGCGCCGCAGCGGCCGCAGATACAGCGGACCGGTGGCTTTTCAGGGGGTAATTTTTATAAACCAGTTTGACCTTTCCATGATGTTTTTCGAAAACCTCATGGAGAACCGGCGCCAGCTTGGCGCAGTGGGGGCACTCGAATTCACTGAAGACGGTAATCTCGACAGGAGCATCACAGGATCCAAGATACGGGGATCCTTCCGTGTCGATCTTTCGGATAAATGAAAGGGTGACCACCTCGATGCGATTCTCCTTACGATTGGTGAGCAGAATCGATTCGTCGGTGGGCCCCACATTGATGCAGTCGAAAGATCCTCCCAAGCCGATGCTCCCCTCAAGATCACCGTTGCCGGAATAAATGAGAAGCTTTCCCCCTTCGGCCAGGACGAAAATCCATCGCCCGCTGTTGGCAACCGCCACGTCCACGGGGGGAGCCGCAAGCTCCAACTGCTTTTTTCCACCGATTTCCACACCCGCCCGCGCCGGCTGGAAAATACCCATGGCAAATAAACCCAAAATCATACAAATCACACTCCGCATCGTCTTCACGAGAAACCTCCCCAAACCATTTTAGATTTTAGAATTGAGATTTTAGATTTAAACCGCTCATGGAATTTTTGATTTTTGATTAAGTCGCCGCATTCCGCTTACCTTCTACTGCCAGGGTTTACCTTCCTCTGACATGCCCCTCCGCCCCATGCTCTTTGCTCTTTGCCCTAAACCCTTCTCAACTTCTTGCTCTTCGCCATCCGCCTTCTGCCTTCTGACTTCCGACTTCCGATTTCCTCCCCTCTTTCCCTCTTCCCCTCTTTCCTTCTGTTCTATGCTTTCCGACTTCAGGGTTCCAATTTCCGGCTGCTGCCCGCCAATGGTCCTCAAGCAGAGTTTCATGCCCAACTCATAAAGCACATCCACATTCCGTATGATCTGTTCCGTATAACCACTGGCTTTAAGGTAGCCCTCCGGGCAATCTTTTTCACATTGCTCTATCCGGTCGAGGAATGATTTGGAAGACCTTCCGGTGCTGCAACCGTCCCCGGCGATCGAGAAATATCTGGCATTTCTGAAAGCCTCCTGAATCCCGATCAGGTAGGACTCGCAGCGGTTCTTCTGATCCGTGCTCGACCACTGAATCTGTTTGGGCTTTGGGTGAGATATTTTTTTGCCCTTCTCGTCCTTCATTTTGATGATCCATGGTCGATCCAGCACAGGTTCCGGTCTTGCCCCCGCAATGTTTTCCACATCATTCTCACCCCTTCGCGCATCTGCCACAGGGAGTCTCCCATTCTCGATCGTAAGGGGATTCTGAATCTCGGGTTCTTCCGATCGTTCGGATGTCAATGAATTGCCGCGGCCGGAAGCTCCCATTTCATCGTCATCAGATGTTTCTGCCATACCGATTGAGGGAAAGAAAAGGCAGGCGATCAGCAGACCGACAAATATCACACGAATCATCACGGGTTCTCCCTTCATGCGGTTATGGCCGCTGCCCTATGTTCTATGCTCTCCGCCCTGCTGAGCTTAAATTCCTGGACTGCACAGTAAAGCACCGGGACCACCAGGTTGGTCATGCCTTCGAGAATCATGCCGCCGAATACCGGTATGGCCATGGGAATCATGAGATCTGCTCCCCGCCCTGAGGAAGTAAGCACCGGTATCAGGGAAAGGAGTGTGGTCGTAGTCGTCATGATGCATGGCCGGATACGCTGGAGACATGCTTCGATCGTGACCTCGCGAACCTCCCTGCCTGTGGATGGGTTTCTTCTCGAAAAGGTTTCATTCAGGTATGTGGCCATGACCACACCGTCGTCCTCGGCAATGCCGAAAAGAGCCAGAAAGCCGACCCAGACTGCGACACTGAGGTTTATCGGATGAACCTGGAAAAGGTCTCGCATGGATGTGTCGAAAAGTGAAAAATCCAGAAACCAGGACTGACCATAGAGCCAGATCATGATGAATCCTCCGGACCAGGCTACGATGATGCTCGAGAAGGTCAGCCCTGCGGTAACGAAAGAGGCAAAGTGGAAATAATGGATCATGAAAATGATGAGAAGGGCAAGAGGAAGTATGATCATGAGCCGCTTTTCTGCGCGTGCATGGTTTTCGTAGGTCCCGATAAAGGCATAACTCACGCCGGCAGGCAGTTCAAATTCTCCATACTCCAGCTTCTCGCTCAGATAATCCCGGACCTGTTCGACGACATCCACTTCCGCATGTTGGGGCTTCCCGTCAAAGAGTACATACCCGACGAGAAAAGTATTCTCGCCCCGGATCCCGCTGGGACCTTTGACATAAGAGATATCGGCCAACTGCATCAGGGGAATCTGGCTTCCGTCCGGAGCAGGGACCAGAACCCTACCCAGAGTCTCAATCTCGTCACGAAGCTCCCTGATGTAGCGCACTCGAACAGGGTAACGTTCGCGCCCTTCAACAGTCGTGGTAATGCGCCTGCCGCCGATGGCGAAATCGATCACATCCAGAACCCTTTCCACCGTAATGCCGTACTGGCCGATCGCCTGGCGGTCGATATCGACCTCAAGATAGGGTTTGCCGATGATACGGTCCGCAACAACCGTAGCGGGCTGAACCGCGGGCACTTCCCGGACAAGCTCTTCGATTTTAAGGACAGCATTCTGGATCGTCTGCAGGTCCGGCCCTGTGACTCTGAGACCCATGCTTGCCCGGATCCCGCTCTGGAGCATGACCATGCGTGCAGAGATGGGCTGGAGTTTGGCCGCCGAAGTGGTTCCGGGGACTTGAGCCGCCCGAACGATGGAAGCCCAGATATCGTCCGGCGCATGGATGCCGCGCCAGGCATCCCGGCCGGGATTGAGGGCCGGATCGAGCCCCGAACGCCATAGCCGAAAAGGGTTTCCGTCGCGGTCCGGGACCAGGCGATTTTCTTCATCCCGCATGAAACGTCCCTGCACATAGTAAGGTTTTCCATCGAATGCAGGCAGTATGTTTCCGTGCATATCCCGGCAAAAATCCCGCTGCTCCGGATCGAACCGGAACCTCAGCAGCTCCCCGCCGCTGTTCTTGAGATATTCGGACCGGTAGGTAACCAGAGTTTCAATCATCGACACGGGTGCAGGATCGAGAGGACTCTGGGCGCGGCCGAGTTTACCTACCACGGTCTCCACTTCCGGGATGGCCTTTATGGCGGCATCCTGTATCTGAAGCATATCCAGAACCTCTCCGATAGAGGCATGCGGCATCGTAGAAGGCATAAATAGAAAGGAACCTTCATCCAGGGGAGGCATAAACTCTTTCCCGAGGCCCGGAAAATGCCCTTCCATTTGTGAAACGAAACTGCTTTTTTTAAGAAAATCCGGCAGCCATCCAAAGACCGGATCAAAGCCTTGCCAGACGACAAGCCCGAACAGGGTAAAGCCGATTGGAAGGCACAGAAAAGAAGCCTTGTGAGAAAGGCACCAGTCAAGAATTCGTGCGTAATAGCGTTGAAAAAGAGTAAATGCGAGCAGCACGCCGCCGATCAGAGCGGCGACAAAAGAAAAATTCCTTGTCAGTCCTTTTTCAGGGCCGAGGGGCAGCCAGGAATCCGTAAGGACCAGGCAGGCTCCAACACCTGCGGCAACTCGGACCAACGCATGGACCCATGCTTTTGCGTGCTTGGGAGTCTTTGGGGACAGAAGGTTGTAGAATCCTGCCAAGCTCACCATGAGGCCTACCTTCCAGCCCAGGAAAAATATCAGGATTACCCCCAAATAGATCAGACCTTCATAGAAAACCCAGCCACGCCTGGCGGAACGTATCCGGCGAGAATATACAAGATGGGCCAGCGGCGGGATAACGAAAAGAGCCACTACCAGAGAGGCCGAAAGCGCGAAGGTTTTTGTAAAGGCAAGCGGCTTGAAAAGTTTTCCTTCGGCCCCTTCCATCGTGAAGATGGGAAGGAAGCTCACGATCGTGGTCGATACGGCTGCGAGTACAGCTCCCCACACTTCTCTAGAAGCATCAACAACGATTTTAAAACGGTCGGCGGTTGCAGGGGCTTTTTGCATGTGTCGGTGAATATTCTCCGAGAAGATAACCCCCATGTCCACCATGGTTCCGATGGCAATCCCGATGCCTGTAAGCGCCACGATGTTGGCGCCGACGCCGAAGAGCTTCATGGCGATAAAGCATAAAAGAACAGCCAGCGGAAGGAGTCCGGAAATCATGAAGGAGCTTCCGAAATGAAACATCGAAACGAGAACGACGATTACGGTGACCATGACTTCCTGGGAGAGGGTCTGGTTGAGGGTATTTAACGTCTCTCCGATAAGCTGAGTTCGGTCATAGAACGGCACGATCTGCACCTGGCTCATCATACCTTCCGGCAGGCTCTTGCGGGGCAGGCCCGGGGAGATCTCGGCGATTTTTTCCCTTACGGCCTTGATCACCTTGAGCGGGTTCTCACCATAGCGAACGACCACGACACCGCCGACGCACTCCGCCCCTCCTTTATCCAAAGCCCCCTGCCTGGCCGCCGGGCCGAGGGAAACACGTGCCACTGTGCGGACAAAAATGGGCACGCGATCCCTGAGCTTAATGACCGCATCCTCGAGGTCGCGCAGGTTCTTGATAAACCCCAAACCCCGGATAAGATACTCCACCCGGTTGACTTCGATGGTCTGTGCTCCCACATCCCGGTTGGCCCCCTTGACGGCCTCGATCACCTCGTTGAGGGTAACGTCATAAGCCCGCATCCGATCCGGGTCGAGATCCACCTGATACTCCTGTACGAATCCGCCAACGGAGGCCACTTCGCTGACCCCTTCCACAGAGAGCAGGGCATAGCGCACGTACCAGTCCTGAATGGTCCTGAGCTCATGCAGATCCCAGCCGCCCGCAGGCTTGCCGCCTCTGTCGCGTCCTTCCAAGGTATACCAGAAGACCTGTCCCATGGCCGTTGCATCAGGCCCCAGAGCCGGCTGGACCCCTGCCGGGAGAGTGCCTTCCGGCAGGCTGTTCAACTTTTCAATGATCCGTGATCTGCACCAATAGAAGTCGACCCCGTCCTTGAAGATTACGTAAACCGAGGAGAATCCGAACATGGAAGTGCTGCGAATGGTTTTGACGTCAGGAATCCCAAGCAGAGAGACCGTGAGAGGATAGGTGATCTGATCCTCGACATCCTGCGGGGATCTCCCGATCCATTGCGTAAAGACGATCTGCTGGTTTTCCCCAATATCCGGAATGGCATCCACCGGAACGCGGTCTCTGAACGGACCTCCCAGCCCCCAGTCGAAGGGGGCGACCAAGACTCCCCATGCTACCAGGACGCTCAGCAGAATAAAAATGATGGCCTTTTTCTGCAGTGAAAATCGAATGATCCCATCGATCCAGGATCGATGTAGTGGTTCAGGGTTCAAGGTTCAACGTTCCAAGTTTAAGGTTCAAGATCAAGAACAGTCTACCGTCGACCGTCTACTGTCCTCTGTCTTCTAGACTTCCTCACTTCATCCCTCCATCCCTATATCCCTCTCTTCCCCTCTGACCCGGCCTTGTCGTATCCCCATAAGCACCCGGCCTTCTGCGGGAGATGGTCGAGCGTTCACGCACCTTCGATCGAGCGTCCTGACTGTCTCCACTGCGCCGCTCGAAGGCGTCGCCCGAATGGGTCGGCTCCTTTGGTGCTCCCATGAGATTTCGAACCCGATTTTCCTTGTACTCCTCATTCATGAGGTCCGAACCGCCGTGGCTGTGATGGGAAACGGCAGAATGACCCCCCTCTATGCTCATCATGCTGGGCCGGGCTAGAATCTGGACGGCGCTGTCGATTTTGAAATTGCCGTTTTTCACCACCTCTTCTCCCTCTTCGACTCCGGAAACGACGATGTAATGGGATTTTGACCTCGGCCCCAACTTGATCTCACGACCCTCGAAAGTACCCTCTTCACCTGGCGCACGGACGTAGACCACTGACCGTTTTCCGGTGATCAGAGGGGCCGAAGCAGGAATGACCAAGGGTGCCTTTTCGATGGGCGTCTCTTCAGCGGCCACGCGGCCCTCATCCGTAAGTTTCGCTTGCACTGTGGCCCGGATGAGCATACCGGCCTTCAGCCGTCCGCCCGGGTCCGGACAAACGGCCCCTACGGAAAAGGTTCGGGCTTTGGCGTTAAACACGGGGTCGATAAATATGACTTTTGCCTCGAAGGATTCTCCCGGGTAGGCGTCGGTTTCGAAAACGACGCTCTGACTCATCCTCAGCCAGGGATAATCGGCCTCGTATGCATCCAGCTTCGCCCAAACGTATCGAGGATCACCGATGACGAAAATCGAAGTTCCCGTATTGATGTAAGATCCTTCAAAGGCCCGCTGCTCGATGACCTGCCCGTACACGGAAGAGTAGACTGTTGCAATTCCGGTTGCTTCCCCCTTTTTCATTAACTCGTCGATGTCCCTCTTCGGCATTCCAAGGATGCTCAATTTGTTTCGGATGGCTCCTATCTGTTTAAGAGCGGCCTCCTTCTCCTGCGATTGCTCACCAGTGGTATCGATACTCAGATCCTGCACCGGCATTTCTTTTGCAGAATGCGGCATTCCGGACTGAAATGCAAAAAACGAGGGGACATACTTCATCGCATCGAAGATCTGTTTCTGGGTATCGAGAAGGTCCGAAGAATAGATGTCGAAGAGAGGGTCGCCCCAGCGGACGAACTGACCTGCACGCTTCACGTATACACGATCGATGACCCCCGGCATGAAGGCTGTAATGTTGGTCACATGGGCGGGATCGTAGTCGATTTGTCCGAACAGCCGGATTTCCGCAGATACAAACTTACGCTCTACCGGGGTGGTCTGAATTTCGGCCAGTTTGACTGCTTCCGGTGTGAGCTTCAGCCTTGGGGCGCTTTTGTCTTTCTCCGTCCCGCCGTAAACAGGAACAAGATCCATACCGCAGATGGGACATTGTCCCGGAAAATCCATGGGGGGAACATCATTCATCGGGCAGGCGTAGACCATCCCTGCCTGCGCTTCGATCTGAACGGTGGGCGAATCTGCCATAGCCGCCCGGGGGACTTCGGGCTCTTCTCCTTTAAACCAGTACCCCCCCAGAAAACCCGCTATCAATACGATTCCAAGGATCGGGGCATTCCGCCTGGATTTGAGCGATTCGAACCGTCGGTTCATATAAGGTCTCCTCTAACGTCCCGCCGCAAAGACGCAAAGAAATATAGTAAAGACTTGGCGAAGCATTTCTCCGTGTCTCCGCGTCTGTTCTGTGCGTGAGCCGATTTATTCGAGGATGAAATCCGAAAAGATCATTGGATAAAGCGCAATCACAGCCAGACCTGCAAATGCAGTCATTGAAACAACACAGAGTCTTCTCTGTATTGAAGGTATCGCCTCTTTGAGAGAAGCCGCTCCGTTTACCCTCTGAAGAATGCCCGAGCCGGCACCGGCAATTCCGCCCAAAAATATCGTGAGATAAAGCGGGTAACCGATGTAATGGTACTCCTTCTGGAGCAGGCAAAACGGACAATGATGTGTGGGAAGTTCATAGTAGTAAACGGAAATGAAAGAAACGACTGCGACCAGGCTCAGAATCATCGTACCGGAGACCAGGAGCGAAAACAGTTTGACACCCCGTCCGGTCAGAAGAAAATGCGCCCCGGTTCTCATCGAAAGCGCTATACTCAGAAAAAAAGAAATTTGGGTTCCGTAGGCAGGGAGAGCCGCCATACCTCCGGCGACATTCTCTGCGTCCACACTGAAAAGGACTCCGCAGCAGGAGGTAATCACATCGGCTCTCAACCCGGTGAAGTAGCGGTACTGAAGGAAATTCTCAAGCAGCAGGATTCCGGTTATCGGCAGAAGAAACTTGTACTTGCTTCGGATCAGCGGGTAATCGTACCCCTTGCTGTCCGTGTGGTTTACGATCATCCAGATACCGCACGATGCAAAGGCGGCCATTTTTACCACAAGGGTGACGTATCCGTAGTCGTTGACTTTCAATGTACCAGCGGCGCACATGGCCCCTACGAACAGATCGTGGATATGGTCTGTCGTGTAAACGAATAGAAACAGACCGAAAAATTCGAAGGCAAGCAGATAGCTGAAAATGGTGGAGATGAGATAAGTTTTCCGCTCCAGGCCGAGCTGCCGATCGCTTCCGCTGGCAAGATCCCAATGCCGCAAGATGAGGATGCCGTTTGCCGCCGCATACACCGCAAAAGCGCAGACCAGAATTCCTCCCCCGATGAGCGCGATGATGGCAGGATTGAGAATCATAGGTTCAACTGGATTTAACGTGCAACGTGCAACGATTTCAACGTGTAACCGTCTAAACGACCATTCCGTCCCGCATTCGCACCACTCGGTCAACGATCGAGGATTGGAAAACCAGCGGATCATGGCTGGCGATGAGAATCGTTTTTCCTTCCTGCTTCAAACCGGCCATCAGCACGAGCAGGGCTTCGGCCAGCTCCGTGTCCAAGTGTGCGGTGGGTTCGTCCGCAACGACCACAGACGGTTCGTTGATCAGCGCTCTTGCGATGGCCGAACGCTGCTGTTCGCCTCCTGAAAGGAGCTCGATCTTCTGTCCGGCCTTCCCGTCCAACTTGAGCTTCCTCAGAAGCGCCATCGCCCGGTCTTTCAAACATTGGTGGCGCACTCCCGTCGGATAGGCGGGAAGCATCGTGTTCTCAAGAACGCTCAGCCCCCGGATCAGGTTATAGTTCTGGAAGATGAACCCGAAAGTCTTCCGTCGCGTTTCAGCGGCAAACCGCTCCGGCAGGCTTGTCACCTCACGTCCGTTCAGCCGGATTCTGCCGGAAGTCGGCCGGCACATGCACCCGATGATGCTGAGCAGGGTCGTCTTTCCCGAGCCGCTCGGCCCCACGAAAGCCGTGATTCCCTGTTCTGCGATATCCAGATCGATATTCCTAAGCGCTGAAAACTCGTTGCTTTTGCCCCGGTTGTATATCTTGCTGATGCCTTCGAGTCTGATCATCGAAATCCCCTAAAAGAATCTTTGACAGGATTGCAGGATTTACAGGATAAAGGTTTGAAATAAAATGTCAAAAGGGGGGCCCTATGGAATATCAACGCATAACTGAGGCTATTATCGGCTGTGCCTACCGTGTATACAACAGAATGGGTTTTGGCTTCCTGGAGAGTGTGTATGAAAAATGCTTGCTTATTGAATTACGTAAAACAGGGCTGACTGTGGAATCACAAAAACCAATCACTGTTTATTATGATGGACAAATCGTGGGAGAATTCGTCGCAGACATAATTGTCAGCGATGCGATCATTTTGGAGCTGAAATCGGTTAGGAGACTGGCACAAGCACATGAGGTACAATTGGTCAATTACCTTGTCGCCACAGGAAAACCCATAGGCCTTCTTCTTAATTTCGGGGAGACTAACGTCGAAGTTAAACGCAAGTTCAAAGATCTGAAGTGAAAATATAAAATTTAGATTATCCTGTAGATCCTGTTGATCCTGTTGATCCTGTCTAAAATCTTCAGTGGCGCATCACCGCATCCGGATCCATTACGGACACCCTCCAGGTCGGAACGATGGTGATGAACGTGTAGGGAACCACCGTAAGGAAAAAAAGCACCGAAAGCTGGTATGGATTCACGGAAGGAATCAGGTCGAATTCAGGGTAAAGGATCGACCATCCCTTTAATGCGTGCTCGAACAGGGTGGCCGATGCGAAAAACACATGAACAAAAGCCGCCGCCACCCCGATCAAAAAGGCTGTGAGAGAGATGATTCCGCCTTCCCAGAATTTCATCGTCAGGATGTCCGATGTATCCCAGCCAAGCCCCTTCAGAATACCGGTCTCTGTCTTTTCCTCCGCACTGAGCCCGGTTGCCTTGTCCCACGCGAAGATGAAAAAAGCCATGAAAGCCCCTGAGAGAAGAACGATGATGTAGCCCGACCGCCAGTCGAAAAGAGAGCTGTAAGTTCTTATAATCTCGGTCTTGAGAATGGGCCGGGTGTCCGGGAGCACCGTTAATATCTTTTCTGCGATCGTCTGAGCCTCGTTTTCGTTTCGGATGCGAACCGCAAAGTCCGTTGCGAAACCTTCGGGAACCCCGGCAATCCGCCTGAATGTGTTTTCCGCCATGAGAATCAGATCGGAGCTGACAAGATCGGTTCCTGCTTCGAAGGTTTCGGCGATCTTTAGAATCAAATGTTCTCCGGTGTAGCTCCTGAAATAGAGATCCGTACCCCGAACCGTCCCCCACGTTCTCAACACCCCTTTGCCGATCTTGACCGAATCCTCCGAATAGGGAAAATCTTCCGGTGCCATGAGGGTGTAGTTTGTCCGGGACGCCTGGTGGTAGTAATACCCCCAGAGCCTCGGCTTCACGGAAAGCGCACCCCGGATTTCACCGATTTTCTCGGCATATGATAAAGGAATCAGATCATGCCTTCCGCCGACGACTCTCTGCACGATCATCTCCGGGCTATCTTCCAAAATGGCACCGGCTTCCCTGTGGATTGCATCGGCAAAAAAGATCACCGAAGAGACCAGGAAAACCATCAGGGTGTAAACCAGAAGAAGAGAGAGGTTTCTCCCTTTCCGCCGCATCAGCGAAGAGAGAGTAAAATCCATTAATGCCCGCTGCCGCTCAAACCATCTCATCATGTTATCCCCGTTGCTTACGTCCAGGTCTCCTCACCACCAGCCCCCGCCTTCGGCTTTTCCTGGTTAGCTGCCTCCCATCTATTGTCCACCGTTTCCCGGTTCTTTTTCGTCTCCGACGCTCTACCGTATTCTGTCTTCTGCCCACTGTCACCAGTCCTCCGTCTACCTGTCATCGCCTTCGGCTTCCGAATTCGCTTTAAAAGTTTGGGGCTTCGATTTACGACCCCACAAGACGCCGGGACAAGTTGCCGGCAGGCCCGTCTCACCGCGTCCCCGCGTCTCCGTGTCTCCGTGTCTTTCTCAATCTGCCGTCCACCGTCCACTGTCTTCCGTCTACCGATTCAGCAGATGCTTTGGCGGGAGAATGATGGACCCTGAGGGAAAGTGCTCCAATGCAAGGGGGTGATCCTGGAATGCAGAATGCAGGTCCGCCTGGGAGAGATGCCGAATATACCGAGCTTCTGTAAACAGGCAGAGGTCGGTCAGATCCAGAGCATGAACCAACATTTTTTTCTTCACGAGTACCTCCTGGTGCCGTGCCGCACTCCGGAGTGGATAAACAAAGAGCATGGCCGCAAGCGATATGCCGGTGAGTGTAATAAACAAAACAAAAAAGGTCGATTTTCGAATCAGCATTTTATTGGAATGGGACCGTCAATTCTGGCATGAGTCTATCTGCGTCCATCTGCAGCGATTTTTCTATTACGTTTAAATCAGGAAAAAGAGGAAAGACACCGTACGGCTTTCCTTAGTGGGAGATCCTAATTTCCCTCTTTCCTTCTCTTTCTTTCCTTCTCTCCCCCATGCTCCCCCGTTCTCCCCATGCTCCATGCCCTTTGCTTTTTGCTCTTTGCCTTCGTCTGTCATCTGTCCTCTGCCATCTGGTTCCTGATTTCCTCCGCCCGCGCCTATGCCTCCGGCTTCTCGATTACGAATCGAATTTTTTTGTAACATATCGATATAACATTTAAAATCTGTTCACGATAGGATCTCGCCTAAGGTTTTATGAAGATCGGTCAGGCGAAACCTGATAAGAGTTCCATTGGAAATCTTGAACCCATTTGACCAAACCCTTAGAAGAGGTACAAGTTGGGTAATCATGTAATTCAACGGGGAACAATCCGCGTATTCACAACTACACACTTGTGCGTAGTTTGATAGGGATTTGGATGAGACGAGTTGCGAGAAGAGAGGTGTGCCACCGAGGCGGGATTGGGGGGTGACGGGTGCTGGGGGGCGGGGCTGTCGAACAGGATTAAGAGATCAGGTTTTTTGAAGAGGGGTATCTATCGGTGTTAACCCTAACGTTGTGAAGAATTGTTGGGCGGTTACAGGAAAAAACTCACGGATTCCCTATGCTCTATGCCCTCTGCTCTTAGCCTTTATAATCTGCGAAAATCTGCGTAATCTGCGGATCAATCCAGTTTCTCGATCACCTTCGGCGTGATTTCACCGAATCGGAGAATTCGCATTCCTTTGTGGTCTTTCAAAAAAACCTTTGCATCGGCTTCGTTCTCGAGCGGGATGAGCTCCCTTCCCATGGGGCCGTAGACTTCGCTGCCGATGACAAAAAACGCGTCGGATGCCGGAATGAATTTCATGCCATAGTACTCGGTTATGAAGATATCTGAAATATCCTTCCGGCTCTTTCCCTTTCTATATTTTTCGATATCGAAGTAATACTTGAACATGTCCTTTGTCCCGTCGAAAAAGTCGACATCGCCGTCTTTGAAAATGATCTGTGCCAGCCAGTCAGGGTACTTGTAAACGAACATGCCGCATACCGGGCACTTGTCCTTCTTGGACGGTTTTACAGGTCCCTTTATCTCCGCAATACCCGTACCTTCAATCAATAAGGTTGCAACTAGTACCGTAATCCCGATCAGGTTCGCTTTTGCCATCCGTACCATTAATGCCAGACCTCCTACCGCCATCGGCGGTCTCTCTTTCCTCTTTGCCCTATGCTCTATGCCCTTTGCCCTTCCCGTCTACCGTCCACTGTCTTCAGCTATCGTCTGCGTCTGATGATTTCGAATCAACCTCCGAACAAGGTTGTCGATGTCGTTGATGTGGTTGTTGTAATCGAGATGGTAGTGGAAGAGCCAACCGTTGTCGTTGTACCTTCAAGATTCCAATTATCCGATCCGCCCCCGCTGCTGGTCACCGTCACATCGGCCGGCTGGGCGGCCACTCCAGTGAAGGTGGTCCGATAGAAGTTCAGCCAAGATCTCCAATTCAACGGCCCAAAGCCCTCGGCAGTCAGGTTCACGTCGGGCTGCTTGTCCGAAGTTGCAGCCACCATCAGGGTTTGGGCTGCGGCATCGTAGGTCACAATCTGGATGCTCACCGTCTCCGGCCCCGGGAATATATAACTAGCCGATCCGCCCCCGCTGCTTGTCACCGTCACACCGGCTGGCTGGGCGGCCACTCCAGTGAAGGTGGTCCGATAGAAGTTCAGCCAAGATCTCCAATTCAACGGCCCCAAGCCCTCGGCAGTCAGGTTCACATC
>QZKK01000144.1 GCA_003599475.1 Desulfobacteraceae bacterium
TCGAAATCAACCTGAACCGGTGCATAACCAATGGAGCAGCTACCAAGGCAGATGCCGAAAAATGAAAAACATCAATTTTCAAAGAGCGAAATCAAAGATATTATCAATATAACGATTACGAAATCTGGATGAACGTGAACCGTAGGAACCTGTCTCGGATTCCAATCCAACTTCTGCGGACTACGCTTGGGAAAGGAGTTGTTCATATTCATCGTGCGTACCGATCCAGAACCAAAAGAACGTGTCATCCTCAATCAATGCGAGTGCACGATAGCCGCTTCCGATGCGAACGGACCAAAGCTCACCGATTTTCCTGAAACGCAGGGATGGATGACGGGGTTGGCTCTCGATAATCGATAAACGGTACGGGTCCTGCTCTTGATCTCCGGAGGGAGTTTCCGGTAGGTAGTCCAGAAATCAGGAGTTGTCGAAGACTTCATCAATCGGCTTGGTCCTTCCCTCGGCGATATCCTTGCGAACTCGCTCAAGGACGCGCTCCAGACGTCCTCCGGGCAGCGAGTCACGAGCGATCTCCTTGTCCCAGTCGTCGCTCTGTTCCGCTTCGAAATCAGCGAGCCACGACAGGAATTCCTCCCGCTCGTCCTCGGGAAGGGCCTTCACCTGCTCAACAATTTTTTTCACCCTAGCAGTCATAATACCCTATAATACGATGCTAATAGCGCCTATTGCAAGCTTCGCGTCTCCACGCTCGATTCTTGGTTGCCGGAAAGATTTAGAAAAATAGAATGCCAACCTCAAATCACATTAGGATGGTTGTGTCAAGAAATCGATCTGACAGCTCAGGCAATCCCCGGCCGGGGCACATGAATTGCAGCGGACAAGAGGCTTACTTGAAGGTATTGACAACCCGACAAACACCGGTATATGGGTTTTATTATCGGGAACAACTCTCTCTTTCCAATGCACAGGCGCGCATAAAGCGGGTTTTCAACGAATCGACAAAGCACGGGTGGGTCTCGGCGGGAAAAAATCCTGCAGCGGAGAATCGCGCCCCTTTTGCGCCGAATGACCGCCGCGTCCGGCAGGACTGTGTTCGGCAGGTATCCGGCGGGCACCCCGGGTGCTGCGCCGGTGCGGGAAGAGAAAATAGGTCCATTCACGGATTCCATTCAAAACTTCAGAAAGGGGGATACCATGCGTAAGGTCTTGTTGATCGTATCGGTCGTCCTTTTTGCCGTGACGGTTCCGCTTGCAGCGCAGGAGACGCTCAAAATCGGGGCGCCTCAGCCGATGACCGGCCCCGATGCGCCGTTCGGAAGCAAGTTCAAGAAGGCCTACGACATGGCGCTTGCGGAGATCAATGCAGCCGGCGGGGTCAACGGAAAAAAGCTCGAAGTCATCATCGAGGATCATCAGGCAAAGAATCCGCTTGCCGCAACCGTTACCGAAAAGCTCATCAACCAGTACAAGGTGTTGGTACTTACCGGAGGCAGGGCTTCGGGCCAGGCCGTCGAGATCGCATCGGTCGCCCAGCGGCTCAAGACCCCTTACGTGGTGGACCACCCGTCTGCCGATATCATCACCTCCAAGGGCTTCGAGTGGGTGTTCCGCAACAACCCGACCGGGTCGATCTATCCGCAGGGTTTCAATAAATTCATCAGCGAAGTGCCGGACGCCATGCCGAAATCGGCCGCGGTCGTCTACGACAACACCGTTTTCGGCAAAACCATCGCAAACTCGGCGATGGTCTTTCTCAAAAGCAAGGGCGTGCCGATAGTCAATGACGAGGCCTACTCGGTCAACACGCTCGATTTCAAGCCCTTGATGACGAAAATAAAGGCAAAGAAGCCGGATTTTCTGCTGATGGTTGCCGTCTCTACCACCGATGCGATCCTGCTGACCCGGCAGGCCAAGGAAATCGGAGTGGCTCCGCGTGCATTCGTGGGCTTCGGCGGCGGATTCGGTGTGGCGGATATCGCCACCGAGCTCCGCCAGCTCAGCGAAAACCTGTTCTCTTCGGCAGCCTGGTCCGGGAATCCGAACGATCCGGAGACCAAAAACTTCTACAAGAAATTCTATGACAAATACGGCTTCCACCCGAAAGAACACGAGGTGGAGGGGTATGCCATCATCTATATCATCGCCGATGCGCTGAAACGGGCGAAATTGACCGGAAAGCTTGAAGAGAATCGGGAAGCCGTCCGTCAAGCCCTGCTGAAAACCGACATGACCACCGTTTTCGGCAAGGTCAAGTTCGGAAGCTACGCCGGTCCCCTGGGAGATAAATATACCAACCAGAATATCTATTCCCCCGAACACTCGGTTCTTGCCCAGTGGCGCGAGGGTAAGCTGATGAACGTCTATCCGAAGGAAAATGCGGAGATAGCGTTCGTATTCCCAGACAATACAGTCAAACCATAACGATCTTTCAACCCATGCACGCCTTTCCGGTGAGCATGCCCGGGGTCTGCCGGCAGACCCCGGGCATCCGATCGATCCGAGAGGCGTGCATGGCTTTTCCGTAATTTCCATTTCCCGGCAAAGAATCGGGGGGAAGCGTTCAGAGGGTTCAAGGTTCAGAGGTTCAGATGGAAACCCTTGTCCAAAGCGTTGTCAGCGGCATCCTCACAGGTTCGCTCTATGCGATGATCGGAGTCGGGCTGACGGTCATATTCGGGGTGATGCGGATCATCAACATGGCGCATGGGGACATGGTCATGCTGGGGATGTACGGAGCGTTCTGGGCGCTTACCGCCTGGGGACTCGATCCATTCCTGTCGGTCCTCATCTGGATTCCCGCCGCTTTTGTGCTGGGTGTCTTCGTGTATCGGTTTCTCCTGAGGAAAATCGTGCCGGGCGGAGAGCTCAATACCCTGCTCTTTACTGCAGGGTTGTCGCTTTTCATCGCCAATCTTGTGCTGCTCGTCTGGAGCGGGGACTACCGCACGATCAAGCTCGACTATGGCGTCATGCCGCTGCGGCCTTTCGGAATCGCCGTTCCCGTTCCGCTCGGCATCGCCTTCGGAATGGCGATCGGAATCACCGCCTCCCTCTACTGGTTTCTGATCCATACGGATACCGGCCGGGCCATCCGGGCGGCGAGCCAGGAGCCCGAGGCGGCCGCGCTGATGGGGGTCAACATCGCACGGATGGAGGTGGTCACCTTCGGTGTGGGAACCGCGCTCGCCTGCGGGGCGGGTGTCCTGCTGGCGCCCTCGCTTTATCTCTATCCCACGGTGGGGGAAATACTGGTTGCCAAGTGTTTCGTCATCGTGGTTCTGGGCGGACTGGGATCCGTGCCCGGGGCGATTGCCGGAGGCTTGCTGCTGGGGCTGGTCGAATCCCTGGGGGCGGTCTATGTCTCGGTCGCCTACAAGGATGCCATCGGGTTTGTGATGTTTCTGCTTGTTCTGCTGTTTAGACCTTCCGGGCTTTTCGGAATCGGAAAATCATGAAAAAGCTTGCGATTCTTTTCGGTATTCTCCTTCTGGCGGCAGCCCCGTTTCTTGTCCGCATCCCGTTTATGATCCACCTGATGATCATGGTTCTCCTGTGGACGATTCTTGGGGCTTCGTGGAACATCCTCGGCGGTTTTGCCGGACAGGTCTCCTTCGGGCATGCGACATTTCTCGGTGCAGGCGCCTATACGACGATGATTCTTTATCTCGGTTCGGGGCTTGCACCCTGGTACGGAATCCTGATCGGGGGACTGGCGGCGGCCTTGATCGCGCTGCCGATCGGCTTTATCTGCTTCAGGCTGCGGGGGCCCTACTTCGCCCTTTCCACGCTTGCCGTCGCAGAGATCGTCCGGCTGGTTGCACTCAACTGGGAGTCTCTGACAAACGGCCCGGTCGGCCTGCTCATCACGACCCTCCCCGGGGTGACCTTCTTCGGGCAATCGATCGATTGGGAAACCAAAACCCCTTTCTACTACATCGTCGCCGTTCTCGCATCGGGTGCGATCGCCGCCACCCGCCTGATGTCGCGGACTCGGCTCGGAGCCTATCTGCTGGCCATCCGGGAGGATATCGACAGCGCCGAGGCCATCGGAATCGATACCGTTCAGGCCAGAGTCGCCGCATTTTCGCTTTCGGCGTTTTTCGCCGGGGTTGCCGGCGGCTTCTACGCCATGTACTTCCGGTACATCGACCCGGATGCGGTCTTCTCCATTGCGCTTTCGGTCGAAATGGTGTTCATTGCAGTGGTGGGCGGGCTGACGACGGTCCCGGGTCCTTTGATCGGAGCGGTTGTCCTGGTTACCCTCGGGGAGACCTTCCGGGAGCATTTTCTGGTAGGGCATCTGATCTTCTACGGCATCTCCATGATGATTGTCATCCGGTATATGCCGGAGGGGATCTGGGGAAAGCTCCGACTCTGGATGCGAATGGAAAGAAACCCATGGCATTGCTGACGGTAAACGGTCTGACGAAATACTTCGGCGGCTTACGGGCGGTCCACGATCTCTCGTTTGAGGTCCATGCCGGCGAAATTCTCGGGTTGATCGGTCCGAACGGTGCCGGCAAGACCACGGCGTTCAACCTGATCGCAGGATCCATCCGGCCCACCAGCGGCCGGATCCTCCTGGATGGGGAAAGCATCGTCAAGATGAAGCCGTATGCGGTCACCCGGAAGGGGATCGCAAGGACTTTCCAGATCGTAAAGCCCTTCCGGCGGTTGAGCGTGCTGGAAAACGTCACCCTCGCGGCATTTTTACGATTCCCTTCCCGCAAGGATGCGGAGTCAAAAGCGCACGGCGTCATAGAACGCATCGGGCTGGATTCGAAAGTCCATTCTCCGGCCGGGGATCTGACCTTAAGCGAGCAGAAGCGGCTCGAAATCGCCCGTGCGCTGGCGACACAACCCAGGCTGCTGCTTCTGGACGAACCGATGGGGGGTCTCAATCCGACCGAGATCGAATCGGCCTCGGAACTGGTGCGCGCGATCTGCCGGGAGGGGATGACGATCGTCTGGGTCGAACACGTCCTGAGAGCCATCATGAATAGCTGCAATCGTGTGGTCGTCATCAATCAGGGGGAAAAAATAGCGGATGCCCCTCCGGAAAAGGTTGTGGAAAACCGCCGCGTGATCACCGCCTATCTTGGATCGAAGGGGAGCTGACATTGCTGGCCATCGAAAATCTCAAGGTCGCATACGGAAAGGTTCAAGCCCTGTGGGACATCACGCTGAATGTGCCGGACGGTGAAATCGTGGCCCTCGTCGGGGCAAACGGCGCGGGGAAAACCACCCTGTTGAGAACCATCTCCGGGCTTCTCCGAAGCCAGGCGGGATCGATTGTCTGCGATGGAACCCCTATCGGGGAAGCCTCTCCTCCGGAGATCGTAAAGCACGGCATCGTCCATGTGCCCGAGGGAAGAAAACTGTTTCCCGATATGACGGTAAAAGAGAATCTCCTGATGGGAAGCTACACCGTATCCTTTTCCGAACGCCCGGAGCGGCTCGAACGGGTATTCCATGTTTTTCCGGTCCTGAGAGAGCGGCAGAAGCAGACGGCAGGCACCCTGTCCGGTGGAGAGCAGCAGATGGTTGCTATCGGCAGAGGGCTGATGGCCGGGCCCAGGCTGCTCATGCTGGATGAGCCGTCGCTCGGTCTTGCGCCCATTCTGGTCGAGGAGGTGTTTCAGGTAATTACGGAAATCAACCGGCTCGGGGTCACGGTGCTTCTTGTCGAGCAGAACACCGTGCATGCATTGGGGCTTGCCCACAGAGGCTTTGTCATGGAGCTTGGCAGAATCGCCCTTTCCGGATCGGGGGCGGAACTGCTGTCAAACGACAGTGTTCGTAAGGCTTACCTCGGGTTGTAACCGCACGCGGCAATGACGATGCAAGATCGGCAAATACATGCGGCGATCCGGATTTTGAAAGAAGACGTAAAAAAGTGGCGCGTTCCGGTGGTGGGGCACTACACCGAATCCCCTTTTACGATTCTCATCTCCTGCATCCTCTCGCTGCGCACCCAGGATAAAACGACCCATGCGGCAAGCGAGCGGATTTTCCACCTCGCCCGGACACCGGAAGAGATGGCCACGCTCACCGAGTCTGCGATCGAAGCGGCGATCTATCCTGTCGGCTTCTACCGGAGGAAGGCAAAAACCATCAAAACGATCAGCCGGATTCTTCTCACCGAACATGGGGGACGGGTCCCCGATGAGATCGAGACCCTGCTTTCGCTTCCCGGGGTGGGCCGCAAAACGGCCAATCTGGTGGTCACCCTCGGGTATCGCAAGCCGGGTATCTGCGTCGACACCCATGTCCACCGGATCACCAACCGCTGGGGGTATGTACGGACCAAAACCCCCGGGCAGACGGAACAGGCCCTCCGGGCGAAACTCCCCGGGCGCTACTGGATCGTGATAAACGACCTTCTGGTCACCTTCGGTCAAAACCTCTGCAAGCCGATTTCCCCGCATTGCAGCCGCTGCAGGCTCTATCGCTTATGCGATCGGGCCGGGGTGACGGCATCCAGATAGCGCCTGCAGCCGCCATCCGGATCATAAGTATGGGCGGGCGGATTCCATATCGGTTTCGCGCCCATCGATCGATCTGTCTGATGCCCTCCAATAAAAGACAAGTCGGCAGCACTTGACAAAGCGGCTTATCGGATCTACAAAATAGTACATGCAGGCAACGCGCCGGCGCTCTCCTTAATTTCTATCTTAAACAATCCATGTTGCTGCTCGATCCATGCGATCGATGATGCCTGATTGTCGTGAGCGCCTGCGGCAGCACACTCTTATGCAGGATTCGCATTTGCCATCCATTCCGGTAAAGACCGGCCGTTCGGTTTTTGCCGAGCATCAGGGAGACATCAATACAAAAGAAATAAGGAGGGACTATGAGACTCAGGATACTGGCAGTCTTCGTGGGCGTCCTAATGATCGCGGGTTTCTCCGCAACCGTCGATTCAGCAGAGTCCGTCAAGATCGGTGTGGTGGCCCCCCTTTCAGCCCCCGGGGGCGTCGAGACGGGGCAGGCGCTTGTCGATGGGGCCAAAATCGCAGCCGAGCAGATCAATCAGGCCGGCGGGCTGTTGGGAAAACAGGTTGAATTGGTCATCGGAGATACCGGCGGCCTGCCCGAAAAGGGAACGACGGTATCGGAGCGTCTGATTACGCGGGATAAGGTGATCGGAGTCGGAGGCGAAGCCCACAGCTCGGTTGCCATGGCCGAAATCGAAGTCGCCCACCGGTACGGGATCCCGCTGGTCATATCCGAAGCCTGGGCCGACGAGATTACCGCCAAGGGGTACCCGGAGGTCTTTCGTGTGACGGTGAGCAACTCTCTGATCTATTCGAAGGCGGCCAAGTGGATCAAGGAACAAGGCTTCAAACACGTCGCAGTGATCGGGGAAAACTCGGACTGGGGCTTGGGAGTCATCCGGGTTTTCAAGGACAACCTGGAGAAGGCCGGAGTAAAGGTAACCTCCTTTTCGGCCGAGAGAACGATCACCGATTTTACGCCTCAACTGCTCCAGCTCAAAAGCGCCTCCCCTCCGGTCGATTTCCTCGTAGACGGCTTTACCGGAGCCGGTGAGCTTCTCATGATCAAACAGGCGTATGAGCTCGGATTCGCCCCGTCCAAAAACTGCGCAATCCTTGGCGCCGGAATGGACACGCTCTACCCCGGGTTCTGGGATACGGTGGGAGAAGCGGGAGTCTATGTGCTCAGCAACCCGGCCGGATTGCCCGGACTGCCCAAAACCGACACTTCGGAAAAGTTCAAGGCCCTCTTCAAGTCCAAGCATAACCGGGAGCCGGATGCAGTCGCCATGGAAGGCTACGACTCGGTCATGCTCATCGCCGAGGCCGCGAAACTGGCGAACTCCACAGACGGCAAGGCGTTGATCGAAGCCCTCGAAAGCAAAGTCAACTGGGAGGGAACCCGCGGAACGATCAAATTCTCCACGGAAAAAACGCCGGATTGGGCTTACCACATGTGGATGGATGTGCCGGTTTTTATCATCCAGTACACCGAACTGAAACAGGATCCTTCCAAGGCGGCGATCCTGTGGCCGGAAAAGCACGCAACGGTAAAAGGATACATCCGGCCTCCAAAGTGATTCGGCAAATAGTCGATCGGTTGATCCGTTGATCTGGGAAAAGCAGGATTCACCCTTTTAACTACTCAACTGCTCGACTATTTGACCATTTTAACGAGGTATAGGAGTATCCGACGTTGTTTTTGTCTCAGTTGGCCAATGCGCTGGTCATCGGAACGCTCTATGCCCTCATGGCGCTCGGATTGTCGCTGATCTTCGGGGTGCTGAAGCTTGTCAATTTCGCCCACGGCGAATCCCTGATGGTGGGCGGATACCTGTATTATTTCCTGGCGACTTCGTATCTGGTTCATGCGTTGGGGGTCCCCCTGATTGCAGCCCTGGCGGCTGCAGCACCGGTTCTCTTTTTTTTCGGCGTCGTCCTGGAGAAGCTTTTCCTGCGCCAGGCCTATCAGCAAAAAACGGCGCGCTATGACGAGTACGTCGTTCTGGTTACATTCGCCCTCGGTATCTTCCTCCAGAACCTTGCGCTGCCCCTTTTCGGCCCGTACAATCGCCAGGCTCCGGCGATTTTCAAAGGACGGATCCGCATCGGAGACCTGATCATCGCCGGGGACCGGCTGACCGGTGCAGCGATCGCTTTCGTGGTCATCGGCCTGCTGTTTTTTTTCCTCTACCGGACTTACCTCGGAAAAGGCCTTCGCGCGGTGGCCCAAAATCCGGGGGCTGCGGCCATTCTCGGCATCAACGTCGCACGGATGAGAGGCATTGCATTCGGAACCGGGATCTGCCTGTCCGGAATCGCCGGATCTCTGCTCGGGCCGATTTTTCTCGTAAACCCCGTGATGGGAGTCCCCTTTGCCGTAAAAGCATTCGTCATTGTCGTTCTGGGGGGAATGGGCTCCATCAAGGGAACGATTGCAGGCGCCTTTGTCCTGGCACTTGTCGAAAGCTTCGGCTCGATCTGGCTTCCGGACCCCACACGGGCGCTGGCCTATAAGGATGCCTACGGCCTGCTCCTGCTGGTCATCACCCTTCTATTCCGGCCGCAGGGGCTGTTCGGTGAAAAGGTGCGGCGGGTATGAGACACGCCGGAATCATCGTTTCGATCCTGATTGCGCTGTTATATCCCGTGTTTTACAGGGACTACTGGCTTTATGTCGCCGTCATCGGGCTCTATTACGCCATCCTGTCGAGCTCGTGGGCGATGCTTGCCGGGCAGGCGGGGATCATCTCGTTTGCCCACGCCGCTTTTGCCGCCGTAGGGGCTTATACATCCGCCATTCTTGTCATCCACCTGCAGGTTCCGATACCGGCCGGAATCCTGGCGGGAGCCTTCGCCGCCGCCGCATTCGGTTTCATGATCGGAGCGTTGACGCTCAGGATGCGGGGACCTTATCTCGCGTTGACCACACTGGGATTTTCCGAGATCTTTCGGATCTTTTTAACGGCCGAATACGAACTGACCCGCGGGTCCTACGGATTGAAGGTTCCGTTGATGTTCGGCGGGGATAAAGTCTTCTTCTATTACACCGGCCTGGGACTGTTGTTCGTTACCCTTTTTACGCTTTCCCGCATTTTAGACTCGAAAATCGGCCTTTTTCTTCAGGCCATGCGCGAGGATGAAGAGGGAGCGGCCACCCGAGGGGTCGATACGGTCTATTACCGCTTGTATGCTTTCGTACTTACCAGTTTTTTTGCCGGGCTTGCCGGCGGGTATTATGCCCATGTGGTCGGCCTGGTCAGCCCGAGGATGACCATGATCAGCGAGATGGGCCTGATTCTTGCTATGAGCGTCTTCGGAGGGTTGGAAACTCTGCTGGGCTCCGCCCTCGGTGCCGTCGTTCTCCAGGGGCTTACGGAATATCTCAGGGCTTTCGAGGAGTGGCGGCTGGCGATATTCGGAGCTCTCGTACTGCTTACGCTGCGGTTTTCCCCCGAGGGGATTCTGCCCAAGTCGTATGCGTTGGTAAACTCGTTTTCAGCCAGCCGGCCGCAATCGGCAAAGAAAGAGCGGAACTGATGCTGTCTGTTGAAGGAGTCGCCAAAAACTTCGGCGGGGTCAAGGCACTGTCCAATGTCACCGTCTCTTTCGAACCGGGTGAATTCGTCGGATTGATCGGCCCCAACGGGTCCGGCAAAACCACTCTTCTAAACTGCATATCCGGGATTTACAGCCCGGATTCGGGTGCGATCCGGCTCGGAGACACCCCCATCTCCCGGCTCAGGCCGCACCGCATCTTCCGGTTGGGCATCGGACGCACTTTTCAGGTTTCAAAGGTTTTCAACCGCCTGACGGTCTTACAGAACGTAAGCATTCCCGCTCTCACCGAAGGGCGGATCGGCAGCAAAGCCATATCCCGTCGTGCCCTGGAAATCCTTGAAGCGATCAAACTCGACCATTTGATGGATAAAACGGCGGAGAGCCTGTCCGGAGGACAGAGGAAACTGTTGGAAATCGGAATGATCATGATGACGGACCCCCGGTTTCTCCTCCTCGATGAACCCTTCGGCGGCGTTCACCCCGAACTGAAGAATCAACTGGAAAGCTATCTGGTCGAGCTTCATCGTGCAGGAAAAACGATCATCCTGGTCAGCCACGAGATCCCCTCCGTTTTTCGCCTCTGCCAGCGGCTGGTCGTGCTCGACCGCGGAACATTGATTATCGAGGGAACGCCTGAATCGGTTCGAGCCGATGAACGGGTGATCCATGCCTACTTGGGAGGCCTGCCCGGAGGGGAGCGATGAAGCTTGAAGTCCGGGATCTGCATGCCGCCTACCAGAGGGACCTCTTTATCCTCAACGGGCTGGATCTTTCGGTTCCTGAGGGGGAAATCGTCATCGTCATCGGCCCGAACGGCTCCGGCAAATCCACCCTGCTGAAATCGATTTGCGGCATCCTGAAACCCCAGAAAGGCGGCGTGTGGCTGGATCGGGCTGAAATCACCGGCATCGAAGTCGACAGGATCATCGAGCGGGGGATCTGTTACATCCCCCAGGATCGAGCCGTATTTCCACAGATGACTGTGGCCGAGAATCTGGAGCTCGGCTGCTGGGTGTTCAAAAGGGACCGCGGCAGAATCCGGAACCGGATCGATTGGGCTTTCGAAAGATTTCCTGTTTTGAGAGAGCGTCGAAACCTGTTGGCCGGCGCCCTTTCCGGCGGGCTGCAGCGGATTCTGGATATCGCCAAATCGCTTCTGAGCGATCCGGCCCTGCTCCTTGTCGACGAACCGTCTGTCGGGCTGTCCCCGGCAATCGCCGAAAGCATCTACCAGGAGCTCCTGGCGCTCAAGGCCGAAGGCCGAACGATTCTTCTCGTCGATCAGGACGTCCGTTCCGCCATGGCGGTTGCCGACCGGGTGTATGTCCTGGATCTCGGCCGGGTAAAGGTACACGGGAAAAGGGAGGAGTTCGAGGGGCAGTTGGGCAATGTGGTGAGAAATTGGCTGATCTGAGGGGGACGACTGAAAATTCAAATATCGAAATCCGAAATCCGAAACAATAGAAAAAATTCAAAATCCAAAAGAAATTAGAGCTAAATCCGCTGTTCTGACGTTTTGGTCATTTGTCATGGCGATTGCGTGATTGTTTCGAGTTTCGATATTCGAATTTCGGATTTCCGTGCCCCTGGGGAGCTGTAAAAACCAGGAACTCCGTTCGAGGGGGCACGGTCTAGTGGCTCAGGATCTTGCTTAAGAAAAGCTTGGTGCGCTCGCTCTCGGGTCGGGCGAAAAACGTCTCCGGGGGTGCGATCTCTATCAGCTCCCCCATATCCATGAAGGCCACCCGGTGGGAAACCTCGCGCGCAAAGCCCATTTCATGGGTTACAACGATCATGGTCATTCCCTCCCGGGCCAGGTTCCGCATGACCTCGAGCACTTCATTGATCATTTCCGGATCGAGGGCCGACGTCGGTTCGTCGAAGAGCATGATTTTCGGCCGCATGCAAAGGCCGCGCGCGATGGCCACCCGCTGCTGCTGACCGCCGGAAAGCTGGGCCGGGTATTGATTCAGCTTGTCCGCCAGGCCGACCTTCTCGAGGACTTGCCGGCCCAGATCCTCCGCCTCCCGTCTGGAAACCTTGCGCACCTTCATGGGCGCCAGCGTGACATTTTCCAACGCCGTCATATGGGGGTAGAGATTGAACTGCTGGAAGACGAAGCCGATTTCCGCCCGCAGCCGTGTCATGTTCGTTTTGGATTCATGGACCTTCATCCTGTCGACGATGAGCTCGCCCTTCTGGATGGGTTCAAGGCGGTTGATGCAGCGGATCAGGGTGCTTTTTCCCGAACCGCTCGGCCCGCAGATCACCAGAACCTCGGCCGGATCGACGCGGAGAGTGATGCCCTTTAAAACATGCAGTTCGCCGAACCATTTGTGAACGTCTTTGAATCGGATCATCTCGGTTTACCTTATTGCGGTCGAATCCCCTCCGACATTCGCTTCTCGAAATAACTCGAAAGCCGGATGAGCGGATAACAGATGCTGAAATAGAGAAGCCCCACCAGGCCGAAAACCAGCAGCCCCTGGGGGATGCGCTGGACCGTCAGCCAGCCGACCCGTGTGACGTCGACGACCCCGATGGTCGATACCACCGATGAGTCTTTGATCAGAAGCACGTACTGGCCGACCAGGGAAGGAGTGATGATGCGCATGGCCTGCGGCATGATCACATAGCGAAGCTGTTCGTATCGGTTGAGCCCTGTCGAGACCGCCGCTTCGGTCTGGCCATAGGCCACCGCCAGGATACCGGCGGCAACGATCTCGCAGATGAAACATGCCGCCAGGTTTGTCAGGGCGATCACCGCCGACGGAAAGGCTTCAAGCTGGATTCCGAACTCGGGCAGGATGAAGAAAATGATAAAGATCTGCACCAGAAAGGGGGTGCCCCGGATGAGATCCACCCAGGCACCGATGAGGATGTTCAGCACCCTGTATCGCGAAGCTCGAATAATGCCCCAACTGAAGCCGATTACGGTTCCCATGACCAGGCTCAGGCCCGAAACGGCGATTGTCATCCAGAGGCCCTTGAGAAAATAGGGGAGGCTGTGGATCAGTTGTTCGATGTAATAACCCCACATACGGTTTAAATAATCCCGAAGCACGAAATCCGAAATACGAAACAAAACCGAATGACCAAAATTCAAATGACCCAATCAAAAGCGACTAAAGGAAGACCCGGCCAAGATACCATTTTGGAATTTTGGATTTTGGTTTTAGGATTTGTTTCGGCTTTCGATATTCGAATTTCGAATTTCCTTTTCACAAGGCTTGCCGGTAGATCAGTCGTTTCTGGGACCAATGGCTCAAGCTCTTGAGACAGTAGTAAATCATCAGGTAAAAAACGGCCGATGTAAGGAATCCCTCCGCAGGCATGAAACGCTCCGAGGTCATGATCTGCCCGGCACGGGTCAGCTCCGTCAGCGATATCAACGAAAGGAGCGCCGAATCCTTTACCAGCACGATGGCCTGACCCAGCAGGGGAGGGAGTGATACGCCCACTGCCTGGGGCAGTGTGATGTAACGCATGCGCTGGATGTAGTTCAACCCCGACGAAAGCGCCGCCTCTATCTGACCCTCCGGTACAGACTGGATCCCCGAGCGGATGATTTCCGCCATATAGGCGCCGCTGTTGAGCGTAAGAGCCAGAATCCCCGTTGTTTCCTCGGAAATCGGGATTCCGAGCGAAGGCAGGCCGAAGTAAAAAAAGTAGAGCTGCGCGAGAAGCGGCGTGGAGCGGATGCTCTCGATGTAGACGTAAGCGGCAATTCCCAGACTTTTGGACCGGCTGGTGCGCATGGCGCAGGCGATGGTTCCGATCACCAGTGAGCCGAAAAGCCCGGCTCCGGACAGCCAGAGAGTTGCCAGAAAACATTGCCAGTAAAGCGGCAGATAATCGATGATGACGCGAAAATTAAAGGTCTCCAGCATGATGCCCGAATGGAAGGTCTTCCGTGTTCAGTGTTTCCGCCTTGGCGGGGACGGCCGGTTTGATCAAATAAATAACTTCGGTATCCGTTCACAATTGGCAATTAATAATTCACAATTCACAATTCACAATTTTTGAACTGAAGCATCGAAATGAATTGCCAATTGTAAATCGCGAATGGTCGATTGTGAATGAAAAGTTGAAGACAAACCCCGGGACATGCGGGCTGCACGATGGAGCAGCCCGCACGTATCCAGTCAAGAGCGCTACATCAATGATCCTTTTTCCATTCCAGGCTGTTGACCCAGTAGTCCAGGTTTTTGTCCAGCCGTCCGTCGAGGCTCGTATGCAGGAAAAAGAGGTTGATCCACTCCAGAAGATCCATTGAATCGTAACGCACCGCAAATGCCAGCGGCAGCTTCGAGAGCATGTCCGGCAGGATCCGGAGGCTGTTGGGAGGGAAATTCGACATCTGTCCGGTGACGGCCGAGGAATCGTTCACCCCGAAATCCGCATGACCTTTCAGCACGGCGTCGATCAAGAGAGGGCCGCCCCCCTTGTAAGATTTTAGCTCGGCCTTCGGAAAGCTGTTCTTTGCGTCGGTCTCTCCCGTCGACCCGAGCAGAACCGCGATCTTCATCCCTTCTTTTCGAGCGTCCGCAAGGGTTTTGATCGGGCTGTCGGATTTTACAAAAACAACGCTTCCCGTGTACATGAAAGGCTTGCTGAAGGCGATCTTCATGGCGCGTTTGAGAGTCGGCGTCATGTCGGCTGCAAGAATGTCCGCTTTCTTGGACAGCAGCGCCGGAATGAGCCCGTCCCAGTCGTAGTCAAGGTACGTTACCTTGACTCCCATCTCCTTGCCCATCATTTCGCAGAAATCGATGGAACTGCCGGCTCGCTTGCCGTTTTTATCCACGAAGCTGAACGGCGGCCCCTGAGTCTGACATGCAACCCTCAATTCTCCTCTTTGCGCGATTTCATCCAGAGTTCCTGCAGCGGCAGACGAAAAGAATCCTGCGGCCATACCGAGTGCAAGGACCAAGCTGAAAAACTTCCACCGGTTCATGATTTTCCTCCTTGTCTTTGATTTGAAGTCAAGATCCCTCTTCCTCTTTGACGACGATGCCCCGCTTTTCCAGCTCGGTCATAAACGGGGCATAAGGCACATCCAGAGCGGGGTTTAGAACCCCGTTAGCCGCAATTCCTCCCGATGCGAGCATCTGAGCGACGATACTGGCAGGAAAACCGACCCCGAGGTTCATTCCGAAAAGGCCCGATTTTAAATCTCTTTCGATCATGAGTGAGATTTTTACCGTTTTCGGACGCCCGTCCCTGATGCCGGAGAATACATTGTACATGGCCGCAACATCTTTTTCGTCATCCAGGTACTGAAGCCGGGGCTCCAGGATTTCCTCCATGAGCCGGTGGGGCGTGATCGCGCCGTCGAATCCTTTTATGGGCTCGTCCGCCAGCAGGCCGAGGCGCTTTATCGGCCCCCAGAAGGCACACCAACCGGGCCAGCGCAGGGAATAGCGGCCGGCCTCGCGTACGGTTGTACTGACGTTCAGCAGATCTGTATAGAACACGGCATCGCCGTTGGGGACGGCCTCGAGTTCGCCCAACCCGGGGAAAACGACGGTGTGGATCATCTCGGATTCGTGCTGCAGTTCCGCCGGTACCGTATACTTCCCCCCGTTTCGAATGAAGGTGGATGCCCGCTTCTGGGACCTGAGCATCATATCGAAGTTCCAGCTTATCTTGTAGTTTAGAGGATTGTTGCAGGCCTTTTTCTCGGGAATGCCCCCGCAATACGAGTTTAGCACATGAAGCTGATCGAACCGGCGCACGGCGTTGCCGCAAATGACCAGATCGATTCCGGGATCGAGGCCGCACTCCGGCATCATGCCGATTCCGGCCTCGCCGGCCGCTTCGTGCAGGTGGCGGATGGGAGTCCCGTAATTTGTGCTTACCAGGGGCACCTTCGCTTCGAGAGCAGCCTCGAAAGCGGTTCTCATCAAAGGCAACGGCAGCAGATCGATTGCGGCGTCCACCCCTTGCTTCAGCAGGGCGGCCATGGCCTCCTTCGAAGCGCCGTCCAGCCGGATCGGCCGGATTTTCGAAACATCGATGAAGGCAGCCGCCTTTTCCCAGTCCTTCAGGTCGATATCCGCACAGATGACTTCATCGACCCGGCGACTGCGTGCCAGATCCAGCAGAGCCGCCCTGCCCTGCAACCCAAGGCCGCCCAGAACCGCGATTTTCATTTCCCCCCCTATATACACGTGATCCGTTTCTGTTAGCTTCTTTTTATCATGAAAGCAAGGGCTATTCTGGATTGAAGTCCAGGAGCCGCCCGTTTTTCATACTTCTTCCATAACGTTGACAAGCACCGGGTTTGTTGTACCTTCATTGTATGACCCCTGAGCGAGCCGAGCGGGAGTGCTCGAATGATTCTTTCAAGTCCCCCCTGAGCCGAGCCCGAAGCCGGTGATCCGATCGGTCTTAGACTTTTCAACAGGAGGCTCCGATGAGAACGACACCACGAATCGTAGAAGAACAGATACTCAGATGGCAGATGCTGCACAGGGAACCTGAGGAAAAGAAAGCATCGATGACCATAACGATTTCCAGAGATCCGGGCAGCGGCGGGCGAATCATAGCGGAAAAACTCGCAGAAAAATTAGGCTTTCAAGTATTTCAACGTGAAGTCCTGCACGCGATGGCAAAGGATGCGGATGTCAGCGAGTACCTGCTCAACACCCTGGACGAAAAAGGGCTTTCAGTACTCGAAGACTGGATCTCTTCTCTGATCTATGAACGGCATCTGTGGCCCGACCAGTATCTCCGGCATCTGATGAAGGTTGTCGGCGCTATCGGAAAGCACGGAAGAGCCGTCATCGTCGGCAGAGGGGCTAACTTCATACTTCCCCCTGAAAAACAGTTCCGGGTCCGCATCACCGCCCCGCAGAAGCTCAGGATCGAACACGTCGCTCATCATTTCAACGTCCCAAAAGAAGAAGCAAAGCGCCGCGTCATCAGAACGGAATCCGACCGCAGAGCATTCATTCGAAAATACTTCAATTCGGACATCGGCGATCCGATCAACTACGATCTTACGCTGAACACGGAAATCTTGAGTGTCGATAATGCAGTGAATGTGGTATCGGCGGCATTGGGCTGCGTGGTGGAGTGCAAAATCGATGAGACGGAACAGAGCCATTTGTTGACGTACGCCTGATCCCGGACGTTTTCACTCCTTTTCAGGTTCGCCGCTTCTCTTTTCCCATGCTTTTTTGCTGCGGTCGATTTTCTTTTGAACATTCCCCCATGTTTCGGTGGTAAGAAACGATTCTTCAAACCGATCCAGCATGGTCGTGAACATGGAAAAAGAAACGGTAAAGGTCAAACTTCGGCAGGTTTTGAAAAGAAGCGGGTTGCATCGGATCCTCCTTTTGGCGCGACATGAAAGCTTTTCTATTCGGATCTTGAGGGTATCGGTGATACCAGATCGCGGTCGTTTTTGCAACTTTGCCGGACCGCGCTGCCGGGCCGCATTACTGGGGGCTTCGGCAGCAATCCTCGGTGAAAATCAAATGGTATGGATTCCTCCGGATGGACGGATTTTAAAATTGTCGATACACGCCTTTGAGCCTTGCGGTCTTTCCGGCTGAACCGATATTGGAGAAGATTGCTAAATGCCACAGCGTGGTTACTATTATGCTAGTCCGAATTTTCGGCTTCTGATCCAGTTGAAAAGTTGGTGAAAAGTAATTCGTCATTCGATAGAAGGAGAAGTAAACCATGACTCATTCGTTACCCTCTCTTCCGTATTCGTACGATGCGCTGGAACCCTATATCGACGAGCAAACCATGCGGATTCATCATACCAAACATCATCAGACTTACGTCGATAAGCTGAACGCGGCATTGGAAGGACATGAGGCACTGCAGCGGAAAAGCGTCGAGGATCTGCTGAAGGATCTGAATGCGGTGCCGGAAAAGATTCGAACCGCGGTTCGAAACCATGGCGGCGGTCATGCGAACCATTCGTTCTTCTGGCCGTCTTTGAAAAAGGGCGTCGGGTTCAAAGGGGACGTCGCCGACCTCGTCAAAAAAGGGTTCGGCAGTTTCGATACATTCAAGGAGAAGTTTTCAAGTGCCGCAGCGCAGCTCTTCGGAAGCGGTTGGGCCTGGCTGGTATTGAAAGACGGGAAACCTGAAATCGTGACCACACCCAATCAGGACAACCCCCTGAGCCAGGGCAAAACACCGATTCTGGGCATAGATGTCTGGGAGCATGCGTACTATCTGAAATACCAGAATCGAAGACCCGAGTACATCGAAGCCTTTTTTAACGTAATCGACTGGGAGGCCGTCAATAAGAACCTCAAAAGGATGCGGTAGCAATTGGTAAACCGACCCGGTTGTCCGCAGAAACGATTTCATCGTTTGCGGACAACCAGGCCCCGGCATCTTAAGACGCTTGCGGCTCCGATATCCTGCACACGCTGCCGTTCGTTGGCACGGCATCCTGCTAATTTACGGCCGGGTAACTTCATTCCCGTCCGCCCCGATGACCGGATGCATGGATTTTCACCGGGATTGCCGTTTTTTCCTGGAAAATTCCATCCGAACCCGGTATATACGGAGAGTCACCGGATGCTCTTTGTTTCGACTCCGTTTCCCTGACCCATCACCGAATCGGGAGGAAAAAGTGGCTGTCATCACCATATCCAGAGGTTCGTACAGTTACGGGAAGGCGATCGCCGAGAAGGTCGCAAATCGACTCGGTTACGACTGTATCGCCCGGGAAGTCCTCATCGAGGCCTCCGAAGAATTCAATATCCCGGAGATCAAGCTGTTCAGTGCGATCCACGATGCACCCTCCATCCTCGACCGTTTCATATCCGGCAAGGAAAAATTTATCGCCTATATCCAGACAGCCTTGCTGAACTACCTGCGGAAGGACAAGGTGGTCTACCATGGTTTCGGGGGCCAGTTCTTTGTCGAAAGCATCCCTCATGTGCTCAAGGTGCGGATCAATGCCGATCTGGAAGATCGGGTGAGGCTGTCCATGGATAGAAACAATTTCACCCGGAAAGAGGCCATGGCCTTCATCCGAAAGTTGGACAACCAGCGGAAAAAATGGAGCAAACACCTCTATGGAGTGAACCCCTGGGACAACAGCCTGTACGAACTGGTGATTCAACTCGGCAAAATCTCACAGGAGGATGCCGTCGAGATCATCTGTCATACGGCGAAATTGGATCGGTTCAAGACGACCCCCGAATCCCAGCGCGCGATGGAGGATCTTTACCTCTCCGCCAAGGTCAGAGCGGCGTTGATCGGAAAGAAACCGGATGTCAGGGTCGCCGTTCAAAACGGAGAGGTTTTCATCAGGGCGACGGCTCCGGAAGCCAAGGCGTTTGAAGTGAATCAGAACATCCAAAGCATTGCCGAAAAGGTCGAAGGCGTCAGAGGATTAAAGATCGTCATCGTTCCGGTTCCCGACTATCTCAATCATCACCTGTAGAAAAGCCATAGCGTCCGATTCAGTCGCGTTTTCCCGGCTTGAAAGCATCCATTCCCGGATTCGGGCAGGATAACCGACCGCTTTTGCACCCTCACAGCTCATCCCCCCGCCGGCGTTTCAAGGAATCGTAATTTTTTATCGGAATTATGCAATCGACCAAATCGATTATTGACTTGGCGTATGTTTTTCTATATCCCTATTGCACCCTTTCGGCCGGAATATGTGAGATTCGTTCGACGACTGTCAGGCGACTATCAGGGGGGCCTTTTCCTCAATGAATGAAATCGAAGACCATACTCCATCGGTTCGTCTAAAGGGCGTCGGCGACAGCCTTTGGGTGACTCTCGACCCGGAGAGTCCCATGACGACCCTCAAACAGGAGCTCGAAGAGCTCTTCAAGCGAATGCAGCACCTGGCTGTCAATGCGCGGGTGGTTATCGATGCAGGGACTGAAAACGGCAGCGAGGTCCTGATCAGGGAGCTCGAGGCCTTTCTCAAAGAAAAATTCAGCGTCGCGGCCGTTTCGCCCCCTCCGAGGGAGCCGATGTCGCGCGTGGAGAAGAATCGGCGGCGGGACGTGGCGGATGCCTGGTATTACCGTCGAAGTGACGTGCTCATGCTGGCCGGTCGGGTCCGCTCCGGTCAGAAAGTCACTGCAAAGAGGCACCTGGTGATCTTGGGGGATGTCAATCCCGGTGCTGAAATCACCGCAGGGGGCGATATTCTTGTTCTCGGAAACCTTTCCGGGAAGGCCGTTGCGGGGCAGCCGAACGATCTGTCGGCAATCGTGGTGGCCCTGAAATTCAAACCGACCCAGGTCCAGATCGGACCGGTGGTTGCCGTCGGAACGCCTGCGACCGAAGGGGTGACGGCGGAATTTGCTCATGTGGAAGGGGACTGTATCGTCGTAGATGACTATATAAAGGCAAACCCGTTCGGGCGCCTGCCCTGGCCGGAAGTCCGGTAGGGCAAGGCATTTGGATGGATCATTTATCAGAGGTGTACATTGGTAGGAAGAAGCATCGTGATTACGTCGGGCAAGGGCGGCGTCGGAAAAACCACCGCTACGGCTTCGATCGGAGCGGCGCTGGCGCTTGAGGGTAAACAGGTGGTGGTCGTCGATTTGGACATCGGCCTCAGAAACCTGGATGTCGTCATGGGTCTGGAAAACCGAATCGTATTCAATATCGTCGATCTCGTCAAAAAAAAGTGCAAGATCAGGCAGGCCGCCATTCGCGACCGGCGGATCGAAAACCTGCATCTGATTCCCGCCTCTCAGAACGACAACAAGGATGTCCTGTCGCCTCAGGATATGGTGGAACTGGTCAAAGAACTCCGAAAGGAGTTCGATTTCATCCTGATGGATTGTCCCGCCGGAATCGAGCGGGGGTTTGAAAACGCCATCGCGGCCGCCGACGAGGCGCTGATCATCTGCACACCGGAGGTGTCTTCGATCCGGGATGCGGACCGGGTTATCGGCCTTCTCTACGCGCGCTCGATTACCCCGAAGCTGGTTATCAACCGGATCATTCCCCAGATGGTGGAAAGAGGCGACATGCTGAGCCACGAAGACGTGCTGGATGTGCTCTCGATCCAACTCATCGGCCTGGTGCCGATCGATGATCAGGTGGTCATCTCGACCAATACGGGAACACCGATTGTTCTGGACAAAAGCTCCAAGGCAGGAGATGCATTTCGTCGCATTGCCGTCCGGCTGAACGGCCAGCCGGATCTTCCGATTGAAGTACCGAAAGTCCAGAGGCAGTTCTGGAAGAAGCTCGGCGGCAGATTCGGCTTCAGTAAATAGGGGGGGCAATGCTCAACGGTTTCTTACAAAAACTCTTCGGCAAGGGCACGAGCAGCGATGTGGCCAAGAAACGGCTCAAATTCGCCCTGGTATACGATAAACTTGAAATCTCGGAGGAGGTTTTAAAGAATCTTCAAAGGGATATCGTCAGGGTGGTCTCGAAGTATTTCGATATCGATAAAGAAGGCCTGGAACTGGACATCCGGCGTTCGAACGATTTTTCCGCTCTGGTTGTAAATACACCGATACTTCCGAAAAAGAAGCCTCCGAAGAAATGAAAGGCACCCATTTTAGATTTTAGAATTTAGATTTTAGATTTTAGATTTGAAGATTGAAGATCGAGTTCCGAAGTTTCGGGGATATCCTTGACCGGCCTGATCTCCGTGCGTTGATTCGCCATTTCCGCGCAACCCGTAACCCGCAACGCGGGAGCCATTGACATTCGCCTGCGGCTGTCGCCATAATCATTCCATGGGATCGATTGCCGTTTCATTTCAACCTTTTTCAATCCGGGAGAAAGCCTCTCTGTGAAGGCCGATCGATTGATCATCAGCGGCGACCTCCATGCGGATCCGGCCGTCCGGGAGCGGTTCAGCAGGGATATGAGCGCCTACCGGATCGTTCCCGCCCTGGTGGTTGAACCCAGAGACGAGGAAGATGTGATCCGCACGCTTCGGTTCGCAAGAAACGAGGGGCATTCCATCGTATCGCGCTCCGGGGGGAGCGATCTCAGCGGGGCATCGATCGGCCCAGGAATCGTCTTGAACTTCAAAAGATACCTCAACCGGCTCGTCTCCGTAGGCGAGGAGAGCGTGGTCGAGCCGGGAATGATCCTGGATCATTTCGTCAAAAAGATCACCGAACACGGCCTGATGCTGCCGGCCGTGCCGTCGAGCAGCGCGATTTGTGCGCTGGGCGGAAACGTCGGCACGCGCTCGACCGGTCCCCGTACGGCAAAATACGGAACCCTGGATGCATTCGTCGCCTCCCTGAGGTTCATTACGGCCGGAGGAGAAGTCGTCGATACGGCCGAACGCCTGCCCGATCACCTGGCAGCCGGGTTGAAAAAGATCCGGGAAAGGTATCTATCCGATGCCGAAAGCCGAGCCATCATGGACAGGAGGCCCTTTGTGGCCGGCGGATACAATCTGAAGGCACTCGCCAGGTACACCGACATGCGCGAATTGGCCACCCACCTCCTGATCGGCAGTGTCGGCACCCTTGGAATCGTGACGCAAATACGGCTCAAGTTGATCCGGAAGCAGACGATTCACGGGATTCTGGTGGCGCATTTCAGAGACTACGGAGGATTGACCGAGGGGGCCGT
This sequence comes from Desulfobacteraceae bacterium, assembly GCA_003599475.1. The sequence continues at coordinate 22,578 of QZKK01000144.1, forward strand.
GCGTTTGAAGGCGCTGAATCCTGCCGCCCTGGAATATTCGGACGCTTCCTGTTCGGAAAGGGTCGAAGGCAAGATCCTCAATCTCGAAGATCCGGATATCGTCGGAACGCTGGTCGCCGAATTCGACGGCTCCGCAGAACAGGGCCGGGAAGCCGGAAAGGTCATCGAAGGCCTTGGAGTTTCCCGGATGTGGAACATCTCCCCCGGCAGCCCCGAGGAGGCAGCCCTCTGGAATGACCGGAGGCGGATTCAGATGTCGCTGCTGAAATACTGCCGCGAGAACAATCTTCTGTTGATTCCCGTCATCGACGACCTGGCTGTTCACCTGAAGGATATCGGCTCGATCCTTCAGGAAATCGAAGAATTGATGCAGCGGTTGAACCTGGAAGTCTCCTTTTATGGACACCCCGGATTCGGAAGCATCCACGCCAGGCCTTATTTCAACCCCGCAGACGAGTCGATCAGAAACCAGATCGAGACCGTGTCCCGGGAAACCTTCAAGATCCTGCAGAAATACGCCGGAACGCTTGTCGGAGAGCACAACGCCGGGCGCTCCCGATCGATCTATCTCGAAGAGGAGCTCGGCCCCGCCTTTTCCTATATGCGCGAGATCAAAAACCTCTTCGATCCCGACGATCTTTTGAATCCAGGGGTCCTGTTCGACACGGAACCGATCTGCACGAATATGGACTTCAGCATTCGCTGAGTAATTCGGTTGAGTGGGTAACCGGTTGAGTGGTTAAATGGTTGGCTCCCCCTCTCAACAACTCAACCGATTCCCCTCTCGACCGCTCTTTATGCCTGGTCAAAAAGCGGCGACATCCCTTCTTGTTCAACCATCTTCCGCATCGCTTCGTCAGTGGGCGGGCCTTGATAGTTTGCCGCCGCCGAGAGCACCATTGGAAGAAGGGAGGCTTCCCCCGGGGTGACAAGGAAGGTGTCCGGAATCCCCAGGGCCCAGTGCACCGCCCTGGTTATCGCCTCTTCCCCGTTCAGCGGTTCGTACCAGGTGTGACAGGTACGGGTCCGTTCTCCCCATAAGCCGCGGGCGGCCGATTTGATGGTTTGAACGGCCGTCGCCTGTTTTCTGCAGAGTGCAAGCAGTCGATCGAACTCGCCCGCATAGTATGGATTCCGCATCAGCAGGTAATTGCACGGAAGGAGCACACTGTCGAAAGGGTACTGCGCAAGGCTCTGCCGGTGCATCCTGGGGGCAAGGATTCCGTGCCCCGTAACTCCGATGAACCGGGCAAGTCCCGATTGCTTGGCCTCGATCAAAAACTCCAGGGCACCCGCAGGCCCCATCACGACCTCACGGCCGACCACATCGGTGAGGTTATGAAGCTGAAGCAGATCCACCCGATCCGCCTGGAGCCGGTCCAGAGACCGATGGAACTGCTCCCGCGCGTCGGCGTAGGTCCGCTTGTCCGTTTTTGTCGCTAAAAAGAATCGGTTCCGGTTCTGTTTCATCCATGGGCCGATTCGAAGCTCGGCATCTCCGTATCCCGGCGCCGTATCGATGTGGTTGATTTCGTACCGGAACAGCAGCTCAAGCACCCGGTCTGCCGATTCCTGAGAAAGATTCTTGAGGCAAAAGGAGCCGAAGACGGTCCGGCTGCTCCGATGACCGGTTCTACCGAAGGGAAGTTTTTCGATCGGCTGCATGGCGGTCTCCTTTCCGACATAGACGTTTCGATTTTCTTTAAGATATCGTAGCGCATCGTATTTCCGCGATCAAGCGGCCAAAATCCGGATTTCGGACGGGTTTCGGGTGCGGCCGACTGCTGCAAGTACGACATCAATTCTCGGTGAAACTGAAAATGTAACGATTCCGTCGGGTAGCCGGATTTTAAAACGCTCGAAACTCGCGCACAAGAGAGCGTAAAACCGAACAGAGGCTCCGGCTTTAACCCGGCGATGATCCCTGGGATGCCTTTTCCCGGCTCAAGAAAAGCCTTGCTGCTGTTCGGTTCAACGCTCTCTAATGCGCTTTAAACAGTCGACCGTTTCAAAACCCGGCCACCCGGCTCCATGTGGATGTTCACTGAGAATTGCTGAGCATAAAGCGGTTCTGTTGCAAACGATCCCAGTTTGGAGTAAAGACGGTAGGCATTGGGTGGGAATGCGGCAAAGCGAATCAAGGGGGAACTCATGGGCGTAAGGACTGCGATCATTGTTTTTTGCTTCCTGCCTCTGATCGGCTGCGCGATGGTCGGACCCGACTATGTGGCGCCGGCACCTCCCGAACCGAAAGATTGGATAGAGAAGCAAGATCCTGCAATCGATGCTCAGAAAGCCGATCTCGGGAGCTGGTGGACGGTCTTCAAAGATCCGGTGCTCGATGACCTGATCGATTCCGTCTGCATCCGGAACCTGACGCTTCGCAGGGCCGGTATCCGGATTCTCCAGGCCCGGGCCGAGCTGGGGATTGCCACCGGCCTCTTGTATCCTCAGACACAAGCGGCGAGCACCGATTTAACCTATTATCGATTGAGCGAGAATGCGGCTGCCCTCGACACCTCCTATACGGAGGCGGCGATCGGCTTCGATGCGGCATGGGAACTGGACTTCTGGGGGAAATTCCGGCGCGGCATTCAGACGGGGGTCAGAAACCTGCAGGCTTCCGTCGCAAACTACGACGACATCCTGGTTTCGCTTGCCGCCGAGGCGGCCCGGACATACATATCGCTTCGCACCTCGGAGTCTCGGCTGGCCATCGCCCTGGAAAACACCAGGATTCAGAAAAGATCCCTCGAAATTGCCGAAGCCCGTTTCCGGGGAGGCTCGGTCACCGAACTCGACGTGGCCCAGGCGCGGGCCCTGCTGCTGAACACTCAGTCATCGATTCCCCGGTTTCAGAGGGAAATCCGTCAGGCCAAAAATGCACTGGCGATTTTGGCGGGTATGATGCCGGGGCAAATCGACGGCCTTCTTGCGGGGCCCGGGGCGATACCCCGGCCTCCCCGGCAGGCGGCCGTAGGGATCCCGGCAGAACTGTTGCGGCGGAGGCCGGATATCCGCCTGGCGGAGCGGCAGCTTGCCGCTCAGAGTGCGCAAATCGGTTTTGCGAAAGCCGACCTGTACCCCCATTTTTCGCTTTTCGGCACCATCGGGTTCAGGGCCTCGGATGCGAAGTTTACACCCGGCGGAAGCGGGCTTGGCAATCTTTTCGAAGCGGAGAGTTTTGAATTGATCGGCGGCCCCGGGATCCGTTGGGATATCCTCAACTACGGACGGATTCGAAACAGCGTGCGCGTGCAGGACGCACGTTTTCAGGACCTGCTCGTAAGCTACGAAAACACCGTGCTCGAGGCGGCCCGCGAAGCCGAGCGCAGTATCGCCAAACGCGAACTGGAGTACGAACGCCGCCTGCGCCAGGCACACGAGCGCGCGATCACAGATGAATTGACTCAACTCAAGAACCGGGCATTTCTCGAAGAGAATCTGGAGGACGTTTTCAGTCAAACGCAAGGACGCGGGCAGGACCTGGCGGCCATTCTCATCGATCTCGACAACTTCAAGAAGCACAACGACACCTTCGGGCATCAGGCGGGGGATCAACTTCTGCACTTCGTCGGCGTACTGTTGAATGGAGCTGTTCGTCCGGAGGATTACGCGAT